>JAXDMN010000106.1:0-29271 GCA_034666045.1 Phycisphaerales bacterium | reverse complement strand
TCGACAATTCGAACGAATTGTGGCGTGCCTTGTTAACCACGATCGGCGGCGATGCGGATGGCGCGGGCACGAGCAGTTTCCATTCGGCGGGCGAGACGGTGGCGGCGCTCAAAGCGCTGCGGCGACGGGAAATTGACGCTCGGGCGACGTGTAAACGGGTGTTAAACAGAAAGTTAAACGGTTAGGCGGAGCGTTCGTAAGTCCTTATTTTTCGCGAGAGCGCGCAAAAATGCAGGCCCAACTCGTGGCCGGGCCTGTAGTAAAAATCGTCGCATTAGAGACCGGCCGCCGCACGATTTGACCGTCGGTGAGTTGCAACTCATCGCCCACCCCAAACGCGGCGGGCGGGTCGGGCGTGGCGGCAATGACCATCGGGGTCGAATGCAGAATCAGACGACCGTGATCAGACGACCGTGATCAGACGACCGTGATCAGACAACCGTGATCAAACGACTTGGACCTTGCGCCCGGCGCGGCGCTTGGCGTTGATGATCTTGCGGCCGTTGGCGGTCCGCATGCGGGCGCGGAAGCCACACTTGCGAGCGCGCTTCCGGTGGCTGGTCTTGTGGGGGTAATGCATCGCTGGCTCTCGTCTCTTTCTCTCTTGCGATCGGTGATTTCGGTTACTTTGCCGCTCCCGCGTCTGCCGCGGGAGAATCGACCGTCACGGGGATCGTCTGCATCGTCTGGTTGCCGCGGGCGTCGGTCGCTCGAACCGTCACCTGATGCGGGCCCGGCTTCAATTCCTTGATGGAAAAGTCGAGCTTTTCCTCGGGGCCGTCCGCGATCATATCGGAAGGCAGGACGGTTTGCCACTCATCGGCGGAATCGACCGCGTAAGCGAACGCGGCGAGGGTGGTTGAGCGATCCACCGCGTCCGCCTGGATGCGGACCTCGCCGGCACCGCTGCGGGCGTTGAGGTTTCCGATGACGGGCGGGGTATTGTCGACCACCAGCGGATCGCTCACGCGGCTGGCCGATTTGCCCGAGCCGATCGCATTGCTCCGGGCGTCGCTGGCGACCACGCGCACCTCATACCGCCCGTCGGCGACCAATCGCGTGTCCCATTCGTACGTCGTTTCCTTCAGCTTGTCCTTGATCAGGATCCACTTCCCGGTCGATCCGCGGCGGAAATAGAGGCTGTAATCCAGCTCGTCTTCGTTCGGATCGGACGCCTCCCAGGTGATCGTCTGATGCCGCGCCTCAGGGGGCGAAGCGGAACTCGTCGTCTGCTGCGACTGCGACTCCTTTGTCGCAATCTTGACCGACTTCACTTCGGGCGGGAGATTCGGCTGCTGGTACGAGACGTCCACGTCATCGATGACCGCCGTGCGGTTGCCGTCCTCGCTGGTGAAGGTCAGCCGGTATTGGAGGAACCGCGCCGTGGGCGCGGTCACCGGCACGAACTCCGCCGCCGGCGCGGCGTCAGACCATTTCGACCACCCCGTCTCCGCCGGCTCGGCGACATTGCCGCTGCGCGTCGCCACTTTCAGCGCCGTCTTCGCCGGCAGCGAGCCGTGAAGTCTCAGCTTGCCGAAGCGGCTGACCTGCGATGCGTCGAGCACGGGGCTCGTGTACGTCCCCTCGCTGGCGAAGCCGCTCGTCATCGCCGCGATGCCGCCCGTATTCGCCAGGCCGAGCAGGATGCGCCCGTCCTTCGCGGGCAGGAGCGACATGACCTGTTTCGGTTCGACCTTCGCGAGCACGACCGTTTCCTGCGCCGCCGGCTTGATCTGGTAAATCAGACCTTCGCTGCCGGTGCCGACAAGAAGCGTTCCGTCCTGCTCGATCATCGACAGGACGAGCACGGGCTGACGGAAAATCTCGGTAACCAGCCCGTCCGGATCGATGCGATAGATCGCGTTGCCACCCTCGCGCGGCTTTCCTGAATCATCGCTGGACGGTGGCGTCGGTGGCGCGGTGACGGTGGGGGACACCGAAGTGGGACCGCTCGTCGGAAGACGCTCACCAGCTTTATCTCCGTCGTCCGCCGCTTGCGCCTTCGCATCTCTATTTTTCTTTTTCGTCGTCGCACTCCCAGTGGCAGGCGCGGCAAACACCACCAGCTTCTTCGGAATCGGATCTGGTTCCCCCGGATTCGGATCCGGAACTTCCGGCGGTTTCGGCTCGGCGTGCGGCGGCGTCGGGATCGGCGCGCCGCTCGTTCCGCCCTCAGGTCGGCCGATCTGTTCCGTGGCGCTCGCCGGCTCGCCATCCTCGCCCGCCTGCGGCATCGCTTCCGCCGTGCCGGCGTAGAGGTTGCCTTTCTTGTCGAGCGCGAGCGCCGTCACTTCCGACTCCGCCGCGTCGTGGACGATGTAGACTTCTTTCGTTTTGCGGTTCACGCGATAAACCAGGCCGTTCGGATCGCTGCCGAGGTAAAGCGTATCCTTGCCGTCGCTGATGAGCGACAGGAGGTTGTTCTCGTCCGTGTCGAGCAGCATGGAGTAGGCGCCGTCGCGGTTGATCTCGAAGAGCTGACCGTTCGGCCCGGTGGCGGCGTAAACGTTGCCGTCGCTCGTGCGCACGAGGGACCAGACGTACTGCACGCCTTCGCCGGAAAAAATTTCCTTCGGCTTCGCCTTCTCGTTTTTCGTGTCGAGCTTGAGCACGCGACCCTTCTCGCCGCCGGTGCCGATGAGCAGGTTGCCGTCTCCGTCCAGCGCGAGGCTGAAGACGGAGGTGCCGTCATCGAGCTTGAGCGCTTCGGTCACCTTGTCGCCGGCGATTTTCATGACGACGCCTTGCGGCCCGGTGCCGGCGTAGACGACGCCGTCGGACGTTTCGACCAGCGCATAGACGGCGCTGACCTTGGCGTTCTGCTCGAGCAGCGTCTTGACCGCGCGCGACAGTTTCAGATCGCCAAGATTGGTCGCGACGACGTGCGTGAACGTGCCGTTCTTAAAATCCGCCTCGCTCGTATGCGTCCAGTGGCTGGTGCCGACGGCGAAGGTGCTCGACGCAAGCGCGAGCACGAGAAGCAGCGTGATGGGTTTCGTTTTTTGCATCAGTGGTCAGGGTTCCAGTTATTCGGAATCGCCGGTCGGCACGTCCGGTTTCGGGTCCGGTTTCGGCTCCTTCGACGGTGACGGCAGCGCGGACTTTGGCGGCGATTGCGGCGTGGACGGCGTCGCCGTCGGCGGGGCGTCGTGACGCGGGCCGGCGGATTTTCCGGTGCCGGTTTCCACCCGCGCGTTCTTGTCGATCGTCACCTCGAACTGCGCGGCGCCTTGAACGAGGTTCCCCGCCGGGATCACCTTCACTGTCGAGCTCACGAATGGCGTCGTATTGCTTCGGCCGGCGCCAATCAACACTTCGCGACGCGACGACGGCAGGTTCGGCATCGCGGTTCGCCCGATCGCGATGCCGTCCGGCTGGCGCGTCAGGCGGACGTAAATCGCGTCATGTCGAATCGCCGCCATCTCGCGCAGCACGGCGAAAACATCCTTCGTGCTCTCGGCCGAGAATCGGAACGGCTTGGCCGCTCGTTCATCCGAAAAATACTGCTCCCAACCGGAGACAGTAAGCTGATATTTCCCCTCGGGCAGATCGCGCGCCAGCTCGAACTCGATCGGCAGGATCGCGTCGCTCTGCCGAAAGCGGCGGTAGGTAACGTACGCCTTGAGCGTCTCCCCCGGGCGATATTTCAGCCGTGGCGCGTTCACCCACAGGATCGTCGCGTCGCGCGCGATCGGCGTGACGTTGACGATCCCTTCGACCCTTTTCACGCTCACCTGCTCGAACGGATTCTGCGCCGCAGCGATCATCGGGCCGCCGAGCTCGAAGAACAGCTCCGGCATCGACGCGTTGACGAGACTGTTGACCAGATGAACCTTCTCGCCGTTGGCGAACTCCACATCGATCACGTAGTCGAGCGTGTGATACTCCGGCAGCTCGTGCGCGCCTGTCACCGCGCTCGTCAACGCCATCGCGCTCAGCAGCGGCGTGAATTTCGGGTGCGAGGCGCTTTCAAAGTGGTACTTCCGGTCGCCGGTGCCGTCGTTGTAGCGGACGTTGATGTCGATCGGGATCGTCGGGGGCGTTTTCCCGATCTTCCCGGCGACGCCGACCGCCTCGTCGGCGTAGAGCGTGCCGTACGTCGTGCCGAGGGCGCCGAGCTTGAAACTGGTCATCAGGTTGGCGATGACGCCGTTGATCTCGCCCGCGCCGACGGGCAGGGCGATCGGACCTTCATTGTTGAACGGATGGCCGAAACCGAAAACGCGTTCGCCGATTACTTCAGTCGTGGTTCCGACCGCCGTCATTTCAACGTCGCCAGTCAGCAGCGGCACGGCCATGACGCTGCCGGGTTCGAGCTTCGCGTCATTCGCCGCATTTGCGCGCCCGGAGCTCACGCCGCCCGATTGAAGCGGCACGAGGCCATACGATTTGAAGATCGGCGTGAGTCCTTCGAGCAGCTTCGGCGGCAGGCCGCTCGTCATCAGCGGCGTCGCGAGCGGGCGGAGTCGGGTGACGTCCACGTCATCCGCGCCGAGCCGCGGGTTCGGCGTAAAACTGTCGATTCCCGCGAACGGATACTTCGCCGGCGGCGACTTCATTCCCGGCAGCATGATCGCATCGCTGACGTCCCAGCGGATCCGCTCCTGCGGCGTGCTCGTTGAAGATTCCGAATCGTCGGCGCTGGTGATGCCCGGCTGCGTCGCGCCGCTGGTGTTGTCGTTCTTCTTTTTCGACTCGCGAATGTTGAGCATGTACTCGATCGGCTGCACGCCGCCGACCGGGTCCTTCATCAGCGGCCAGCCGTACGCGAACGCGCCCACCATGCGCTCTTTGCCTTGCTCGTCCTTCAGGTAGACCGGCGACCCGCTCATTCCGGCGATGCTGCCGGTGTGCTCGAGGTTCGCACCGCTCAGGCGGACGAGGATGACGTCGTACTTCGGGTTGAAGTCGCGCAGGATCGAGAGGACTTCGACCTCAAAGCGGTCGATCTTGGTCCCCTTGAAGACCGACAGCCCGTACCCCTTCATGCCGGGGCGGACTTCGCTCACCTTCATGTGCTTTTCGGGGTTGAACAGATCGGATGAGATCGATTCGTCCGCGATGGCGGCAGGGGACGCGGCGGCCACCATGTGCGGGGCGGATGCGATTGCGCCGGCCACCACGAGAAGCGACAAGACGGCGGGGACGGTGGGAAAACGTCTCATGCGTCCTTTCAATCGAACTTTAGGCGAGCGGTCGCGATCCGTCGCGTTCGCCCCGCGGCGGCGGGCATGCGAGTCCAATCAGCCATGTTATGCGCTGCCCTGCATGGAACAAGTCGGCTGGCAATGGCGATTGACACAAAATTTTGCGGCCGCTAAGTTAACGTGCGTTGTACGTGGTTCCGAGCCGCGCGTGTTTCGGTGGTCGTGGCCGCCGCGCCAGGGTCCGAGGAATACCAGCTTCGCTGATCGCGACACCACCGCCTGCGCAGGTCGTCACCCGGTCGTCGAAGTTCGCGTTCCCACTCACAGGCGCTGCCAGCTCCTCCCTCCGTCTCATCGCCCGGCGTTGTTCTCCACCTGTCTGCGATCCGGGAGCCGTTTTGACTAGCGATCTGCAGAGCCGCGCCGAGGCACTCCTCGGCTACCAGTTCAAGAGCTCGCAACTCCTCAAGGAGTCGCTCACCCACGCCTCGATCGCCGAGACGCGCCTGCACTCCAACGAGCGCATGGAGTTCCTCGGCGACGCCGTCCTCGACCTGATCATCTGTGAGGCGCTTTACCTTCGCTTCCCCGAGCTGCTCGAGGGCGACCTGACCAAGATCAAGTCGGCGGTCGTCTCGCGTCGCACGTGTGCGGAGGTGTCGCGCGAAACGGGGCTGATCGACCTGCTGATCATCGGCAAAGGGATCAGCTCGCGCGAGCAGATGCCCTCGTCGCTCGCCGCGGCCGTGTACGAATCGATCGTCGCGGCGATCTATCTCGACGGCGGGTTCGAGGTCGTCAAGGAATACATCCTGCGCACGATGACGCCGAAGATCGACTCGATCGCGTCCAACACCCACCAGCAGAACTACAAGGCGGTCCTCCAGCAGCACGCGCAGCAGGAACTGGGCGCGACGCCGACGTACGAGCTTCTCGATGAGAAGGGTCCGGACCACAGCAAGTGCTTCGAAGTCTGCGTCTGCGTCGACGGCCGGCGCTTCACCAGCGCGTGGGGCCCGAACAAGAAGATGGCGGAGCAGAAGGCGGCGCTGCTGGCACTGGAAGAGCTTGGGGTCTTCGAGCAGAAAGAAGTGGACGAAGCGCTCGAGCAGATCGCCGAGACGGGCGTGGACGAATAACTACGGCCGCTCGCTCGCCCGGTTAAATCGTCACGAGCAACTCGCGCTCGTCCGTCAAACTCCAAATCGCGTTGCCGCTCTTTGATGCGACTGCTGTCGGCGTCGCGCTCATTTGCATCTTGATCCAGTTGAAATTTCCGACTGAGCCGGTTGATCCGTTCGCATCCATCTTCACGCGCAGCACGTGTACGCCGGCAGTGAGCTTCACGCCGCTCTTCGTCACGTTTGCCCATTTCTGCCAACCGGCGGTGTTCGGGACGGTCATCGCGCCGGTGACGTTGACGCCGTCGATCTCAGCGTGAAACTTGCCGTTGCTGCCGGTGCTGGCGAGACGGAACGTGAATGTCGCCAGGCCGGCCGTCTTCACGTCGATGGTGTATTCGAGCCATTCGCCCGCCTTCACGTAGCCGACATCGAACCCGCCGCCCGTGTCGGTGGTCGTCTCGATGTCGACGCCGGTGGTTCGGTATTTTCCGCCTCGGTTGAGGGTTTCGAGATCGTGATACGCGATGCCTTCGCCGCCATTGTCAAATTTTTCCGCCTGGATCGTGACCGGCGTCGTACCAACGGCGAAAGGCGTTCCGCCGAACGGCGTCTGCGCGGGCGCGGGTTTGGTGACGCCTTGCAAGGTGATGATGCTCCTCGCAGGGAGCGTGAAGGTAGCGACATTGCCAGTCACGGTGATCGTTCCCAGGCTGCTCCATTGGCTCGCCGCGGTGCTGAGCCGCCCGACGTTGAACGACGAGAGCGATGTTCCGCCGATCGCGAGGTTGATCGATTGGTTGGTTGAGCCGAGGTTCACGAGCACCGTCGTCAGTGTCTTCTGCGCGTCGTGAACGAACGCGCTGACGTAGACGCCGTTCGGATCGGACGGCGTCGCAGCAACGCGCGCAGCGCCCGGCCGGATGTAACGGAAGATATGGCGGGCGGCTTCGAACTTGTCGGCGGCGGTGTTGACGCCGGCCATCAGTTCGCCGCCGGCGGCGGGCCGTTCGTTGCCGCTCGTCGATTGCCAGTAGACCCACGCGCTGACGTTGCCGTTCACGAGCGCGTCCTGCGCGCTGGCGGCGAGCGCGAGTGCGCCATCCCATGTGTGCGGCTGACCGGACGTTTCGGTCATCCAGCTCCGTTTGCCGTCATTTTTGATGCCGGTCCACCACGCGTTCGCCGGGTTCGGGTACCGCGCCTGGGTTCGGCCGTTCCAATACTGCGACCACATCGCGGGGCTGCGGTTGGGGGTGACGCCGTCGGTTGCGTAACCGTGAATCGCGTAGACATCGAGTGCGGCCATCGCGGCGGGATCGGCGCGGACGGCGTCGATATAGTTCATCTGCCGCTTGAGCACCCAGGGGTTGTTCGTCGAGCCGACGCCGACGTCTTCCGGGCCGATCAGCTTCGTCGTGATCCCGTAATGATCGAACGCGCCCGCGACCGCCTTGAGCGCCTTCACGTACAGCGCGGGATAGTAAACAGCGCTGTTGTACGGCTCGGAGAATGCCAGCTCGTTCTGGATGCTGATCGCGTGCATCGGCACGCCGTAGTGCTGCTCGTATCCCTTCACGTACGCGGCGACATAGCGGCCGAACTGTTCCAGGTTCGCCGGCGTGTCGATCAGGCTGCCGCCGTTCGAATTGAGATATTTCCCGACCTGCACGAGCTGCGGCTGCTTGCCATTCGGTTGGCCGCTCGTTTCGTCGCGCTCTTCACCCTTCATCCAGTGCGGCGGCGACCAGATCGATCCGATCACCTTGAAGTCATCAATCTTTTTCATCGCGGCAGATTCGATAATGCCGCCGAAGAGACTCGTGGGGACCGAATTCCAGTCGAACGCGTTGATGTTGCTTTGAATGTCGTCACCCATGACGACGGGCGTGGCCAGATCGCCGTCACTGCCGGGGAGCGCGAGGAGGTTCAGATCCACGCGCAGCATCGAGCTGCCGAGGTCCTGAAAATAAGCGTTCTTCCAGTTCTCCTGCGTGTAAACATCGCCAAGGAAGAATCCCGCGGCCGTGCCGAAACCGTCGATCTGCTGATAGCGCGTGGCGGCGTTGATGCTCACGTTGACGGCGAGCAGGCGGCGCGGCTCGAGATGTTCGAAGTGATTTCCCGTCACGCGATGAACGACTTTTTCTTCCGCCCGCTGAGGTAGCTCTCCATCACGCATGATGCGAGCTCGCCGCTGCTGGTGTAGAAGGCGACGCCTTTCGTCAGCTTGGTGAGCTGATCGACGAAGCCCACCCAATCCATGCCCCAGTAGTCCTCGATCAACGCGAATGTGCTGATGCGGCACCCCTCGCGCACCGCCAGCACCGCTTCCTTCAGCGTCGCGACGGTGCTGCGCGGATCAGGCGGGTAGAGGAGGTAAACGAAATCACCCTCAACGTGCGCGGTCGGCTGCCCGTCGGTGATGATGAAGAGCTGCTTGTTCTCCGCCGCGCGCTTCTTCAGGATTCGCCGCGCAAGCTGGAGACCCATGTGCAGGTTGGTGAAGTGCTGCGGGGCCTTGTCCATCTTGTCGATCGGGACCTTCAGGCGCACCTGGTAGTCGTAGATCGTCACCGGCTTGGGCATCGTGAGTGGCAGGGCGGCTTCCGGAATCTTCATCGCGCCGGAATAGAACCCGATGAAGTCGATGCTGTCCTGCGGAAAGCGCGTGCGCACGAGCGATTGCATCGCCATCGCGACCTTTTTCGCCGACAGAAAGCGTCCGTAGCGCATCATCGAGCCGGACATGTCGAGCAAAACGACCGTCGAGCAACTCGTGGTGCCTTCGTGGAGGTGCAGCTCGAAATCGTGCTCGTCGAATTTGATTTTGGAGTTCTGCTGCGGAAGGCCGTGACGCGTCAGCGCGTTGTGCAGCGTCTGATGAAGATCGAGCTCTGAGACCGGATCGCCGTATTGATACGGCTTGGTTCCCTCGATGCGCTCTCCACCTTGTCCTGGGGTGATTTTCTCGTGACCGTCGCGCGTTCCCATGCGGAGGTTGGAAAAAACTTCCATCAGGGCGCGTTGTTGCATGCGGGTAATGGCGCGCGGCGTGAGACGGAGCTTTCCTTTGCCGTCCTTGTCGAGCATTCCTTCCTTGAGCAGTTGCTCGAGCAGGTCCGACTGCTCCTGGTTGCTCGGGTCCTTCATCATCTGCTCGATGGCTTTCAGCGCCTGATCGCCGTACTGCATGATGAAGTCCATCAGGTTGTTGAGCCCGAAGAGCTGGTCCTGCGTCGGGAAGGGCTCGCCGTCATATTCGCCGTAGAAGTACTTCATCGTCCGGGATTGTAGCTCCGCATGCAGAGCACGGCTTGTAAGTTCAACTCAAATCGTGCAAAACTTTCACACCTGCGAATGACGCGACACGTCTTGTTCATCGCCCTCACGTTGCTATCGACTGCCGCCGGCGCCTTCGCCTCTTCGCACGCCGATGGCTATCGCGGCATCTGGTTCACCCTCGGTCAACGCTCGCAGGGCGGCGATAAATATTCCGGCGGGCTCGGCACCTACACCGCCAACCACGTCCCCATCGCGATCTACTCCGCCAAAGCGAACAAAACGTTCTTCGTTTACGGCGGCACGGTGAAGCGCAAGCGTCAACTGCTCATCATGGCATCGTGCTTCGACCACGCGACCGGCAAAGTGCCGCGCCCGACGATCGTGTACGACAAGCAGCTCGTGAACGATCCGCACGACAACGCCGCGATCGCGCTCGACGACGCCGGCCATGTCTGGGTCTTCATCAGCGGCCGCGCGCGGAGTCGGCCGGGACTGATCTATCGCGCGACCAAGCCTTTCAGCGTCGATGAATTCGTCAAGATCGATGAGCGCGAGATGACCTACCCGCAACCGAGGTTCATCGACGGCCACGGTTTTTTCTATCTCTTCACGAAGTACACGAAGGGCCGCGAGCTGTACTGGCAGACGAGCGTCGACGGGCGCACCTGGCAGGCGGAAGAAAAACTCGCCGGTTTCGGCGGGCATTACCAGGTGAGCGGCCGCGCGGGAGATACGATCGGCAGCGCGTTCATGTGGCATCCGAACGGAAACGTCGATGCGCGGACGAATTTGTATTACGCGCAGACGCGCGACTTTGGCGAGACGTGGACGACGGCCGACCGCAAACTGATCAACCCGCCGCTGAAATCGGAGAAGAACCCGGCCTTGCTGATCGATTATCAGGCGCAGAAGCTTCTCGTCTACATTCACGACCTCAACTTCGACGCCGACGGTCGCCCGGCGATTCTTTATTTGACGAGCAAGGCGTTTCAACCGGGCGCGAAGGATGGGCCGCGGACGTGGCACGTCACGCGCTTCGATGGGGCGGCGTGGCGGACCCACGACGTCTGCGAATCGGACCACAATTACGACACGGGATCGCTGTTCATCGACGGCGATAAGTGGACCGTTGTCGGGCCGACCCTGCCGGGGCCGCAGCCGAATGGCACGGGCGGCGACATTGCGATCTGGTCGAGCGACGACGCCGGCGCAACGTGGCGGATGACGAAGCAACTCACGCGCAAGAGCGCGTTCAATCACTCCTACGTCCGCCGCGTCGTCGACGGCAAGCCGCCGTTTCAGTTCCTCTGGGCCGATGGCAATCCGGACGAGACGAGCGAGTCCCGCCTCTACTTCGGCAGTCTGTCGAGCGAAAAGTATTTCGAGCTGCCCTACGACATGGATGGCGACTCCGCCGAGCCGATCGAGCACGCGCCATGACGGAAATCGTCGCCGCGGAAAAACTGAGCGAGGCGGAGGAGCGTTTCGAGCGCGGGCGGAAGCGCGTGGGGTTCGTCGCGGCGCCGATCGTGTTCATCGCGATGCTGCTGCTCCCGATGCCGGCGCTGACGCCGCAGGCGCATCGGCTGGCGGCGGTGATGGCGACGGTGATCGTGCTTTGGCTGACCGAGGCAGTGGCGATGCCGGTGTCGGCGTTGCTCGGGGCGGCGGCGTGCGTGGTGCTGCGCGTGGCGCCGGCGGAGGAAGTCTTTGCGCCGTTCGCCAATCCGCTCATCTTCCTCTTCATCGGCGGATTCATTCTCGCGCGAGCGATTTTCCTTTACGGGCTCGATCGCCGCTTCGCGTTTGCGGTGCTGTCGATCCGCGGCGTCGGCGGCCGACCGACGCGGATCATGTTTGCATTCGGCGCGGTGACCGCCTTCGTCTCCGCATGGGTGAGCAACACCGCGACGACCGCGATGATGTTCGCCATCGGGCTGTCGATCCTGAAGGTGCTCTTCGACCAGGAAAAAGCCGGTGGTCCGCGCATCAACCGCAATTACGCGACCGGCCTGATGCTGATGACGGCTTTCGCCGCCTCGATCGGCGGTCTCGCGACGCCGATCGGCACGGCGCCGAACGTCATCGGGCTCGGACTCATCCAGCGATCGCTCGACGTGCGCATCCCGTTCCTCAAATGGTGCATGATCGGCGTGCCGATCGTGATCGTGCTGTACCTGTGGCTTGCGGCGTACCTGAACTACTTTTGCCGGGCCGGCGTGCGCGAGATCCCGGGGACCGCGCAACTGCTTCAGCGCGAGCGCGAACGGCTGGCGCGATGGAGCAGGGGCGAGATTTCAACACTCATCGCGTTCGCGATCACCGTGTTCCTGTGGATCCTGCCGGGCGCGGTGGCGCTGGCGCGGGGGGAGAACAGCGATGCGTACAAACAATTGATCGCCGTGCTGCCGGAGGGCGTCGTCGCGCTGCTCGGCGCGCTGCTGTTGTTCATCCTGCCCGGCACCTACGACGGCCGCGCGATCAACTGGCGGGAGGCGGTGCAGATCGACTGGGGCGTCGTTCTCCTCTACGGCGGCGGGCTAACGCTTGGCGTGCTGTCGTTCAATACCGGCCTGGCCGACGCCGTCGGCACCGGCTTGACGCGCCTCCTGCCCATTCACGGCAGTCCGACGGTGATGCTGATCGCCGCTTGCCTCGTCGCGGTGATCGTGTCGGAAACCACCAGCAACACCGCGTCGGCGACGATGGTCGTGCCGGTCGTGATCGCGCTGGCGAAGGGGGCCGGCGTCGATCCGCTCGAGCCGGCGCTGGGGGCGACGATGGCCGCGAGCCTCGGGTTCATGCTGCCGGTCTCGACGCCGTGTAATGCCATCGTGTACGGATCGGGATACATTCCCATCGGGAAAATGGTGAAGTACGGCCTGCTGCTGGACATCGTGGGCGTGATTGTCGTCGTGGTCGTGGTGAAGCTGCTCGTGCCGCTCGTGAGATGAGCAATGCTATTTTCGCGGCGACGGCGCCGACGATTGCGGCTTTCGATGCGTGACCGCCTTCTTGTTCGCGATGAAATCTTTCACGTCCAGGCTTTGCTGCGAACGGCAGAGCGAAAGCAGCTCGTTGGTGAGCTTGAGGATTCCTTCGAGATCCTGGTGGTTGGCGGCCTGTTTCTCCAGTGTGGTGGCGACCTGCGCGATCTCGGGAAGTCCTTCCTTGTTCGCGACGGCGGCGACCCGGCCGGCCATCGCCGTCAGCATCGACAGGTCGCGCTCGTCCAGCGCACAGGCGAGACGTTCGATCTCGAGCCGGATGCGCAGCGCGCTCTTTTGCGGGACAGTCGCCTCGTGCTGATGTCGCGCGCCGTCGCTGGCTTCGACGGCGCTGATGAGACGCTCGACGAGATCGGGATCGAATTGTTTGCCCGCGCAGCGGCGCAGCTCCGCGAACGCCTGCGGGCGCGTCTTCGGGCGATGGTAGGGGCGCTCGGAGGTCATCGCATCAAACGCGTCGGCGATCGTGAGGATGCGCGCGCCGATGGGAATCGCGCGGCCGATGGGCAGGCCCGGGTTTCCCGGGCTTCCGCCGAACCACGCGTGGTGCGTTCGCACGATGTCGGTCAGCGCGGTCGAACCGAACGCCGCTGAGATGATCTCGACCCCCATCTGGTCGTGCGTGCGCATGACGACCCATTCTGCTTCCGTGAGCGGCCCCGGCTTGAGCAGGATCGCGTCCGGGACGCCGAGCTTGCCGATGTCGTGCAACATCGCCGCGACTTCGAGCAGGAAGCAGTCGTTGACGGACATCAAGCCCTTGGCGGTCGAGACGCAGTAGTCGGCGACGCGCTGTGAGTGCTCGGCAGTGGCGGCGTCGCGGTGCGCCAGCGCGCTCATCAGGGCGGTGACGGCGTGGAAGGGAATCGGCATCGAGCGTTCAATCTCGCGCGGCGTCGGGATCTCGCTCGGCGTGGTTTCCTTCTTGTCCGACATATCGAAGCCGGCCGGAAGCCGATCGCAGCGCATCACGCGATTGCGGCCGGCGCGCTTGGCGGCGTAGAGCGATTTGTCTGCCTGGTCGAGCAGGGCGTGCGGGTCGCGCGCGTTCAGCTCGATGCTCGAGCACCCGACTGACGCAGTGATGTAGATGCCCGCGCACGGGCGCGACTCAATGCCTTTTCGAAATCGCTCGGCCGCGAGCGCGGCGCCTTCGATGTTGATTTGCGGCAACAGAACACAGAATTCCTCGCCGCCGTAGCGGCAGACGACGTCCGTGTCGCGCGCCAGGCTCTTGAGCAGGTCGGCGACGTGCCGCAACACCTGGTCGCCGACGGCGTGACCGTGGTTGTCGTTGATCTTCTTGAAGTGGTCGACGTCGACCATCACGCAGCCGAGCGCGTGGTTGTAGCGCTTCGCACTGCTCCATTGCGTCTCGAACGCGGCGAAGAAGCTGCGGCGATTCAGGCAGCCGGTGAGCGGGTCGGTTGTCGCCAGCGCTTGCAGCTCCTGGTTCTGGCGATTGATCTCATCACGCGACTGCTGGAGCATCTCGAGCATCTGCCGCAGGCGGGCGGATTTTTCTTCGATCGTGGTGACGTCGTCAAAGGTCGTCAGCGCGCCGCGCGTCGTGCCGTCGCCGCCAAGGATCGGCGTGCTGTTGACGCGGAAGGTGCGCGGCGTGTCAGCCTCATCGCGCAGGCCGAGGCGGACGCCGGTCTGGGTCATGCCCTTTTGCAGCGCGACGGTCCAGGGATATTCAGTGATCGGCTTGTCCGATTGCGGATCCGTCCACTGAAGCGATGAAACGTGCAGGCCCTGGAGGTCATGTGCGCTGCGGCCGACGGTCGAGGCGAACGCGTCATTCGCGAGGACGACGCGCTCGCCCCTATCGAGCACGAGGACGCCTTCCGCGAGCGTGTTGAGCATCGTCTTGACGCGGTCCGGGATGACCGCCGACGGGTCGAGGTGGCGTAGCATCCGCTTCAGGTAAAACGTGTACCCGAAGAAGCCGGCGACCGCGACGAACGCGATCAGCCCGAGCACCGGGTCCCGCAACCACTTGAAAATGCCGGTGCCGTTGAGCGGCGTGAAAACGACTTCGAGCGTACCCCATTTCACGTCGTCCTGGAGAATCGGAACACGCACGTGCGTTGGCGTCGAGCGCGTGAGATCGGCGCCGAGCCACTCGGTTTCGTGATCGCCCGACGTGAGCAGAAGTGTTCCATCCGAGCGGCGCAGCGCGAGGGAAAGGATGTCGGGGTTGCGTGCGGCGATCGCGCGGGTTGTCAAAGTGATGTCGGCCAGTTGGTTGCGCTGGACGGCGACGGAACAGTGGATCGCCAGCGACTCGCAGAGCTCCTTGCGGCCCTTGAGCGTGGCATCGGACGGGGTGGGAATGACACCAAGCCCCTGCGCAGCGAGCAGGAGGCTGAGCGTCAGGCAGGTGATGCCGATCGCAATTCGAGTTGCTGCCGAAAAACGCTTCATGTCCTGGCTTCCCAATCCGGCGCGCGGGTCCAATAACGCGCGTCGTGCGCGCACCCGCTACTCCATCATCGTCCGGATTCGCTCCTCATCCTCATCCTTCTGCTTATCCTTCTTTTCCTCCCGCTCGCGCTCATCGAGCACGGGGAGCGGATCGAGCCATTTCCATAACGGCAGCGTCGTCAGCAGCGTCGCCACGAACGCGCCGCCGCGCAGGCACCAGATGACGTAACCGACCGACAGCAGCGTCGTTGTCATGCCGGCGACGCTGCCGACGTTGATCTTGGGCTTGGCGTTGTTCTCCTCGAGCTCTTTCGAGAGAACGTCCAGTTGCTGCCAGAGCTGGTTCGTCTGAAGCGGCGCGGCGGTCGCGACGACGGCGACGGGCGGCGGCGCCGCGATCTGCGCCGGCACGGGCGGAATCGGCGGCGGCTGCGGCTGCACGACGACCACCGCGGGGTCTGCAGGCGTCGGTGTTGGTCCTGGCACCACAACGACCGGCTGCGGCGGTGGCGGCGGCTGCGCCGGCGACGCGGGCGGAGGTTCCGACGTATGCGGCGGCGTCGGTGGATTCACCACCGGCGGCGGCGCAGGCTCCGGCTCGGGTTCGGGAGTGGGTTCCGGATCGGGCGCGGGCGGCGGCGGCGAGGGCTGTGGCGGCGGGGGTGGCGGCGGCTGCTGCTGTGGGTTTGAGGGGAACTGGATCCCGCGCGTCGCGACGATGCTGCTGGCGCCGCCATCGTCGGTCACGCGGAATTCGATCGGCAGCACGGCGCCGTTGCGCCCGTCGCCGCTGGTGCTCTTGTACAGCACCGATCGCAGCGCCTGTTCGTACTGTGCGACCGTCGCCGAGCCGCTGAGCGTCAGAAAGCCGCTGGCGGAGTCATAGGTCGCGGTGATTCCGTTCTGGCTGGCGAACTCCAGCACATCCAGCGTGGGTGAGAAGTTGAGAATATGGACGGTCGCGCCGACGAGCATGCCGGAGTCGACATCGCGGATCAGCAGGTTCGGATCGATCGGCGTCGGATTCGTGTTGTCGATCGGCGTCGGCATGCCGGTGGTGTCGACGACGGGGGCGTCGTTGGTCGGCGTGACGTTGACGGTGAGCGTGGTCTGCACCTGTGCGCCGGCGGCGTCGCGAGCGCTAAGGGTCACGACCGTGCTCCCAAATGCATCCTCCGCCGAGTCGAGTCGCAGTTGCCCGGTGGCGGCGTCGATCGTCGTGGCGGAGAAGAGCGCGGGATTCGTTGAGCTGACGATCGAGAGCGTCATCTCACCGTGAGTGTTGTCGATGTCGTTGAAAAGCTGCCAGAGATCGATCGTGCTTTGGCCGGCGTCTTCGTTGAGCGTGACGACGAGCGGCGTCCCGGTTGGGGCGTCATTGACGGGCGTGACAGTGATGTCGCGCGTCGCCGGCGCGCTGGTGAGCTGGCCATCGGTGACGGTGAATCGGATCGTGCGCGTCGCGGCCGGGTCGTCGCTCGTATTGCGATAGGTGATCGAGCGCAGCGCCGCTTGATAGTTTGCGGTGCTGGCGACGCCGCTGAGCGTGAGTACGCCGCTGGTCGCGTTCCACGTGCCGCTGATGCCGTTCTGGTTGACGAAGGAAAGCACGTCCTGCCCGGCGACGAAGCCGACGATGCTGATCGTCGCCCCGGCCATCGTGGCGTTGTCGGCGTCGGTGACCGTGATCGCGCTGTCGACTATGGTCGCGGCGTCGTTCTCGGTGTAATTCAACGCGCCGGCCGTCGCGGTCAGCACCGGCGGATCGTTGATGTCGGTGACATTGACGCTGATCGTGTCGGTGTCGCTCCGCGCGCCGCCCGAACCGGTGTTGCCGCGGTCGTCCGTGATGATTTGCACCGACGCCGCGCCCTTGAAGTTCGAAGACGGGCGGAAAACGAGCCCTTCCATCGCCTGGTTCGCTTCGGTGACGCTGCCCGTGAAGGTCATCGTCACATCGTCGGTGCCGTCGCCGATGGTGAAATTCAGGCCCGCCGTCCCAGCCAGCGAGAGGCGGCCGTTGGTCGCGATGAGGGTGACGCGCACGCTCGCCGAGGCGGAATCGATGTCGCTGACGAGGATGCGGTTGCCGTTGGCGAAGCTGAAGACCAGCGGAACGTCCTCGCTCGTGCTCTGCGGCCCGGGGACGAGATTCACCGGCGCGTCGTTGACCGCATTGACGGTGATCGCAACGGAATCGGTGTCGCTCCTGGCGCCGCCGGGGCCGGTGTTGCCCTGGTCGTTCGTGGTGATCTGAAGCGAAGCGGCGCCGGTGAAGTTCGCGGTCGGCGCGAACGTCATGCCGCTGAGCGCGTTGTTGATGTTCGTCAGCGTGCCGGTGAAGGTCATCGCCGCGTCGCCGCTGCCGTCGCCGGTGGTAAACGACAGCCCGGTGATGCCGCTGAGCGAGAGCAAGCCGTTGCTCGCCGCGAGCGTCACGCTCAGCAGCCCGCTGCTGGCGTCGGCGTCGCTGATGGAGATTCGGTTTCCGTTGCCACTCGAGAAGACGAGCGCCGTATCCTCGTTCCCGGTTTGCGCGGAGGGCACCGCGTTCACGGGAGCGGCGTTCGCCGTCATCACGGTCATGGCGAGCGTGTCGCTGTCGCTCTGCGGGCCGTTCGAGCCGGTGTTGCCCAGGTCATTCGTCGTGATTTGCAGCGTCGCCGCGCCGACGTATCCAGAGTCCGCGGTGAACGTCATCCCGTCGAGGGCGGCGTTGATGCTGGCGAGCGTGCCGGCGAAGGTCATGGTGACGTCGCCGGCGCCGTCACCGGCGGTGAACGTCAGCCCGGTGGTGCCGCCGAGCGTGAGCAGACCATGGGTGACGCTCAAGGTGACGCGAGCGGCGTTGCCCGCGATGTCCGGGTCGCTGACGGAAATCAAATTGCCGTTCGCCGCCGAGAACGTGAGCGTCCCGTTGGGCGGGACGGTCTGGCTGAGCGGCAATGAGTTGACCGGCGAGTCGTTCTCGCCCACGAAGCGCTGGCCGTAGATTCCGGTGCTGCTGCCGTCCTGGTTGTTGCTGGACCAGACGACGGCGAAGTCGCCGTCGGCGTCGAGCGCGACCGACGCGTAGAGCTGATCGCCGGTGGTGAACGTGTTGATGCGGAACTGCCCACCGCGGGTCGTGCCGTCGCTGCGGTAGCGCTGCCCGTAGACGCCCCAGCCGCTGTTGTCGCCCTTATCGCTGGACCAGGTGACGACGAAATCGCCGTCGTCGTCGAGGTCGATCGCGGGATAGCGTTGGTTGCCCGCGGACGGCGTGTTGACCAGGAAGTTGTTGCCGAGCAGCGCACCCGCAGCGGAGTAACGCTGCGCGAAGATGCTGTAGCTCTTGCCGGACGGGTCCTGGTTGTTGCTGTTCCAGGCGACGACGAAGTTGCCGGCCGAATCCATCGCGATGGCGGGGCTGTTGTCGCTCTTGGAGGTGTTCTGGTTGACGACGAATTCGCTCCCCTGCGCGACGCCGGTCGCGCTGAAGCGCTGCGCGTGCACGTTGTCGCTCGATGTCCAGGCGATGACGAAGGCGCCGCCGGCGGCACGGGCGGCGACGGGTTGCGTCTGGTCGCCGCTGGTCGTGCTGTTGACGCGGAACTCGACGCCCTGCGCAGCGCCGGTCGAGGCGTAGCGCTGCGCATAGACGCCCCAGCCGCCGCCGTCCTGGCCGTTGCTCTGCCAGGCGACAAGGAAGTTGCCGCCGGAGTCGATCGCCACCGACGGGTACATCTGCTCGCCGCCGGTCGTGGTGTTGACGCGAAACTCCGGGCCCTGCGCGACGCCGGCGGCGTTGTAGCGCTGCGCGAAGATGCCCTGCCCGCCGCCGTCCGCGCTGGTCCAGGCGATGACGAAGTTGCCGTTGGCGTCCATCGCGACCGAGCGATAGATCTGCTCGCCAGACGTCGTCGTGTTGACGCGAAACTCACCGCCCTGCGCGACGCCGCCGCTGTTGAAGCGCTGGGCGTAAATTCCATATCCGCCGCCGTCCTGCCCGAAGCTCGCCCAGACGACGACGAAGTTGCCGTTGGCATCCATCGCGATCGAGCGGTTCATCTGCGCCGAGAATGATTGCGGATTGGCGGTGGTGGTGTTGACGCGGAACTCGCCGCCCGAGGTTATGCCGTTCGGATCGTTGTCGAGGTTGGTGATCGTCACGTTGGCCGGGTTCATGCCGGCGTATTGCGGGTCGGTGCTGACCGCGGCGGCGGTATTGATGGTGAAGACGACGTTGCCGTCGACGGTGGCGTCGTCCACGCTGTTCACGATGACTGTCTGCGCGACGTCCCAATTGCCGGGCGTGAAGACCAGCGACGACGTCGCGACGGTGCCTTCGCTGTTGTCGCTGGAGGAGATGCCGATCGTCACGTTCGCGGTCGGCAGGCCCTGCAGCACGACGTTGAACATCACGCTGCCGCCCGATTCGGTGGTGGTCAAGCCGCTGACCGGGCTGACGGTGATGCCGGCGGCGAGGGAGAAATTCCAGGCCGCGAGCGCGGTGGTTCCGGTGAGCGGCGCGACGGCTGCGGAGGCGGCATTGGCGATCTTGGCGCCGGCGGACGATGCCTCGAGCACCCAGTCTCCGCCGCGCTTTGCGCTGCCGGTCAGGTCGGTCGAGCCATAGACATCCGCGCCGCTCAACGCCGCGAGATGATTGAGCAGTGTCTGGCCCTTCGCATCCGAAGCGACGTTGCAGCCGAAGAGATAGATGCTCGCATCGTCCGTCAGCACCTTGCTCAACTTCTGCCATGCCTTTTTCTGCACCGCGCCGGAGGTAATCCAGTCCATCCCAAGCTGGAATCCGCCCGCCGCGCCGTGCGACAGGATCGACACCGAGTGGATCTGCTGCTTCGTCGCGGCCGACCACTTCATCAGCTTGTTGAGGACTTGGTTCGCGCTCTCGCGACGGCCGTCGTAGAGGATGACGTTGTCGCGATCGACGACGGCGGCGGAGAGGTTTTGGTAATCCGGAAGCGAAGTGTCGATCAGCGCCAGATCGTTCGACGCCGACATGAGACGGCGCGACTCCAGCTCTTCCAGGAGCTGTCGTCCGTCGAGAAACAGTTGTGGCAGTGGCTTGATCAACCGATTTACCGGAACTTTCTTCAGTCCGCATCCGTGCGCGCGCACGCCGGTCGCAGCCTCTCGTATGGAGGCGCTCCGGCTTTGGTCCTATCGGGTTGGCTGTATCAGCACTTAACGGCGAGGAGACGGCGCGGATCGCAGCGTTTTGCAGAATTGGAAAGCGGGGAAAGGATGAGCGCTTTGGAGGCGCAGGAGGGCGCGCCGATGCCGATGTTATCGGCTCTGCGGCAACGGGCGGCGCGAATCCTTAGACAATGATCTGGTGAACGACTTCGCCCGCAACGTCCGTCAGGCGGAAATCGCGGCCCTGGTAGTGATACGTCAGCCGTTTGTGATCCAGGCCGAGCAGATGAAGGATCGTCGCCTGAAGGTCGTGCACGTGGACCGGGTCGCGCGCGATGCGGAATCCGAGCTCGTCGGTCTCGCCGTGCACGTGCCCGCCCTTTACGCCGCCGCCCGCCATCCACATCGAGTAGGCGACCGGATGATGGTCGCGGCCCATGCTGCGGCCGATCGCGGGATTCGTTTCGACCATCGGCGTGCGACCGAATTCGCCGCCCCAGACGACGAGCGTGTCTTCGAGCAGGCCGCGCTGCTTGAGGTCCATGATCAGTGCCGCGGACGCCTTGTCGGTTTCGCCGCACTGGTTCTTGATGCCGCCGGCGACGTCGCTGTGATGATCCCAGTCGGCGTGGTAGAGGTTGACGAAGCGCACGCCGCGCTCGATGAGCCGGCGGGCGAGGAGGCAGTTGTTCGCGAAGCTAGCCTCGCCCGGCTTGGCGCCGTACATCGCGAGCGTCTTCGGATCTTCCTTCGACAAATCGGTCAGCTCCGGCGCGCTGGTCTGCATGCGATAGGCGAGCTCGTACGAATTGATTCGCGTCTCGATCTCCGGATCGCCGACGCCGCTGAGGTGACGCTCATTGAGCGACTTGATCAGGTCGAGCGAATCGCGCTGAAGCTTGCTGTCGATGCCCTTCGGATTCGTGACCGACAGAACTGCGTCGCCCTTGCCGCGAAAGTTCACGCCTTGGTACATCGTCGGCAAAAATCCTGAGCCCCAGCACGACGGCCCGCCGCTGGTGCCGCGGCCGCTCGTGAGCACGACGAACGCGGGCAGATCCGTCGCTTCCGAGCCGAGCCCGTAGCTAACCCACGATCCCATGCTCGGCCGCCCGAGCTGCGCGCTGCCGGTGTTGATGAAAATCTGCCCGGGCGCGTGGTTGAACTGATCGGTGTGCATCGAGCGGATCAGGCAGATGTCATCGGCGACTTTGCCCAGCTCCGGCAGCATTTCCGACAGCTCCATGCCGCTCTGGCCGTTCTTGATGAACTTGTAGCGTCCGGCCATGAGGGCGGCGTTTTTCTCGATGAAGGCGTAGCGCTGGTCCTTGACCAGCTCCTGCGGGATCGGCTGCCCGTCGTGCTTGACGAGCATCGGCTTGTTGTCGAAGAGATCGAGCTGCGACGGCGCGCCGACCTGGAACATGTAGATGACGCGCTTGGCTTTCGCCGGGAAGTGCGGCTGCTTCAGCATCTTCGGAACCGCGCCGAGCGGCATCGTCGCGGGCGCAGTCGTGGCCTGTGACGTCGCCGCATCCGACGCGAGCAGTCGCCCGCCGCCGGCGAGCATCGACGCGAGCGCAATCTTCCCGACGCCGACGCCGCAGGTCTCGAAGAATTGTCGCCGCGTCAGGTCGCGCAGCTCGGCGAGGTTTTTTGCGTGTTGGTCGTGGCAGAGCATGGTCTCACCTATTCCTTCGTCACCGTTTCGTCGAGATTCAGGATCGAGCGCGCGACCGTCGTCCACGCGGCCAGCTCCGGCAGGTCCATCCCCTGCGGCTTCTTCTTCGGGTCTTGCAGCGCAACCGCGGCGGGATCGACCGCCTTGTCTTCCTTGAATCGCTTGAGCTGCGCCTCGTAGAAATCGACGACCTGCTTCAGCTCCGCTTCATCCGGCCGACGGGCAACGCACAGCCGGAAGACGTGCACCGCGCGATCGCCGGCGCTGGCGGCGGGGGTCTCTTCCATCACGCGCTTCGCCAGCGCTTGCGCGGCTTCCACGAAGACTTCATCGTTCAGCGTCGTCAGCGCCTGCAACGGCGTGTTCGATTTGATGCGGCGCGTGCAAACGACCTCCGCCATCGGGCCGTCGAACGTCGTCTGCATCGGGTACATCGCGGTGCGCTTGAAGAACGTGTACATCCCGCGGCGATAGCGGTCCGGGCCTTTGCTTTCGACCCATTGCAGCGGGCCGTAGGACAGTTCGCTGATGCCGGGCGGCTGCGGCGGAAAGACGCTCGGGCCGCCGATCTTTTCCGTGAGCAGGCCGGACGACGCGAGCGCGATGTCGCGGATGGTTTCCGATTCGACGCGGAAGCGCGGGCCGCGCGCGAGCCAGACATTCTGCGGGTCGCGCTGCTGAAGCTCCGGCGTGAGGCGCGACGACTGGCGATACGTGCTGGAGGTCACGATCAGCCGGTGCATCGCCTTCATGCTCCAGTTCTGCCGCTGGAATTCCGTCGCCAGCCAGTCGAGCAATTCAGGGTGCGACGGCTTCTCGCCCATGATGCCAAAATCTTCAACCGAGTTCACAATGCCCCGGCCGAAGTAAATGTTCCAGAAGCGGTTCATCACCACGCGGGCGACGAGCGGATTGTTCTCATCGACGAGCCAATGCGCGAACGTCAGGCGGTTGGGCGGGGCGTCCTTCGGCAGCGGCGGAAGCGTCGCGAGCACGCCCGGCTGGACGACCTCGTTGGTCGGCTGCAAGAATTCGCCGCGGTGATAGACGCGTGTCACGCGCGGCTTCGCGCGTTCCTGCATCACCAGCGTGGTCGTGTACTGCGGCATCCCCGCCTTGGCCGCGGCGATCTCGGCATTCTGAGCGGCGAGGTGCGGCGTGACGGTGAGGAAATGTGCACGGACGCGGGCAATCTGCTCGGGCGTGCGTTGTTCCTTCGGCGTGAGAACGATGCGCTCGACGTCGTCCGGCATTCCAGTTGCTTGCGCGGCGCTGGCGTCGCTCGTCGCTGAGATGCGCATGCGGCCGATGCTGATTTCGCTGAACTGGTTCTGGAGGACGTTGAGCTTGAGCGTCGTGCCCCCGTCGAAGCCGGCGAGCGGCGACTTGAGCTTGAAGACCGCCGTGCGCTGCGCGGCGCCGCCCGGGACGGTCCAGTGAGCGTCCGCTTTGCCGTCGATCGCGCGTTCGACCGTGTCAGCGGCGACGTCGGCGGATGCGGAAGCGAACTCGATCGGCTGCGTCGTCGGCTGCGTCGCGGGCGCCTTGGGTTTCTGTTCCGCGGCGATCGCCGTCAACTCGCTTAACAGGCAGCCGCCATTCGGATCCCGCCCGGGGCCGCCCTTCGGCAGTTCCGCGTGCGGAAGCAGCTCGATGCGCAGCGCCGTGATGTTCTTCAGGTCCGTGTCGTACTCGAGCTTGTATTCCTCGCGATAAAAATTATCGCCGGTGAAGAGCAGAGACTTGTCGTCGAGTTTTCGGATCGTGGCGTCATGACGGCGCGTGAAGCGAGACGGATCGAGGATCGTCCAGTCGGCGGCCTTTTCCTTCATCGACGCTTCCCATTCGTCGATCGACTTCACCAGGAACTGTTCGCGATCTTTCTCCGTCGGCGCCGTCGTCGGCGGCGGCGGGGTGCGGCCGACGGAAAGGCGGAATTTTCCCAGCGTGTGGTGCGGGAATAACTGCTTCAGTGTGATGATCAGCTTCTTCTTCCCGGCGACTTTGTCCGGCGTGTAGAAGCTTGCGACGTGGCTCTTGTTCGTATTCTTGGCGCCGCCGACGGCCCAGCCCTTCATGAAGAAGTCGTCGATCGCCTTTGAGACGTCGAATTCGGGCTGGCTGTAGTCGGCCTCCGCGCGATCGATCTTCACGCGCACGGGCGCGCCGACGTCTTCGCCCGCCGCGTCAACGTCGACCTGCTCGACCTTGAATTGGCTCAGGACGAAGTTGCCGTTCTTGTTCTGCGTCTTGCCGCCCTCGCGGCCCGGGCCGTCGCGCGGGAGCGATGGGTCGGTCAACGTTTCGAGACGGAAGGCAGTCACCCCGTCGAGGTTCGCTTCGGCTTCGATGATGTAGGTGTCGATCTCCGGCACGGGACCGGTCGCGAGGAGCGAGTTGTCCGGCTTGAGGACAAGCCGGCTCGGCTGGGTGGTTGCGAACGTGTCGGGCGTCAGTTCCGTCCACTGGATTCGCTCGTCGCGCGCCGGGAATTTTGAAGCGAGCTCGCTGGTGAGCTTGTCGATGCGCTCCTGCGCCTGCCGTCGCTGCTCCGTGATCTCCGGGGACTTTACCTCCAGTTTCGGCTCGTCGGCGTTGTTCAAAAACGCGTAGAGCTGGAAATATTCCTTGTGGCTGATGTCGTCGAATTTATGGTTGTGGCACTGCGCGCACTGCACGGTCAGGCCGAGCAGCGCGGTGCCGGTCGTTTGCACGCGATCGACGACCGCCTTGTAGCGGAATTCCTCGGCGTCGATGCCGCCTTCCTCGTTGAACATCGTGTTGCGATGGAAGCCGGTGGCGATGCGGTCTTCGTCAGTCGCGCCCGGCAGCATGTCGCCGGCGATTTGCTGGACGATGAACTGGTCGAAATTGACGTCGCGGTTGATCGCGTTGATGACCCAATCGCGATACGGCCAGATGACGCGCGGCTGGTCTTTTTCGTAGCCGTTCGTGTCGGCGTAACGCGCAACGTCGAGCCAATGCCGGCCCCAGCGCTCGCCGTAGTGGGGCGATGAAAGCAGGCGGCTGACGAGGCGGTCGTAGGCGGCGGGGGAAGTGTCGGCGACGAACGCGTCGACTTCCGCCGGCGTCGGCGGCAACCCGATCAGATCGAGGCTGAGACGGCGGATCAGCGTGTATTTTTCCGCTTCCGGCGAGGGTTTGATTCCCTCTTTCTCGAGCCGCGCGAGAACAAAATTGTCGATCGCGTTCCGCGGCCAAGCCCGGTCGTTCACGGCCGGGGGCTCATGCCGCACCGGCTTCACGTAAGCCCAGTGCACCTTCTGCTCCGCGCTGGCGATCGTCGCCGTCTCCGGCCAATCGGCGCCCTGGTCGATCCAGGTCTGAAGAATTTTCGTCTGCACATCCGTGAGCGGGTCGTGCCCCATCGGCATGCGCTTCTTGCCGTCGAGCGCCAGGACGTGCTTGACCAGCAGGCTGTCCGCCGATTTACCCGCGACGATCGCAGGCCCGTTCGCGCCGCCCTTAAGTGTCGCATCCTTCGTGTCGAGACGCAGATTCGCGCGGTGCTTCGCGGGGCCATGACAGTCGAGACAGGTTTGCTGGAGGATCGGCTCGATGTCGCGGCGGAAGTCGATTTTGCCGTCGGCAGGAAAAGCGACCGGCATGAGATGCGGCGTCTGCGCCGCGCCGGTTCCACTCGAGGAAGCGAGCGTCTTCGCCGGCGCGTTCAGCAACTCGGTGAGATAACCCTCGCCGTGCGTCAGCGTGCCACCGAAATGTCCCGTCGCCGCGACCAGGATCGCGCACACGATTGTCACCGCGCGATAGATCCAGAGCGGCTTGTTGAACCGACGCAAAACGGCGAGCGACACCAGCGCGATGACCGCAACCGCGGCGGCGGCGATGCCAAGCCACTGGTGCAGCCCCAGCGTGCTACCGTTTTCCGCGCCAAGACTCGTGTGACCTTTGTGGATCCAACCCAGGACCGAAGCGACGATTGCCGTAACACCGCCGATGACGAGGCACGCGACCGCGGTCGGCGACGGTTCCTTCGATCGGCGCAGAGAGCGCCACAACTCCACCATGCCCGCCAGCAGCAGCAGGGCGATCGGGAAGTGCACGATGGCGACGTGAAAACGCCCCAGCGTTTGCAGCCAAGCGGGCGAAAATGCTGCGGCGAATGATCCGGTCATGCGGCCGACTGCTCCCTGTAATGTCGCTGGAAAGGCTTTGAGTCGCTCATATTACCACGCGACCGCCGCAATGTTGGCTTGTGCGGGGCGCGAATCGGAAGCCCTGAACGCGCCTATCGGTACGTCCCGCCGCAACTTACGGTTCGCCCGCGCCTAAATGTATACAAATGTTTATGCCGGCCCAAGTTAATCCGGCGCAGGTCACAGCCGCTTCAGCCCGAACATCCGTCCGGTGATGACTTCGCCGCTCGACAGGCTCACGCTGCGGTACCCGGAGCTGGGCGCGATCAGCCGATAATTCGGGTTCGATACGACGCGGATCTGGTGCGTGCCGACCGGCAGGCCGATGAAGCTAAACTTGCCCGCCACGTCGGTCAGCGTGCTCGCTTCGCCGGCGTCGAAGACGTTGTCCCCGTCGGCGTCGATGTAAACCCGCCAGCTCGGCAAACCCGCTTCGCCGGTGTCGAACACGCCGCTCTTGTTCGCGTCCATGAACACGGTGCCGCTGACGAGTGTGGTCTGGCTGACACAAAAATTCCGCGTGGTCGTCTTGCCGTCGCTCACGACGAGCAACGCGGACGAAGCCGTGGTAATCCGCCAGCCGCTATTCGTTTGCAGCCGCACGCGGTACTTGCCGATCTTCAGCCCGTTGAACTGATACCGTCCGCTCGAGCTCGACTTGCTTGTCGGCTCGTTCGCATCCTTCACATTGTCGTTGTCGAGATCGATCCACGCGGTGAAGCCGGCGATGCCATTCTCGCCGGTCTCGCGCACGCCATCACCGTCGATGTCCCTGAAAATCGTCCCGGCGATGTTGCCGACGGGCGGATATCTTCGCGCGCGCCACGCCGCCGTCTCGTTCAACTCCGTCTGCCGCGTAATCGGATCGGCCATGCGGATGTTGTTCTTCATCGCGACGACGTGCGGGTTCCACCAGTCGTTGCGCACGCTTTCGCTTTTCAGCCAGCCGACCGTGTTGTCGTGCGCGACGTTGTCGAAGAAGCGCGTCGCCCCCAGCGTGTAGCTGTCCCAGATGTACATCCCGACGTTTTGCTGGAGATTCCACTTGCCGTCCGGCGTCCTGCCGCTGGAGACAATGCGATTCGCGTAGATTTCCGTGTCGTGCCCGGCGGCGGTGGCGATACCGTAGTTGGTCGTGCCGATGACCGTGTTGCCGAACGCCTTCACGTACGCAGCGTCACCATTGATCGTCGTGCCGAATCCGTCGCCCACCATGATCCCGCCGCCCGCGAAGCTCCAGTCGTACTTCCACCCCCCGCTCGTGTAATTCGCCTGCGACGGCTTGAGCGTGTACGCGCCTTCGATGTAGTTGTCGTGGATCTTGATTGGGCTCGCTTCGGTGCCGCTCGACTTGTAGATGCTGATGTTGTCCTCGACGCGGCTCTTGCCAACCTCGTTGACGACCTCGTTCCACCCGATGTCGATCCCCGGCACGAACGTGACCTTGTCGAGCTGAAGGAACTGCGCATAGTTAAACCCGCGCTCGGCGACGCCGGTGGTGACGTTCGTGCGGATATTGAAGTCCATCCACCCGCCCGCGCCGTTGCTCTGCCGGCCGTCGATGTTCTTCGCGCGGTTGTTGGTGACCTTGATCGTCTGCGCGGTCGTGCGATTGCCGCCATAGCCGAGGACGTGAATTCCGCCGGTGCTCTCGAGATAGTTATTGTCGACGACGAGGTTCTTCGCGCCTTCCACGGTGATGAACCGCCCCGGCGACGCGCCGGCTACGTTGGGATTGACGCCGACGCCGGTCGAGTTGCGAACGGTGATGTTCGCCCCCGCCGTCGCGCTGTAGATGAGATTCCCTTTCCCCTTGATCGTCGCGTTCTGGATGACGACCGGCTCGGTGGTTTTGACGGTGATAACCGGGTTGCGGTCGAGAAGATTTTCCCAACTGCCGGTGTAGGTGCCGCCCTTCGTGATGACGATGGGGCCGGACGCCAGCAGCAGCCTGCGCTCAAGTGATTCGACGCCGGTCACACCCACGACTCCCTCCGCCGACAGCATATCGGCGCGGCGGGGGCCGTAGCGAGCTATTTCCGACTATGACGATGTGATATCAAGCCGCCTGGTGCGCCACTTCCGGCTGCGACGACGCGGCCGTCTCACCCGACTGGATTCGCATCGCATAGAACGAGCGATAAACGAACAGCAAGGCGATGCCGAGGAAGAGAACCGCCAGGCCGACGCGCAACTGCGCATCGAGCTCAATGGCCAGTTCGACGGCGAGCAGGCCGAAAAGGGTGGAAAATTTGATGACCGGGTTGAGCGCGACCGAGCTGGTGTCCTTGAACGGATCGCCGACGGTGTCGCCGACGACGGTGGCGGCGTGCAGGTCGGTCCCCTTCATGCGCAGCTCGGTCTCGACGATCTTCTTGGCGTTGTCCCAGGCGCCGCCCGCGTTGGCCATGAAGATCGCCTGGAACAGACCGAAGATCGCGATGCCGATCAGGAAGCCGATGAAGTAGTAGCTGTCGAAGAACGCGGCGAAGAGCGTGAGGAAGAAGGTGGCGATGAAGACATTGAACATGCCGGCCTGCGCGTACTTCGTGCAGATTTCGACGACCTTCTTCGAGTCCTCGGTCGACGCCTTGGCGGCGCCGTCGAGCTTCATGTGAGCTTTGATGTACGCCACGGCGCGATACGCGCCGGTGATGACCGCCTGGCAGCTCGCGCCGCTGAACCAGTAGACGACGCCGCCGCCCGTGATCAGCCCGAGCAAAAACGGCGCGTGCAGGATCGACAGCTTCCCGATCGCCGACTGATCGCTCAGCCCCTTGGTCAACAGCATGATGATCGAGAAGATCAGCGTCGTCGCGCCGACGACAGCGGTACCAATGAGCACCGGCTTGGCGGTTGCCTTGAAGGTGTTGCCCGCGCCGTCGTTCTCTTCAAGCAGCGCCTTGGCGCGATGGAAATCCGGCGCCTGG
The DNA here is from genome assembly GCA_034666045.1 of Phycisphaerales bacterium. Lineage (GTDB taxonomy): Bacteria > Planctomycetota > Phycisphaerae > Tepidisphaerales > Tepidisphaeraceae > JAICTV01. The sequence goes on along the minus strand of JAXDMN010000106.1, from coordinate 349 downwards.
CCGAGCTGCTGGCGGAGGTCCGCTTCGACGTTGGGCTGGGTCTCGATCAGGCTCAATTCGTAAACGCTCTGCGCGTTGTCAGTGACCGGGCCGTAACTGTCGACGGCGATCGTCACCGGGCCCATGCCGAGGAACCCGAACGCCACCAGGCCGAACGCGAACACCGCCGGCGCGACCATGATGCTGCCGAGGCTGACGTCGCCGACGCCGCTCCCCGCAGGCGGTGCGCCGATGCCGCTGATCGCGTATGCCAGGCCCATCAGCCCGACGATCATCATCCCGCCGATCCAGAACGCTGAGAAATTGCCCGCCGTCAGACCGGAAAGGATGTTGAGCGATGCGCCGCCCT
>JAXDMN010000105.1:0-2742 GCA_034666045.1 Phycisphaerales bacterium | reverse complement strand
GTCCCCCGTCGCACCGTCGCGGTGATGCGAATGGTTTTGTCGCTGATGTTGGAGAGATCGAGAGTGTAACTATCCACCTTGACCGGCTTCGCGTTCGCTTCAGCGCGAACGATGCTCCACCCCGGGGGCAGGCGAAACCGCAAGCAGACGTCGCGCGGCGCGTGATCGGGAAGCGTAATCTCCGCATTGACGCGCCCACGCGCGAGATTGGAAGTGATCACGAAACTCACATTACCGAACTGCGTCGGCGCATCGCGAACTTCGATGCGCTTTCCATCCTCGAGCCACGCCCGCGGCGTCGCGAATGCGAGACGCAGCGTGTCGGCGCGGCCGTCGTAGTCCATGTCCCAATCCTGCACGAGCAGGTGGCGGAGCTGGATGAGAAAACTCGCATTGGCGGCGCTGTTGGGCGGGAGCGCGAGCTGCCGGCCGAAGCGATCGAGCGGGACGATGCCGGTGCTTTCGCCGTCGATGAAGGTATCGCGCGTCATGCCTTGGGCGAGTTTCGCATAAAAGCCAACGAGGGCGCGGTCGACCTCGTCGCGCTTCAGCAGCGCGAGCTGATAACGCAGGCCGTACAGGTCGTCGATGTTCTGCACGTTCGTCCAGACGCCGCGCGCGGACTGCACGCGCGTCAGGCCCATGCACAAGCCGCCGTTCTCGCGAACGTAGCGGAGGATCGCGTCGGCCGGTTCGGAATCGATCGGGAAAATGCCGCACCACAGCACGCCCGGGATGATCAAATTCCAGTAGCTGCCCATCCGCGTCGAGGTGATCGGATTCGGCGGCGGCTCTTCGCCGTCGAGGGCGATCGGGACGAACGGCGGATCGATTGTTCGAACGATCGCGTTCTCCATCGCCGCGAGAATCTGCGTTCGATACTCGGCGGCAATCGCGGCGAGCTTCGCGGCTTGCGCGTGATCGCCGATCTCGTCGAGCACGAGCGACATGTCGCGCAGGCCGCGCCAGCAGTTCGCGTTGGCCTTCAGCGAGCGCACGGGCGTGTCGATATCGGAGCAGTATTTCTCGCGCGGCAGCAGACCGCCGCCTTTCTTGCGGCCGTCGAGGATGAGATCGATCTCGCGCTGCCACAGTGGGCGAATCTCAGCGATCAGCGTCGCGTCGCGCGTAACGAAAAAGTAGTCGGCGAGCAGTTGCAGCTTGAACGCGCCGTCGTGGTACTCGATGTTCGGCCTGCGGTAGACGAACAGCGGCGGGATCGATTTCCGGACGACGTCGGCGTGGCCGAAGCAGAGCAGCGACCGCGCGGCGTCGCCGGATTCGTAGGCGTACTTTCGGGCGTATTGATTCGAGGCGCTGTAGTTCAATTGATCGTCGGCGAGGATTTCGCGCTGCTGCACGAGGAGCGCGCGGGCAGCGTTGTTGACGAGCGGTTCGGGGGTGATGATTTTCGTGGGGCCGTCGGCGATGCCGCGCCAGACCTGCACGGCGCGGTCGCGTTGCTGGGCGTACATCGCTGCATCGACCGCCGGCACCGGTTGAGACGTCGGCGCAGTGAAGATCATGACGGCGGCGGAGGCGGCGTGCGTGGGTTTGCTGGTGAGCGAACTGCGAAACGGCGAGAACTCCCAATTGTCATCGAATGCCGCAACGGCTTTCCCGGCCGGATCGCGAAGGACGCGGCCATCCGCGGACATCATCTCGTAGCCGGTTTCAAAGCGCAACTCGACCCGCCCCTGGTCGTGCGCGGGAAAAACAAACTTCGCCAGCACCGCCCCCGCCTCCGTCAGTGCGGGATCGACCGCCGCGAAAACTTCTTCGCCGTAGGTGTCGCGGCCGTGGCGATAATGAAGTTGCACGATCGGGAGATAGCCGTCCAGCAGCTTCGGCCCGTCCAGCCGCGAGAGATCGGAACCGAACGCCTCGCGCTCGGCGCCGATGAGAACATGCACCGGCGTCCCCGCCTCGTTCTTCCAGTTCGGCTGCCGCGCCAGCGCGTTGATCGCGCTGCCGTTGCTCACCAGCCGCCCTTTCACGCGCGCGGCCGGCGCACTCATCGGAATCGGATAGTGACGAAAATCCGCATCGACATACCGCAGCGGCGGAAGCAGCCGCTCGAAGAACGCATAACTCGGCCCGCCTGGCTGCTTCAGCGCGGCCTCGCCCCACAGGTCGGTCTTCGACGCGATCGCCTGCCCGGGCGTCGCAATTTGCGGCGCTGTTGTGACGCTGCAACCAGCGCACGCGAGCACGAGCAGCATCGCCGCGACGCGTCCGATCACTTGCCCACCTGCGCTCGGACGCGCACCTTCCCCTTCAGCCCGGACAGGTCGATCGTTTCGCCCTTCTCGACGCTGACCTTCTTCCCGTTCGCCGTGGCGCTAGTGATCTGCTTCCCATCCGGCAGCCGCAATCGCAGCAGCACTTTTTCCGGCGTCTGCCGCTCCGGGATCGTGACATCGGCATCGACTCGACCGTCCTTCAACGCCGATTCGATCACGAAGGAAACGTCGCCGAACTCCGTCGGCGCTTTCGTCACGCGGATCCGCGCGCCGTTCTTCAACCACGCTCGCGGCGTCGCGAACGCGAGACGCAGCGTCTCCGCGCGGCCGTCATCGTTCAGGTCGTAGTCCTGCACGAGAAGGTAACGAAGCTGCTGGAGAAAACTCGCGTTGGCGGCGCTGTTGGGCGGCAGGTACATCAAGCGGCCGAACTCGTCGAGCGGGACGACGTCGCTCCCTTCGCCGCCGATGAAGGTGTCGCGCGTGAAACCGTGCGCCA
>JAXDMN010000104.1:0-5789 GCA_034666045.1 Phycisphaerales bacterium | reverse complement strand
ACCCAACCCGTCACCTGGGTCGGAACCACTGGCGACTACAACACCGCCGCCAACTGGAGCCACAACACCACTCCCACCAACGCCGCCCAGGAGTTCCTTCAGATCAACAACGGCGGCACCGCCACGGTCAGCGGAACCGCGACCTACCAAGGCGCGTTCCTGAACCTCGGCCTGCGCCCGCTCGACACCGGCCGGCTCGAAATCAGCGGCGGAACGATCACGCTCGGCGAGATGCGCGTCGGCGGTCGCGAGACCATCGCCGACGATCTCACCAACTGGGGCAGCAGCTTCACCACCAACGGCGGCGGAACCGGCGTTGTCGTGCAATCCGGCGGCATCGTCAGCGTCACGTACTCCGGCGCCACTGAACCCCCGATCCAAAGCCTCTACGTCGGCGACGCCGGGCTCGCCACCGGCAACACCGCCAACGGAAGCTACACCATCTCCGACGGGCAACTGATCGCCGGCGTCGCGGCGGACGACGCGATCGTCGTCGGCACCGGCGTCGGCACGCTGGGCACATTCGTCCAATCGGGCGGCACCGTCACCTCCACCGGCTTCCTCACGGTCGCCCGCGCGGGCGCCAACGCCTCCTACACGCTCTCCGGCGGCACGCTCAACGTCGGCACCGGCGCGACCGCCACGTCGCAGAATCTTCGCATCGGCGACGGCGAATATCCGACCGGAAACTTCCAGACCAGCACCTCCGGCACCTTCACGCAAACCAACGGCACCGCGACCGTCAAGAACGACACCACCGTCGGCCGAAACTCCGGCACCGGGTCGTTCAGCATCACCGGCAGCACCAGCACGTTCAACGCCGAGAACAACATCAACGTCGGGCACAACGGCGCCGGCACGTTCGTGCAAGGCGTGACCGGCGGGACCGGTCCGACCGTCAACGTGGGCGTCGTCGCCAGCGGCACCAAGGGGATGAGCGTTGGCCTCGGCAGCGCGCCGGCCACGCCCGCCGTCGGAACGTTCACGCTCAAGAGTGGTCTGCTCAAGATCGGTAACGGCAGCGCCGATTACCTCGCCATCGGCGACGGCACCGCCGCCACCGGCACCTTCAACATGGAGGGCGGCACGATCAACACGACCGACCTCGTGCAGATCGGCCGAAACAATTCCGCCAACGACAATCGCTTCAACATGAGCGCCGGCACGATCACCGCAGGCCGCACCATCGTCGGCGGCGGCAACGGCGCGACCGGCGGCCGCGGCACCTGGACCATGACGGGCGGCTCGGTCTCCGGCACCCTCGCGACCAACATCGCCATCGGAACCGGCTGCACCGGCCTGCTCGATATGTCGGGCGGCACCTGGACGCTCACCGGCACGGCCAGCACTGACGCCGTCTTCGCCGTCGGCAACGGGCTCAACTCGACCGGCGAGTATCGTCTCTCCGGCGGCACCCTCAGCGTCGAGACCGGCGTCGGCGTCATCGACGTCGGCCGCGGCAACGCCACCGGAATCCTCACGCTCTCCGGCAGCGGTGTGCTCAAGACCACGCTGCTGCGCATGGCGGATCGCACGGCCGGCACCGGCACGCGGACCATCAACTTCAACGGCGGAACCTCCAATATCACGACGCTCACGCTCGGCAACGCCGGCGTCATGAATGTCAACGGCGGCACGCACACGATCGGCACCGCCAACCTCAGCACCGGCACCACGACCGTGCTGAACGTCAACGCCGATCTCAGTCTCCCTGTCGTCAATCACGGCACGAACGCGATCAATGTCGGCACGGGCGCGACGCTCAGCATCGGCACGAGCAACACCGCGAGCGCCGCGCGCACCATCACCAAGGGCGGCGTCGGCACGATGACCATCAACGGCGCGCAGTCGCACTTCACCGGCACGACGCTCGTCGTCAACGCCGGCACCGTCAACGAGAACTCCAATCCGAACGGCCAGAACATCACCAGCTCCGCAGCGGTCAATTTCAATGCTGCGGTGAGCAGGGTCGGCGCGCTGACGGTGAACGGCGGCACGTCGAAGCTCGCGGCGGGAACGACGAAAGTCATCGTCACGAATTCCGTCGCCGCCAGCGGCGGGAAGCTTGATCTGAACGAAGGCAAGCTGATCACCAACACCGCCGCCGGCACGGCGACGGGCGGCGTATATAACGGCGTTCAGGGCATGGTGCAGAGCGCGTCGAACGGCGGGGCATGGGACGGGAACGGCATCACGACGTCCCAGGCGGACGCTGCGACCGGCTTGACGACGATCGGCGTCGCCACCGGCGCGCAACTCCGCGGCCTCGGGCCGACCGACACCGACATCTTCGCCGGCCAGACGATCACCGGCGCATCAACGATTGCGATGTACACCTACGCCGGCGACGCGAACCTCGATGGGTTCATCTCTGGTGACGATTACTCGACGATCGACTTCAACGCCGGCAGCGGCGTCGATGGCTACTCCAACGGCGATTTCAACTACGACGGCATCGTGTCCGGCGACGACTACAGCACGATCGACTTCAACTACGCTGCGCAAGGCGCGCCGTTCCCGACCAGCGGGTCGGCCGGCGGACTGGCAGGCGTGACGGCCGTCCCCGAGCCGGCGACGGCTGCGGGATTCGTGCTGCTCGTCGCGTCATCGGCTCTGCGCCGCCGCCGACGGATGACGATTTAGTGCGGAATTACAATGCATCGCCTCGCGCCGCGTGGTAAGTTATAGAACCACCGCCGGATCGAGTGAGAGCCGAGGCGTCGATGCGCCTCGATCGGTCCCGGGGTTCGAGACGTTGACCCCGTCCGGTGACCGTCACCTCCGCGCTGATGCATAAATCAAGCTGCCACCCCCCTTTAAACAGCAGGAAGAGGATCCGTCTTCTTGCGCCGTACGGGCATGCCATCGGCATGGCCGTCGCGGTCACCCTTGCGGCGTCCTCCCCTGCGATGGCGCAGACCGCCGGCAATCGGGTGCTCGGCGTCGATGTTTCCGACTGGCAGCAGGAAGACCTGGACGGAAACGCGCTCCAGCCGATCGACTGGCCGCTCGTGCACAAGCCGGTCGCGCAGGGCGGCGGCGGAAAAGATTTCGCCTTCATCCGCGCCTCGCGCGGCGGGACCACCGGCACGTACAACAAGTACACCGCCGTCGGCACCCTCTCGCAGAAATACGACGACTACCGCTTCTACGAAAACATCAACAACGCCACCACCGCCGGCGTCATCGCCGGGCCGTACCACTTCATCAAGGCGGACATCACCAGCTACGTGATCAACGGGCAAACCGTCACGCACACCGGCGCGGATGAGGCGAATCATTTTCTCGCGATGGCCGGCCCGTACATGCGACCGGGTTACCTGCTGCCCGTCGGCGACATCGAGGCCGGCTCGGCGCGCACCCGCGCCGATCTTTCGCAATTCGTCAACGACTTCGCCAATCGCATCTACGCCGTCAAAGGCATCCGCCCGCTGGCCTACATCAACCAGAATTACGCGATCAACGAAGTCGACGCGACCGTAGCGTCCGCGTTCCCGAACCTGTGGATGGCGCGCTGGCCCAACCAGGCGAATCCAGGCGCCATCGACGTGCAGAATGGCAATCCGGCCGTCGGCACGCAGTACGGCGGCTGGCAACAGACCGGGCCGGGCGCTGATGCGAACCCCTGGCGATTCTGGCAGTACGCCAGCACCGGCAAGAACATCCCGGGGCTGCTCGGCGACCGAAACGGCAATACCGATCTCGACGTCGCGCACGGCGACATCGAGTACGTGAAGGATTTCCTCGTCCCCGCGCTCTGGACGAAAAACGTCGGCGGCGACTGGAGCACGATCTCCAACTGGAACACCGACGCCGACATAAGCGGCATCGGCCCCGCGGCGCGGCTGCCCAACGGCGGCGACAACATCGTCCTTGACCGCCCCAGCGCCACCGTCACGATCACCATGACCAGCGGCGCGCACCTCGCGCGCAAGCTTGCGACGTTCGAGCGGCTCGACATCAACGGCGGCTCGCTCGACGTTGCGCGACAGGCGGACATCAACAGCCTGGTCAACCTCAACGCCGGCTTCCTGAAATCGCGCATCATCAACGTCGGCGCCGCCGGGACGATCAAGGTCAACGCCGGCCAGCTCCGCCCCGAAAGCCTCGTCATCGCCGGCGGATTCGTCGACGTCACCGACGGCGGCAGCAAAACGCTGCACGTCAATTCCCTCGCCATCACCGCCGGCGGGAAGCTCGACCTCAACCATCACAAGCTGATCGTTGATTGGGATCCCGCCAGCCCCGGCAGCCCGAAGGGAAGCTGGAACGGCACGAGCTACACCGGCATCGAGGGATTGATCGATTCCGCCAACCACGATGGCGCCTGGGATGGTTTCGGTATCACTACGTCGCAGACGAATGCCCTGCGCGGCCTCACCACGCTCGGCGTCGCCGACGCCAGCGACGTCGTCGACTTCAACGGCGCGCAGACCGCGCTGTGGCACGGCCAGGCCGTCGATGCGACCAGCGTGCTCGTGCTCTACACGTACGCTGGCGACGCGAATCTCGATGGGATGATCAGCGGTGACGACTACAGCTCGATCGACTTCAACGTCGGCGTCGCCGGCGCTCGTAGCTACTTCAACGGCGACTTCAATTACGACGGGATCATTTCGGGCGACGATTATTCGACGATCGACTTCAACTTCGCCGCCCAATCCGGCCCCGCGCCCGCCGCGCTGACGGCCGTTCCGGAACCATCCGCCGCTTGCGGGTTCGCACTGTTTTCGCTCGCCAGCGGCGCGTTTTGCCGCCGGCGGCGCAGGAGGAGGAGTGAGAACGATGTTTAAGACACGAAGTCGCGCACGTTTCCGGGCTAAAACCGCGGTCGCACTCGCCGCATCGTCCGCCGCCGCGTTGCTCTTCGCTGCGCCGAATCACGCGCTCGCCCAGCGCGTCACCGGCATCGACGTCTCCGAATGGCAGGGCGACCTGCAACAGACCACGTGGAACAACGTGAAAGCCGAAGGCCGATCGTTCGCCTTCATTCGCTCCAGCCGCGGCGGATCGACCGGCTACTACAACCAGAGCGACGCCTGGAACGAACTGCGGCGTAACACGCTTTCGCAGCGCTTCGACGACCGATACTTCGAAACCAACGCCGCCCGCGCCGTCACTGCCGGGCTGTACATCGGGCCGTATCACTTCTCGCGGCAGGACGTCTACACCAACTCCACCGGCACGACCAAGTACGGCGACGGCGCGCAGGCCCAGGGCACGCCGACGCTTTCGACGGCGTGGTTCAACTACGGCGACGTCGCCAACACCGGCGCCGACGAGGCGCGGCATTTCCTCCAGCAGGCCGGGCCATGGATGAAGCCGGGATATTTGCTTCCGGTCTACGATTTCGAAGCCGGCGAACGCCAGCTCAACGCGACGCAGCAATCGGTCTTCAGCGTCGCGTTCGCCAACACGATCCTCGCCTCCCGCGGCATCCAGACGATCTGTTACGTCAATCAGAACTACGCGATCAACGAAGCCGACGCGACCCTGCCCGCCGCGATGCCGATCAACTGGGTGGCGCGTTGGCCCAACCAGGCGGATCCGGATGTGATCGACATCCATAACATCGATCCGCCGCCGTCTCCGTCCACCGCGAACGTTTACGGCCAGTGGTATCCTGCCGGCCAGCCGTACCCGACGCCGCAGCCGTGGAAATTCTGGCAGTACGGCAGCAGCAACACGAATGTCGGCGGCATCACGCCGGTCGACGTCGACGTCGCGCACGGCGACATCGAATATCTCAAGGAAATGCTCGTCCCCGCGCTGTGGACGAAGACGACGAC
>JAXDMN010000103.1:0-11617 GCA_034666045.1 Phycisphaerales bacterium | reverse complement strand
CGGTTCCGCGCGACAAGTTTTTCATGGACGACATGACGGACGAAGCGTACGCCGACCGCGCAGCGCCGATCGGTCACGGGCAGACGATTTCGCAGCCGTACATGGTCGCGCTGATGACCGAGCGGCTCGACGTGAAGCCGGAGCACAAGGTGCTCGAGATCGGCACGGGCAGCGGGTATCACACGGCCGTGATATCGCGGCTGGCCGGGGAAATTTACAGCGTCGAGCGCGTGAAGCCGCTGCTCGACGCGGCGTGGCTGCGGCTGTCGGATCTTGGCATCCGCAACGCGCACTTCAAGTTCGGCGACGGCACGCTCGGCTGGGCGGAGAAGGCGCCGTTCGATCGCATCCTGATCGCCGCGGGCGCGCCGAACATCCCGCAGAAGCTCCTGCTCGACCAGCTCGCCGACGGCGGGCTCGCGGTGCTGCCGATCGGACCGGACGATGAGCAGATGCTGGTGGTCGTCCGCCGCGAGGGGAAGAAGCTTCACTCCACCGACGTCTGCGCCTGCCGCTTCGTCAAGCTGATCGGCGCGGAGGGGTGGGAAGCGGAGAGAGCGGAGAAGAAGTAAAAGCGAAGATGGAGGATCGAGGATTGAAGATGGCGAAGGAGACGGCTGCGCCATCCTCCATTCTTCATCCTCCATCCTCGTTTTCGGCTTCCTCGCTCTCACGTCCTGTTGCCGACCTCGAAGGTGTCGGCCCGGCGCGGGCGAAACATCTCAAACTACTCGGCGTGCACACGCTGGGCGACCTGCTCGAATATTTTCCGCGCACGTATCAGCTTGAATCGTCCGAACAACCGATCTCACAACTGACCGCCGGCGAACACATTCAGCGGGCGCGCGGCCGCGTCGTCGCGTGTGATTACATCGGCGCGCGGCCGCGGGCGCGGTTCGAAGCGACCATCGAGGGCGACGACGGCGACAAGTTAGCCCTCCTATGGTTCAACGCCGCGTACCTCCGCAATGCGATCGTGCCCGGCATGCTGATCCGCGTGCAGGGGAAGGTGCGCATGCATCGCAACATGCCGCAGATGGCGCACCCGAATTATCAGAAGATCGACGAGGAAACCGAGCGTATCGACGAATCGACCTTCCGCACGATTTATCCGGCGACCGCGAGCCTGCCGAGCGAGGCGATCGCGCGGATCGTCGAGCAAAACCTCGACGACGCGCTGCCGGCCGTCGAAGAATGGTTTGAGCCGTCGCTATTGAAAAAACACGTGCTCATGGGTCGGCGTGATGCGTACCGCGCGATTCACCGCCCCGTCGACATGCGCGAGGCGCAGCGCGCCCGCCGGCGGATTGTTTTCGATGAGCTGATGTTGATGCAGCTTGGGTTGGGGATTTCCAAGCGCATGCGCGACGGGCAGCTCACGGCGCCGGTGCTGCGGGCGGACAAATTGCTGGACGAACGGATCGCGAAGCGGTTTCCGTTCGAGATGACCAACGCGCAGAAGGCCGCGTGTTACCAGATCATCAAGGACGTGCAGAGCGGCAAGCCGATGAATCGGCTGCTGCAGGGCGACGTCGGCAGCGGCAAGACGGTCGTGGCGCTCTACGCGATGCTGCTCGCGGTTGCGAATCGCATGCAGGCGGCGATCCTGGCGCCGACCGAAGTGTTGGCCGAGCAGCATTTTTTGACCCTGTCGAATTTTCTCAAGGATTCAAGCGTCTCGATCGAGCTGCTGACGAGCCGCACGAAAAAGCAGAGCCGCAAGACGCTTCAAAAGCACATCGCGGACGGGAAAGTCCATCTCGCGGTCGGGACGCAGGCGCTGATCCAGGAGGACGTCGAGTTCGCGAACCTCGGGTTGGTCGTGGTTGACGAGCAGCACAAGCTCGGCGTCCGCCAGCGCGCGACGCTGCGGAGCAAAGGATCGTCGCCGCACTATCTGGTGATGACCGCGACGCCGATCCCGCGCACGCTCGCGCTGTCGTACTTCGCCGATTTCGACGTGACGATCATCGACGAGCTTCCGCCCGGGCGCCAGCCGATTGAAACGAAATGGCTGCGCGCGAGCCAGGCGGCGACAGCGTACGAATTCATCCGCAGCCAGATCGACAAGGGGCGCCAGGCGTACATCGTCCTGCCGCAGATCGACGACACCGGCAGCGAGGACACGAAATCCGTATTGAAGGAATTCGACCGCCTCAGCAAGGGCCCGCTGCACGGCGTCCGCCTGGGCGTGCTGCATGGGCAGATGGAGACGGACGAAAAGCACAACATCATGACGCGTTTCCGCGACGGCCAACTCGACGTGCTGATCGCGACGACGGTGATCGAAGTCGGCATCGACGTGCCGAACGCGACGGTGATCGTTATCGACAATGCGGATCGGTTCGGCCTGTCGCAGCTCCACCAATTGCGCGGTCGCGTCGGCCGCGGCGGCGAGCGTTCTTATTGCCTGTTGATCTCCGACGCGCCGACGGAGAACGCGGAAGCGCGGCTACAGGCGATGACGCGCACGAACGACGGCTTCGAAATCGCCGAGATGGATTTATCTCTTCGCGGCCCCGGCCATTTCTTCGGCACCCGCCAGCACGGCCTGCCGGAGTTCAAGATGGCGGATATTACGAGCGAAATCGAGCTTTTGAAGGTCACGAAAGCGGACGCGATCGAGCTGCTGGCGCGCGATCCGAAGTTGTCGTCGCCGCGCAATCGGAATCTCAACGCTGCGGTGGAGAAGCAGTTCGGCGAGCGGCTGAAATTGGCGCAAGTTGGTTGAGAGAATCCGAGCGCGCCGAAGGCGCGAAGGCGCGCGTTGTCATCCTGAGGTACTCCGAAGGATCTGCGTGATCTGTCGATCGATGCCAGATCCTTCGGAGTACCTCAGGATGACATCTCCCCCATCGTCGATGCGGTCTGCGTAGCTCTCGCGAGCGCTTTCTGCAGCGGGCACAGTGATGGCGCGCCGTGGCCAGCGCGATACGTGTCGAGCAACGCTTTCGACCGCGCCGCCAGCATCCGGCGAACTTCCCGCCGTTTGCCGCGCTCGCGGGGGATGGACATTTGCTCGTATGCGGTCGTCTGATGTCGCATCCATGCGATGACGGCGGCTTCGGCGCGCTCTTGGACGGGGATTCGCTCGGTGCGGGCGACGGTGCCGCTGCCGACGGGTGTGGCGTGAGTCGTCACCGCGTTGGCGAGGCGGACGGCGAGGTCGCGGTAACGCGGGTGGAACGCGAGGTACTGGAGCACCGTGGCGCGGAAGTCGGTGACGTACTCGGCCTGCTCGCGGTCGCGGCGGCGGGCGGCGGCTTGTTGTTTCTTTGCGTACTCCGGCGTCGCGCGCTCGGCGGCGAGGGCGCGGCGGATGGATTCGACGCTTGTGCGGCTCGCCCAGACGCCGCGGGAGAAGGTGCGGCGGCCGACTTTTTCCTGGACGGTCCACGTGGGGCCGGACGCCTTGATGCGACGGGTCAAACCGGCGTCGCCGGGCTGGACGAGGATCCAGTCGGCGGGCGCGCGGAGGACCTGGCCGCCGGCGGTGCGGACGGAGCGATCGTCGGAACAAGGGGAAACGGTTTGGCTTTGCGGTTGCGACATCACGAGTTCCTTATCGGCGCGCGATCGTAGCGACATGATCTTTCGCCGTACAATGCCGATCATGCGCAATGCGAAATTCCTGTTCTTGCTTCCCTCATTGCTCCCCTTCTTTCTCACGGTGCTGATCGTCAGTCCTGCGGCCCGCGGCGCGGCGCAGGAAAAGCCGCACATCGTGCTGTTCATATCGGACGATCATTCGTGGCACGACGTCGGCGCGTACGGCGCGACGGACGTGCGCACGCCGAACCTCGACAAGCTGGCGGGCGAGGGGATGAAGTTCGAGGCCGCGTTCGCGGCGTCGCCGACGTGCTCGCCTTCCCGGGCGGCGATGTTTACCGGGCTTTATCCGATGCGCAACGGGGCGCATGCGAATCACAGTTTGATTCGCGAGGGCGTGCGGACGCTGCCGCAGTACATGAAGGAGCTGGGGTATCGCGTCGTGCTCGCGGGCAAGACGCACATCGGGCCGCGGGAACAGTTTCCGTTTGAGTATCTGAAGAATTCCAACGTCATGCCGCCCGGGAAGAAGCATGTGTTGTGGACGGATTTGAACACCTTGGCCGTCGATGAGTTGCTTTCCGCACACGATAAGGCGAAGCCGCTCTGTCTGATCGTCGCTTCACATTCACCGCACGTGTATTGGCCGGACACGAAGGATTACGACCCGAAAAAGATCAATCTGCCGCCGTATCTGCTCGACACGCCGGAGACGCGGGCGGCGCGGGCTCGATATTACGGCGACGTCACGCACATGGATATTCAACTCGGCGAAGTCCGCGCTTCGCTCGAGCGGCATGGGTATGCGGCGAGCACGCTGTTCATGTTCACGGCGGACCAGGGCGCGCAGTTTCCGTTTTCGAAATGGAATCTGTATGACGCGGGAATTCGCGTGCCGCTACTCGTCGCGTGGCCGGGGAAGGTGAAGGCGGGGACGACGACGCGGGCGATGGTGAGTTTGGTCGATTTGCTGCCGACGATGATGCAAGCGGCGGGCGCGGCGGCGCCGCCGGGCGATCTCGATGGCACGAGTTTTTTGCCTGTGATTCGCGGCGAGACGGATCGACATGACGACGCGACGTTCGCGCTGCACACCGGTGACAAGGACATGAATCGCACGCCGATGCGGTCGATTCGGACGGAGCGCTACAAGTTGATCCTGAACCTCAAGCCGGCGACGCGTTACACGTCGCACATCAGCGACGCGCAGGGGCCGGACGGGAAAGATTATTGGGCGTCATGGGAACGGCTGGCGAAGACTGACAAACACGCCGCCGAGGTGATCCAGCGATATCGCCAGCGGCCGGCGGAGGAGTTGTACGACGTCGCGACCGATCCGTACGAGTTAAAGAACCTCGCTGGCGATCCGCAGCACGCGAAAACGCTGGCCGAGCTGCGCGAGAAGCTGAAAGAATGGCGGCTCCAGCAGGGCGAAGATCTGAACAAAGTCCCGATGCCGGAAGATGCGCGGCATGGGGAGATCCCGTACGCGCAATGATTTCATCGTGGCTTGGGCGTCTCGCCCGAGCGCTGGATCTGCGCTGGCCGCTTCAAATGCTCGGGCGGGACGCCCAAGCCACTTTTTTTAATACACGATCCGCGCCCACAGCGGCGGGCCGAGGATGAGGAGGCCGACGATGGCTGACGCGATCGCGGCGATGAGGACCATGCCGGCGGTTACGTCCTTGGCCAGCTTCGCGAGCGGATGAATCTGCGGCGAGGCGAGGTCGACGACCGCTTCGAGCGCGGTGTTCAAACCCTCGAGGATCAGCACGCACGCGATCGCGAGGATCAGGATCGCCCACTCGACTCTCGTCACGCGCAGCCACGCGGCGAACAGGCAGACCATGATCCCGATCACGGCATGAAAGCGCGAGTTGCGCTGCGTGCGGAAGAGATAAGCGATGCCGGCGAACGCGAAACCAAAACTTGCAATCAATCCGTGGCGCAGATGTGTTTTCGGGGGCGGCGGCGGCGAGGGCGGAATTGCGTCCGTCATCCGAGCGTCCAGATTTTTCCCATTTTCGAGCCGACCACGCGATCGACGAGTTTTCCGGCCGCGTCCATCAAACGCTCCAGCGGCTCGTCCGTCGGCTCGTGGCTCAGGCGAAACGTGCTGTGGTGCATCGGCAGCACGTGGTCGGCCATGCAATGGTCGGCCATCTGCCACGCCTGCTCGGGTGTCGCATGGGCGGCGATGTAGGGGTCGTAGGCGCCGATGCCGAGGATGGCCAGGTCAACGCCCCCGCCCGCGCCGACGCCGCGGATGTCGCGGAAGCGCTCGTGATACGCGGTGTCGCCGCCGTAGAGAACGCGATGCTTCGGCGACTCGAGCAGGTAGGCGTTGAAGCCGCGGTGATGATCGTAAAACGTCCGCGCGCCCCAGTGCTGCACCTGCCGCGCCGTCACGTTCACGTCGCCGAGCCGGAGCGATTCGCCCCACTGCAATTCGGTGACGTTGTTGAAGCCGAGGTCGCGGATCAGATCGTGCGTACGGTGGGCGGTCACGACCGGCGTCTTCTTCGGCAGGCGCGAAAGGGTCGGGCGATCGAGGTGATCGAAGTGCGCGTGGCTGATGATGATGAGGTCGAGCTTCGGCAGTTGCCGGATCGACAGCGCCGGCGCGGTCAGGCGGCGCGGGCCGAGCGTCATCAGGCCCATGCCGATGCCGACGCGCGTGGAGAAAACGGGATCGGTGAGGATCGTCATCCCGCCGATGCGAAGGAGCACGGTCGCGTGGCCGATCCATGTGGCGGCGAGTTCGTGCTTTTCCCAGTCGCGCAGATTGGGAACGTATGGGGCGCGAACGGGCGGATTGATGTCATCGAACAAGCGCAGGCGGCCGCGGCCGCGACCCATGGCGTCGGCCAGGCGCAGCGCCAGCGGCCTGCGCTTCGCCCAATCGGTGTAATGTCGCCAGTTCAATGCCAATTCTTCTGCTCCCGCGCGCTACCGCTAACAGCCACAGCCATACATCATACGTTATCGGCAGGATTTCGTTCGCCCTGCTCCCTCTTCCCGGTACGCCGGGGAGAGGGTTGGGGAGAGGGGCGAGCGGCGTTCCCTGTGTGAAACCGCTGGATTTGCAGGTCAGCGACAATAGAGCAATCGAACGAGGCTCACGCCACGCGCACCTTGCCCCTCTCCCCTGCCCTCTCCCCTTAGTACAGGTGAGAGGGAGTGAGGTCACCTGATTCCGAGTAATTCCTGTTCCGTCCAGCCATCCCGCCGCGCCTGCGTCCAGTCGCGGATGTTGTGGACCGTCGCGGCGTCGATCGCCGGGGCTTCGTGGCCCCATTCGCGGCGGATGTAGGTGAGCACGCCGGCGATTTGGTCGTCGGTGAGCGCTTTCCAGCTCGGCATGTCGCTGTTGAAATCGCGGCCGCCCAGGGTGATCGGGCCGCGCATGCCGTGCATGACGATGCGGATCAGGCGCGCGGGCGGGCCGAGCACCCACGGGCTGTTGATCAGCGGCGGCGCTTTGCCTTCCTGGCCCATGCCGTCCTTTTGATGACATTGCGCGCAGACAGCCATGAACTGCTGCCGGCCGATCTCGAAAAGCTCCTGCTGTTT
The DNA here is from genome assembly GCA_034666045.1 of Phycisphaerales bacterium. Classification (GTDB taxonomy): domain Bacteria; phylum Planctomycetota; class Phycisphaerae; order Tepidisphaerales; family Tepidisphaeraceae; genus JAICTV01. Next base: position 4,495 of record JAXDMN010000103.1, on the reverse strand, counting down.
CGGCGTCAGGGGCTCGACCGGCGGACGCGGCGGAAGCGGCTTGCCGGGCCACTGGAAGAGCGCGGCGACTTTTTCGATTTTCAATTGATCGATGGCCGGCGGTTTTTCGGCGACGGTGATGACCTTCACGCCGCCGTACTCATCGCGCTGCGGGGCGGGGATGGCGTCGAGCATCGCGAGCTGACGCCAGTTTTTCTCCGGCGAGTCGGCAGGCGACGCGGCGACGATCAACTCGACCAATCGGAGCATCTCGCGGCCGTCCTCGCGGCGGACGACTGAGCGCGCGATCGCGGTGACGGCCGCGCGCCGGCCGGGCGATGATTCGCGCCACTGTGGATTCGCGAGCAGGCGGCGGAGGAAATCGACCTCGCGTCCGGCGAGGCCGCTGACAGCAGCGTCGCGGATGTTCGCATTGTCGCCCTGGTCGCGCAGCCGCGCGGCGAGCCAGACGTCCGCTTCCGGCGTGGCGATCTGGCCGAGCGTGAGCGTGTGTTGCAGCGCGATCCACGGATTGTCAGTCGCCCGCGTGATCGCGTCGTGATGAGCGGCGGGGACGTTCTCGGCCAAGCGGATTGCATTCGCGACCACCCTGCCGTCCGAGTCTTGCAGCGCGGCGCGAATGGTGTCGGCGTCGAGGGCGTCGATGCCTTCGAGCGTCCAGAGCGCGTTGATGCGATGCACGGCCGTCCTGCCATCGAGCGCGAGCTTCTTCAACGGCTCCACGGCCGCGTCATCGGGGCGTTCGACGAGCAGCCGCTGGGCGGTGTCGCGCCACCAGCCGTTTGGATGCGTGAGCTGCCTGACGAGCTGCGCCGACGTCGCCTTGCTCAACCGCGGCCGCGCGGGCGGCGCGCCGTTCTCCGGGACGATGCGAAATATTCGGCCCGTCAGCGGGTTTTTGTCGAGCTTTTTCTTCGTGTACTGCTCTTTGGCGAACTCGGTGATCGAGATGCGGTGCTGGATCAGCCCGTGGTGCATGTCGACGACGTAGATCGCGCCGTCTGGTCCAGTCTGGAGGCCGACCGGGCGGAATCGTTCGTAGGTCGACGATAAAAATTCCTTTCCCTTCGTCGCCGCGTCGGCGGAGACGATCGCGTCCTTCTCGGTCAGCACCGCGCGGCGGACGAAATTGCTCGTCGCCTCGCAGGCGAACGCGTTGCCGTAAAAATCCTTGAGCAAATCGCCGCGATAGATCATCGGCGAGCAAGCGGCGGTGAATTCTTTGAGCGTGCCGTCGTCGCGAAGGAAATTGTCGCGGTAGCCGCGATTCACCGTCGTCGCGTGCGCCGGCCAGACCGTTTGGTCCCTGGCGATGCGAAGGTCCGCCAGCGCGATCGGACTTTTCGGATTTCGCATCGAATAATGCGGCGGCACGAGCGAGCCGCGCAGGTAATCGCTGTTCGTGTTGAAGAACAATCGGCCGAAATCGTCTTTTGAAATGCCCCACTGCCCGAGCACCGGCGTCGCCGACCAGACGATTTTTCCGTCGCGGACGCGCAGGCGCTTGCCGTGATCGGCGCTGTAGATCCAGTTGTCCAGGCCGTGCAGCAGCCCGTTGGCGAAATTTTCCGGGTTGTCGACGACGGCGTAGTTCGGATCGATCACGCGCTGCTCGTCGGATTTCAGATCGCCGTCGAGATCGCGGCACAGCAGAAGATTCGGCGGCGCGCCGATGAGAACGCCGTCCTTGATGAAGCCGATCGCGCGCGGGAGGACGAGCTTGTCGAGGAAGACGGTCGACTTGTCCATCCGGCCGTCGCCATTCGTGTCCTCGAGGACGGAGATGCGCCCGGTCGGCTTCTCTTCGCCCCAGCCGATGACGTTCGGCATGTAGCCGCGCATCTCCGCGACCCACATGCGCCCGTCGGCGTCGAAGGTGGCAAAGACGGGATGCTCGACCATCGGCTCGGCGGCGACGAGCTCGACGCGCAGGCCGGGCGGGAGTTGGAACGTCGCCATTTCCTGCTCGGGCGTGAGGAGCGGGACGGGTTTCGGCTCCGGCAGCGCGGGCCGGGTCGATTGCGTCGTCGCCGGCTTGGCGGCGGCGAGCATCGCGATGGCAAAGCTCAGAACGAGGAAAGTTCGCAGCATCATGGCAGAGTCATTTAACCATGGAGATCAGTGGAAAATCTCCAATTCCTTCGTCGTCCACGCTTCCCGGCGGCCGGACGTCGCGCCGCGGACATCCTTGACCGCCTTCGGATCGACCGGATCGGCCGTGTGGCCCCACTCGCGGCGGACGTAGGTCAACGCAGCGGCGACCTGCTCGTCATCGAGCGCGCCGAGCGACGGCATGTCGAGGTTAAAAGTCTTTCCCTGAATCTCCACCGGCCCGCGCAGGCCTTGCAGCACGATGCGCGCGAGGCGCGTCTCCGGGCCGAGAACGTACTCACTGTTGACCAGCGGCGGCGCCAGGCCGGCCTGACCCAGGCCGTCCGGCTTGTGACATTGCCCGCAGATCAGCGCGTACTGCTGCTTGCCGCGCTCGAAGCGCGCCTGCTGCTCGGCGGTGAGCGGCTCGACCTTTGGCGGCGGCTCGACCGGCTTGCCGGGCCAGGTGAACATCGCGTCGACTTTCTCCAGCCGCGAGCGGACGGCGTCGCTGCCGCTCGTGCTGAGCTTGACCAGCGCGACCGGCGGCGCGTCGAGAGTGATCTGCTTCTGCGGCGCGCGGCGGCGGCGCGTGGCCGTCTTCTCCGGCTCGGGGAACGCTTCCAGCATCGCGAGCTGACGCCACTGCTGCTCGGCCGGTTGCGCGGCCATCAGATCGAGCAGCCCGGCAACGGCGCGGCCATTTCCGCTCTTGATGATCGCGCGGCAGAAATCGGTGATGACGTCGTGGCGCCCCTTCGACTGGGCGGACCATTTCGGATCGTTCATGATCCGGCGAACGAAGGCGATCTCGCGGCCGCGCATACCGGTGATCGCGGCGTCGCGCAGGACGTAACTTTCGCCGCCACCGCCGTCGCCGTCGCGGAGGATCTCGTCGATCGCATCATCGCCGGCCGACAGGTTGAGCGGCGCGATCGAGAGGACGAATTGCAGGCGCACGTCGATGCTCGGATCTTCGGCCAGCTTCAAAATGCTCGCGACGAGCGGCGAGGGTTGCTTTGACGCCGATGACGATGACAAAAGCGATTCGGACGCCCGGATCGCCGCGGCGCGGGCTTTCGGATTCTCGTCCTTGAGCGCGGCCGTCGCGGTGGCGACGTCGAGCTGCGACAGCCCTTCGAGCGTCCAGATCGCGTGCAACCTTCCGAGCGGCGATTTGTTCGACCGCGCCATCGCGCGAAGCAATTTCGTGGCCGCCGGATCGCGCCGTTCGACGAGCAGCCGCTGGGCGGTGTCGCGCCACCAGCCGTTCGGATGCGCAAGCTGCAGCACGAGCTGCGGCGTGGTCGCTTTCGACAGCTTCGGCCGCGCCGCCGGTTTCATGCCGTCCGGCACGATGCGATAGATCCGCCCGGTCAGGAGAAATTTGTCGAGATCGCGGTCGAGGTAAAGTTTTTTCGCGTAGTCGGTCAGGTACTGGCGGTGCTGAAGCAGGCCGTGATGCATGTCGACGACGTAGAGCGCGCCGTCGGACCCGTTGTAGAGATTCACGGGGCGGAAGCGCTCGTAGGTCGAGGCGATGAACTCTTTGTTCTTGTAGGCGTTGTCGCCATCGATCGTGCCGTCCGGTTTTTCGGTGAGGACGGCGCGGCGGATGAGATTGGCGCTGGGCTCGCAGACGAAGGCGTTGCCCGAAAACTCCTTCGGAAACAAATCGCCGCGATAGATGACCGGCCCGCAGGCGGCGGTGAACTTGGCAAGCCGTCCATTGCGCAAAAAACCTTCGCGGTAGCCGCGATTGACCGACGTATCGTGCGCGGGCCAGCAGTTCTGGTCGTCGAGGATCTGCGTGTCGGCGGAGGCGGCGGTCCAGTTGGGATTCCGCGACGCATAGTGCGGCGGGATCACGCTGCCGCGCAGGTGGTCGCTGTTCGTGTCGTGAAAGAGGCGGCCAAAATTGTCCTGCGCGATGCCCCACTGGCCGAGCGTCGGCACGGGCGAGCTGACCCATTTTCCATCGACGCGGCGGAGACGGCGGCCGTAGTTGGCGTTGTAGATCCAGTTATCGATCGCGTGCATCGGTCCGTTCGCCTGGTGCTCCGGGTTGCCGCGGTCGCCGTAGTCTTCGAAGAGGGTCGTCACTTCGTCGGCGCGATCGTCGCCGTCCGTGTCGCGGCAATAAAGCAGTCGCGGCGGCACGCCGACGAGAACGCCGCCATTCACCAGCGCGACGGCGCGCGGCAGCACGAGCTGATCGAGGAAGATCGTGCGCTTGTCCATGGCGCCGTCGCCGTCGGTGTCTTCGAGGATGCTGATCCGGCCATTGGGCTGGTCTTCGCCCTTGCCTTCGGGCGTGGGCATGTAGCCGCGCATCTCGACGACCCAGATGCGTCCGTCCGGATCAAATTCCATCGCCACCGGCTGCTGCACGAGCGGCTCGGCG
>JAXDMN010000102.1:0-7187 GCA_034666045.1 Phycisphaerales bacterium | reverse complement strand
CGTGTGCGTGCCATGCGCCAGCTTCTAGCGCCCGCGCAGGCGCGCGTCAAGTATGATTTGAACAGGCCAGCGAGGCGCCCATGCCACGACTTTTCAGTCACCCTCCCAGGATGACAGCGGGTGAAGGACGATTACATCGATCGCGATCTAGCGTTTTTCCATCGCCACAAACGCCCGCGGCTCCGGCCCGATGTATTCGGCGGCGGGGCGGATGATTTTGTTCTCGCTGCGCTGCTCGATGATGTGCGCCGCCCAGCCGGCCGTGCGGGAAACCACGAACAGCGGCGTGAACATCGCCGTCGGAATTCCCATCAGCCGATATGCGACCGCGGCATAAAAATCGAGGTTCGGGAAGAGTTTCTTCTCCCGCATCATCACCTGCTCGATACGCTCGGCGGTGTTGAAGAGATTTTGTTTCCCGGCGGCTTCGGCGAGCAGCTTCGCCTGCGCTTTGACAATCTCCGACCGCGGATCGACGACCGTGTAGACCGGATGCCCGAAGCCGAGCAGTTTTTCCTTCCGCGCCAGCGCGTCGATGATCCCGCGCTCCGCTTCATCCGGCGATTTGAACCGGTCGATCAGCTCCATCGCCCCCTCGTTGGCGCCGCCGTGCAGTACGCCGCGCAGGGCGCCGATGGCCCCGGTGATCGCCGAGTAAAAATCCGACGCCGTCGAGGTGATCTGCCGCGCGGTGAACGTCGACGCGTTGAACTCGTGCTCCGCATAGAGGATCAGCGTCACGTCGAGCGCCTTGCGATGCAATTCGCTCGGCGGTTTTCGGTGCAGCAGTTGTAAAAAATGCCCGGCGATCGTCGGCTCGTCGCTGCGCGTGTCGGTCCGCACGCCGGCGCGGTGGAACTGGTACCAGTACATCAGCATCGACGGAAACGTCGCCAGCAGCCGCTCGGCGATGCGATGCTGCTGCTCTGGCGGATTGGTCTCCGGCTCGACGCAGCCGATGAAGGACGACGCTGTCCGCAGCACGTCCATCGGATGCGCCGACGCCGGCAGCGTCTCGAGCGTGCGCTGCAGCGGCTCCGGGAACGCGCGATCCGCGACGATCCGCCCGCGAAAACTCTCGAGCTGCGGACGCGTCGGCAGCTCACCGTACAGCAGCAGGTACGCGACCTCGCCATACGTCGACTTCGTCGCCAGGTCATGAATGTCATACCCGCGATAATGCAGACCCTTCCCCTCGCGGCCGACCGTGCAGATCGCCGTCCGCCCGGCCTGGATGCCGGAAAGCATCACGCTCTTCTTCGCTCCTGGTGCCGCTGCCGCTGCTTCAGCCATTGGGCTTCTCCCGCGAAAATAATTCGTCGAGTTTCTGTTCGTACGCGTGATAGCCGAGCGTCTCATACAACTGCTCGCGCGTCTGCATTTGATCGAGCAGTTCCTTCTGCGTTCCGTCGCGTCGCAGCGTCGCGTACGCCCGCTCCGCCGCTGCGCTCATCATGCGGAAGGCGGTCAGCGGATAGAGCACCAGCCGCACGCCGGCGTCGCGCATCTCATCGAGCTTGAAGAGCGGCGTCTTGCCGAACTCCGTCAGGTTCGCCAGCACCGGCACGCGCATGGCTGCGGTGAATTTTCGATATTCGTCGATCGACGTCAGCGCCTCTGCGAAGATCATGTCCGCCCCGGCGGCGATATATCGACTTGCCCGGTCGATCGCGGCCGACAGACCTTCGACGGCGTGCGCATCCGTGCGGGCCATGATCACGAACGAATCTTCCGAGCGCGCATCGACCGCCGCCTTCACGCGGTCGACCATCTCGCCCGCTTCGACCAGCGCCTTGCCCGGGCGATGTCCGCAGCGCTTCGCCTGCACCTGGTCCTCGAGATGAATCGCCGCCACGCCGGCGGAGATCATGTCGCGGACGGTGCGCGCGATGCTGAACGCGCCGCCGAAGCCGGTGTCGACGTCGACCAGCAGCGGCAGTTGCGTCGCCCGCGTGATCCGCCGCGCGTCTTCCAGCACGTCGTTGAGCGTGGTGATCCCCAGGTCCGGCAGCGCGAACGATGCATTCGCCACGCCCGCGCCGGATAGATAAATCGCTCGGAACCCCGCCCGCTCCGCCAGCACCGCGCTGTACGCATTAATCGCGCCGACGACCTGCAACGGCCGCTCGGCTTCGACCGCGTCGCGAAAACGTTTGCCGGGTGAATCGCTGCTCACAGGCCGCACAATGTAGCACAACCGCCGCGTCGCGCGCAGCCGTTACAGTTTCACCGTCGCACCCGTTTCGCGGCTCTCGTTCGCCGCTTCGATGATGCGGATGATTTCCAGCGTTTCCTTCGGATCCACGTCGCTCTTGCCGTGCGGCAGCGAGCGCATGATCGCTTCGAGCATCAGCGCGTACGAGCTGCGCTTGCCGCCGGAGGCGTCGACGAATTGCACGCCCTTGGCGCGGTGAATCGTCAGCCCGAACTTGTTGTGCGCGCCGCGCAAACCGTGCACGGCGCCGACGCGACCGTCCTTCCACCTCGCGGCCAGCACATCGTGCTTCTCGGTCTTCGTCGCGCTCACCTCGACGCATCCGCCGCCCATCGCGCGGTTCATTAGCTCGACCGAATGAATCCCGTACCAGAACAGCCCGCCCTGCGTCGGCTCGATGCTCATCGGTCCGAAGACGTCGACGCCCGCGATCGCGCCGTTCGCATCATCCGCCAGCGCTTCGGTCAGCGCCTGCGCGTAGCGCAGCGACGAGCAGCTCATGATCGGCACGTGATGCTGCTCGCCGAGCCGAAAAATTTCCTCGGCGTCGGCGCGCTTCACCGCCAGCGGCTTGTCGATGAACGTCGGCCGGCGGGCGGCGATGGTTTTGCGGATGTAATCGAGGTGCGTGCGGCCGTCGACCGCGGTGATGAAGAGCAGATCGACCGCCTCCGCGACGGCATCGGGCGCATCGACGATCTTGACGCCGAACTCATCGCGCGCCTGCTCGGTGAATTTTCCGACCCGCGAGCGGCTCAATTCAAAATCCGGCGAACCGCCCGGATAGGCGACCGTGATCCGCCCGCCCGGCACGTGCTCCGCATCGCCCGGCTTGTTGAAGCATTTGCAGAACGCGATCACGTGCGACGTATCCAGGCCGACCAGGCCGATCTTCAACTCAGCTTTCATCCGTTAAAGGATAGGTCATCTTCGGTGTATCGTGTAGCGCATGGCGGGCGACGACAGGGCGGCGGCGACGGCGGCGGCGGTCTTCTCATTCCCGACGACCATCCTGTTCGGCCCCGGCCGGGCGGCCGCGACGCTTTGGGAAAAAGTCCCCGCGCGCGGCACGACCAAACCGCTTCTCGTCACCGACCGCGGTCTGGCGGCGACGCCGGTGTTCGAAACCGTGCGGACCGCACTGGGCGGACACGAAAAAATATTCGCCGACGTGCAGGCGAATCCGACCGAGGCGAACGTCCACGCCGCGGCCGATGCGTATCGCGCCGGCGGATGCGACAGCGTGATCGCCCTCGGCGGCGGCAGCGCGATCGACGTCGCCAAAGTCATCCGCCTGCTCGTCGAATCCGAAGGCAAACCGCTCATGGATTTCAAGTGGAATGACGACGTCGGCACGCTCGCGCCGTTCATCGCCATCCCGACGACCGCCGGCACCGGCAGCGAAGTTGGCCGCAGCTCAGTCGTCACGATCGGCGGCACGAAGCGCGTCATTTTCCATCCCGCGCTGCTAGCGGACCTGGTCATTCTCGATCCGACGCTGACCGTTGACCTGCCGGCGAAGCTGACCTCCGCGACGGGCGCGGATGCGCTGACGCACTGCATCGAGTCGTTCACCTCGCCGGAATTTCATCCGCTGTGCGATGGGATCGCGCTCGAAGGGATCCACCTGATCGCCGAGGCGCTGCCGCGCGCGGTGAAACAGCCGAAAGACCTCGACGCTCGGGGGAAAATGCAGATCGCCGCGACGATGGGGGGGATCGCGTTTCAGAAAGATTTGGGCGCGGCGCATTCGCTGGCGCATCCGCTCTCCGCGATGTGCGGGGTTCATCACGGGACCGCGAATGCGCTGGTCCTTCCCGCGGTGATGGAATTCAACGCGAAGCGCAAACCGGGACTGTATCAGCGCGTCGCGGTCGCCCTCGGATGCACCGCCCCGACCGACGCTTGCGCTATCGCGGCAGTCAAACAGCTGCTCAAAGACATCGGCCTCACCGATGGTCTCCGCGCCGCGGGCGTCAAGGACGATCAGCTGGACGCGCTCGCGGACCAGGCGTTTGCGGACAGTTGTCACAAGACAAACCCCGTTCCCGTCACGCGCGACGAGCTCCGCGCGCTCTACCAGCAATCGATGTGACGATGAAGATGCAGATCCCGACATCCTCCTTCATCGACGGCCAATTCGCCTCGCGCGGCGATGGTCCGATCACGCTCACGAACCCCGCGACGGAAGAGCAGTGGCACACCGTCTCCGCCGCCAGCACCGGTGACGCCGACGCCGCCGTCCGCGGCGCGCATCGCGCGTTCGAGCAGGACTGGCGCGACCTGAAACCCGGCCGCCGCGCCGAGATCCTCTTCGCCATCGCGAAAACTATCCGCGACCACGCCGAGGAGCTCGCGCAGCTCGACCTGAAAAGCATCGGCAAACCGATCGCCGACGCGCGCGACGAGGTGGCCCTTGGCGCGCGGATCTTCGAGTATTACGCCGGCGCCGTCGGCAAATTCTTTGGCCACACGATCCCGGTCGCCGGCGGCGGATTTGATTTCACACTCCGCCAGCCGATGGGAGTCGTCGCGGCGATCGTGCCGTGGAATTTCCCGTTCCCGATCTCCTGCTGGAAAGTCGCCCCCGCCCTCGCCGCCGGCAACACGGTCGTGCTGAAACCGGCGAAACCGTCGCCGCTGAGCGCACTTCGTCTCGCCGAGCTTGCCCACGCCGCCGGCCTGCCCGCGGGCGTGCTCCAGGTTCTGCCGGGCGCGGGGAGCGAGATCGGCGAAGCGCTGGTGACACATCCGCTGGTGCGAAAAATTTCGTTCACCGGCTCCACGTCGGTCGGCTCGCGCATCATGCAGCTCGCCGCGAACGACATCAAACGCATCAGCCTCGAGCTCGGCGGAAAATCCCCGAACATCGTCTTCGCCGACGCGGACCTCGCGCAGGCCGCCGCGAAATCGCCGATGAGCGTCTTCGCCAACGCCGGCCAGGATTGCTGTGCGCGCAGCCGCGTCTTCGTCGAACGAAAAGTCTACGACGAATTCGTCGAACGCTTCGTCACCGCGAGTCGAAAAATCGTCGTCGGCGATCCGGCGGACGAAAAAACGCAGGTCGGCCCGCTCGTCTCCGCGCAGCAACGCGAGACCGTCGAAGCCTTCCTCCAGAACGGCCAAAGCCAAAAAATCGCCTGCGGCGGCGATCGCCCTTGTCCGCGCGGCTACTTCCTTTCGCCCACCGTCGTGCTCGACTGCGAACCGACCGACAAAATCTGGCGCGAAGAAGTCTTCGGCCCCGTCGTCTGCATCCGCGCGTTCGACGACGAAGCGCAGATGCTCCGCGAGGTGAACGATTCGCCCTACGGCCTGAGCGGCTCGCTCTGGACCCGCGACCTCGGCCGGGCCCTCCGCGTCGCGCGAAAAGTCGAGAGCGGCGTGCTGAGCATCAACTCGCACTCCAGCGTCCACGTCGAAGCCCCCTTCGGCGGATTCAAGCAAAGCGGCATCGGACGAGATCTCGGAATGACCGCGCTCGAAGGCTACACCGAACTGAAAAACGTCTACATCGCGGAATGAGCGAGACAGCAGAGAGAGGACCCAAATCCCATGAATCGCGACGCGCTCGCCCAGAAGATTGACACGGGAGAGATCGACACCGTTCTCATGGTCTTCCCCGACGCCGGCGGCCGGCTCGTCGGCAAGCGGCTCACCGCGCCGTATTTTCTCGAGCAGGCCGAGGCGGGCACGCACGGCTGCAATTATCTCCTCACCGTCAACATCGAGATGGACCCGCTCGAAGGCTTCAAGCTCGCAAGTTGGGACCAGGGCTACGGCGATTTCGCGATGAAGCCGGACATGGAGACGCTCCGCCCACTGCCGTGGCAAAAATCATCCGCGATGGTCATCTGCGACCTGCATGCCGAAAGCGGAGAACTCATCGATGAGGCCCCGCGCTCGATCCTGAAGAAGCAGGTCGATCGCCTCGCGCGGCTCGGCCTCACCTGCAACATCGCCAGCGAGCTCGAATTCTTCCTCTTCAACACGAGTTATCACGACGCCAACGTCGCCAAATACGCGCCCGCGGCCCTCGCGCCGTCGAGCGATTACCGCATCGACTATCACACGATGCAGACCACGCGCGACGAGCCGATCATGCACGCGCTGCGCCAGCAGATGCCCGCCGCCGGCGTGCGCGTCGAATCCACCAAGGGCGAGTGGGGCAAGGGACAGCACGAGGTCAATTTCATCTACGACCGCCCGATCGTGATGGCCGACGGGCACTGCGTCTTCAAGCACGGCGCAAAGGAAATCGCCGAACAGAATGGCAAATCGATCACGTTCATGCCCAAAGTTTTCGCGCACGAGGCGGGGAACAGTTGCCACATTCACGTCAGCATCTTTGACGAAAACGGCAGCCGCTTCTGGGATCCGATCGCCGCCGCAGCCGCGGGGCCACGCGTCGCGCGTCCCGCCGCATCCGACACGAGCGGCGCGGGTGCATCCGACTACTTCCACCACTTCCTCGGCGGCTTGATGCAGTACAGCCGCGAGCTCTGCCTCTTCTTCGCGCCGACGATCAACGCCTACAAGCGCTACCAATCCGGAAGCTGGGCCCCGACGAAGATGGCCTGGGCCCACGACAACCGCACCACCGGCTTCCGCGTCGTCGGCCACGGCAACTCCCTTCGCATCGAAAACCGCATGCCGGGCGGCGACGCGAATCCCTATCTCGCCTTCGCCGCCACCATCGCCGCGGGACTGGCCGGCGTCGAACAAAGCCTCGACTGCGGCGAAGCCTATCGAGGCAACGCCTATGTCGACGACAAGCTCCCCGCCCTCCCCGAATCGCTCAAGGATGCCGCCGACCTGCTGGAAAAAAGCGAAATGGCCCGCACCGCCTTCGGCGACAGCGTCGTTGACTTCTACGTCCACGCCGCCCGCCACGAAGTTCGCGCGTTCGAAGGCGCAGTCACCGATTGGGAACGCATGCGCTACTTCGAGCGGATCTAACTCTTATACGGAT
>JAXDMN010000101.1:0-13362 GCA_034666045.1 Phycisphaerales bacterium | reverse complement strand
CATGTTCACGGCAAGCGGGTGGTTGACGATGACGACGTCGCGATTCACGTCCGCTGCGGTGATGTCCGGGATCTCGTGGATCGCGTCCCACATATCCGGCCAACCGAGCGGCCAGTGCGACCACATGAACAACGTGATCGGCGCAAAGACCAGGTGCATCACGACCGTGGCGGCGACGAATGAAAATCGCCCGAGGCGGCGCCATCTCGACAGTCCGGACCAATAGCGCGCGTGCAGCGCCATCGAGATGAACTGCCCGGTGACGCCGAATGCGCCGATGCTGATGAACAGCAACATCCGGTTCGATGGCGCCGGCGCGCAACACGGGATCGCCGCGAACACCAGGCCCAGCACCCAGAATCGCGCGACGCGGTTGTGCCGCAGCAGTCGCCAGAGCATCCACACACTCAAGCTCACCACGACGATGCCGATCAGCGCGAAACCTATTCGCCCCGCGCCGTTGACGACGAGCCCCACGTCCGCCGGCGGATACGCCGCCTGCCCGAGCAGCAGCAGCGGCAGCCGGATCATCACATCGCCGATGAAGGTCAACGGCTGCGCGAGCGGGTCGGTGTAAAGACCGTCCAGCGCAGCGACGCCGTAACCGAGCGACTTCCAGATCGCGCGCCATGCGATGATCGCGATCACGTACGGCGCCAGCGCCGCCAGCCGTCGCGTCCAGCGGCCGCGCTCGAGAGCGATCTCGTACGCGAGCAGATAGCCAAACGTCGCCAGGCCCGCTTCGGCGGAAAGCAGGCTGGCGATGAAGCAGGCGATCGCAAGTACCGCAAATGCAATTTGGCGTCGCCCCCGCCGCTCCGCCTCGAGGCGCCACCGTCGATGGCAGATGATCGCGAGCACGCCGAACACTGCGGCGATGAGCGCGTTGCGACTGGCGATAAATCCCACCGGAATGACGTGCGCGTCATCGACCGCGAACATGATGACCGCCAGCGCCGCGGCGACCGTCCGGCCCATCATCTTGCGATAGAGCATCGCGACCAGCAGAACCAGCGCCGCGTACCACGCGATGCTCTGCGCGTGCATCCCTTCCGGGCGCCGCGGCCAGAGCTGATAATCGGCGATGTGCGTCAGCGTCGTGATCGGCCGCCAGAAACTGGCGCGGACGTTGTCGTACACCCACCACGGCAGCAGCCCGAGCTGTTTCATGCGCTGTGCGCGCGCGGGGTTGCCGTCGAGGAAGGTAAACATCTGCATCCGCGGCGGCCGCACCTCGGCATATCCCTCCGAGCCGGTCAGCAGCCAGCGCTGGTAGTAATCGTCAGAGGAAAGCCCGACGTACAACGACGGCAGCGTCAACACGATCGCGAGCAGCGCCGCCGCGATCATCGCCCCGCGCCCTCGCGCCACCCGACCCCATACCGCCGCTCTTCCCCGCCCGCCGCCGATCCGCCACGCCATGCCCCTTCATCCCCGGCGCGGCCGTCGCTGTGACAATTAATTCGCCGACGTGCGGCGGCGCCTGCGCGCCCTTTGACACCTCCGGCAACTGACTTCATCATCGTGGGGAACCAGTCATTCACATCGAAAGGGAACCGCAGATGTTCATTCGTTTTGTAACCGCGGTGAGTTGTGCACTGATCGCCCTGAGCTGCATGGGCGCCGCTCCCGCCCGAACGGGCGGGCCGGCGCGGCAGATCGTCACCATCGACGAAAACTCCCTCGGCATGATCAAAAGCATCGAGGGCGGCGGCATCCACGCCGACGTCGTCCCCGAAGGCAGCGCCGCCAACGGCGCGACACCCAAGCATCTCGGCGCCGTGCGCTACGAGGACATCACAATCCAGGTCTCCCCCTTCGCGCCGATCGTTCAGCAACTCATCCAGGAGACGCTCTCCGGCAACCCACGGCCCCGAAACGGCACCGTCGTCGCCGGCGAAAATGACAATACCATCCTCTCCGAGGCCCGGTTCACCAACGCGCTGCTGAGCGAGTTTACCATCCCCGCGCTCGACGGCTCGAGCAAGGACGCCGGCTATTTCACGATCAAGCTCACGCCCGAATCCATCCGTCCCGGCAAGGGCGGCGGGAATGCGGCGGGCGACAAGGTCGATTCAAAGACCAAAGCCTGGTTGACTTCCAACTTCCGGATCGAGGTCGGCAACCTGCCCTGCAACCGCGTCGCGCGCGTCGAGCCGCTCACCGTGAAGCTTCTCACCGGCGTCAATAGCGCGGGCGTCGACCGCGTACAGAGCAAGCAACCGGCCTCGCTCCAACTACCGAACCTCCGCCTCTCCATCAGCCGGGCCGACGCGCAGCCCTGGCAGGCATGGTTTGATGAATTCGTCATCCAGGGCAAGAACGCGCCGGCGAATGAGAAGAGCGGCGCATTGATCCTGCTTTCGCCCAACATGAAGGACGAGCTGCTGCGGATCGATTTGTTCAACATCGGCATCGCCCGACTGGCGCCCGAGCCGCGCGAAGCGAACTCGGAAAAGATCGCGCGCTTCGAGGTCGAGCTGTACTTCGAACGCATGGCGCTCGCCGGCGTCGGTAATGCGCCCGCTGCGAAAGCGCCGGAGACGCCCGCCGTTCCCGCACCCGAGTCCGCGCCCCCGCCGCCGCCCGCAACCACCACCGCCGCCGCCGCTGACGCATCGCAACCCGCCGCGCCGCCCGCGCCCGGTCCCGTCGCGCGCATGAAGTCCCCACTTGCGACCCGCGCCCCCCGCGCCGCCGCCACTGAGTCGGAAACCTACGTCATCCAGCCGAACCTGAAACTCCCGAAAGACGCCGGCCGGCTCGTCGTTCGCTTCCCCGAAGGCATCCGCAAGCGCGACAACCAGCGCATCCAGTTCCCCAAGGACAAGACCGAGAAGAACGCCGAGATCAACTGGGGCAGCGTCGCCAAGGAAATGCCGCCCGGCGATTACCTCGTCACCGTCAACGGCAAACTGATCGAAGGCGTCAAGGTCGAACCCGGCGCCGACACGCTCGTCCGCGTCGGCGTCCTGCGCTTCGAAGTCCCGGAAAACCAAACCTGGGAAATCATCGAAGAAGACCTCGACAGCGCCCCTAGCATGTTCTACGCCGGCGGCCCCGCCGACGTAGGCCTGCCGGTCGGCAAATATTATGTCCGCACCAAGTCGGAGATTTCGCCGGTGACGATCGAGGAGGGAAAGTTCACCACTTTCCCCGCAGCCGGCGCCGCCACCAAGCAGTGATCGCCGCTGCGGAAGCGGCAATCAAAGCTTCTTTTCATTTTTGGGGAATCTCGAGCAATTCGCGGAGTTTCGTTGCGTCGAACTTCATCGGCAGCGCCGCAGCGCCGCCGCGACCGCGCCGCACGGCGACCAACTCCGCCGCGATGCTCAGCGCGATCTCCGGGACCGTCACCGCGCCGATCTCCAGGCCGATCGGCGCATGCACGCGCAGCAATTTTTCCAGCGGCGCGCCTTGCGCCAGCAAGTCCTCGAAGATCGTCTTCACCTTGCGCTTCGACCCAATCAGCCCGACATATTTTGCCGGCGAGTCGATCACCGCGGCCAGGGCTTTGCCATCGTGACGGTGGCCGCGCGTCACGATCACGATGTACGTCTGCGCATCGATCGGCCAGGCGCGCAGCGACGATTCGATGTCGGCGACATGCCTCGCCGCCGACGGAAATCGCTCGGCCGACGCGCAGTCGGAGCGATCGTCGAGAACGGAAACATGAAACTGAAGCGAAGCCGCCAACGCCGCCAGCGCCTGCCCGACATGCCCCGCGCCAACGATCAACAATTTCCCCGGCGGCTCGAGCGTCTCGCGAAACGTTTTCGGCTGACCTTCGACGTCGTACGAAACCGCGAGATCCGCCGATCGCCCCTCGCGCAGCGCGGCGAGCGCGCGTTGGTAATCCTCCGCATCGCGCGGCTGCGTCATCGTCTCGACGAAAATATCCATCGAGCCGCCGCAGATCAGGCCATCGTCCCAGCCGTAATCGTGGTCGAGCTTGAAGTTGAGCAGCTTGGAGAGACCGGCGTGGAGCAGCTTGATCGCCTGTTGTCGCACTTCCGCCTCGACGCAACCGCCCCCGAGTGTGCCGATGGTTTTGCCGTCGCCGAGCAGGAGCATGCGCGCCCCGGCCGCCTGCGGCGTACTGCCGCGTGCGGACACAACCGTGCAAAGCGCCACCGCCTCGCCCGCCGAGCAGCGGCGGACGAGCTCATCGAGGACCGGATCACTGACGACGTCGCTCCCTGAGGTCATTGACAACAGAATATCCCTTCCGCGAACCGCTCGCGCGTCCCGCTCGTAATTCTAGTGTGCGTCGCCGTCGCCCGCGCTCGGGAACCTTGACATGGTCGCCCGTGCGCGTACGATCGAAGACACAAGATCGCGGGGTAGAGCAGCCTGGTAGCTCGTCGGGCTCATAACCCGGAGGTCGGAGGTTCGAATCCTCCCCCCGCTATGTGCAACATGGAAACCCCGGCTTCGGCCGGGGTTTCCTTCTTTTTGAGGCTGAACGATCCGTCGGGATGGACGGTTAGCGGGCCGACGAAGTCGGCCATGATCCGATTGAGTTGTTCCGGCGTCGTCGCGTCGGCCAGCCGCCGCCATGCCGCTTCAAATTCCCGCCGTACGTCGCCGACGAGCAATTCCGTCTCATCGTTCGCCCGTTCCCCCATCGTCGCTACAACGGTCTGCAATCGCTGAATTTCGGCCTCGTCGTCTGCCAGCTCCCGGTAGATGGCTCGCGCCGCAAGCTCGGGCACGTTGGGATCGCGCAACCGGTCGGCGAGCGTCCGGCGTCGATGGTCAACCGTTGCCGCCTGGCGACGAACGTCGTCGAATTCTCGCCGGTTGTCGGCGACGAATTTTTCCGAGCGTGCGAGCACCTCGGCTATGAACGCTTCTGCGTCGGCGAAGACTTCGCGCGCAGCTTGCTGGATGCGTTCGATAAGCTGATCTTCGCGGACGGTGCCGCTGTTGGGACAATGTTTCTTGCCGTGTGCCATGCGACATCCGCAAGTGTAATACCGATAGTCCCCCTTCGTGTTCTTTGATCGGCGGGCATAGTAAACGGACCCACACTCAGAACAGAAGAGGAAGCCGGAAAACGGCCACGTCGACCGACTACCGGCCTTGCCTCTCATCCCCGGCGCTCGCGTTGGCGCGAGTTGCTGAACACGATCGAAGCTAACACGATCGATGATCGCGAGGCCGGGATCGTCGTAACTCTGCACCGTCGCCGCATCATTAAAGCGGGGCAACCGCCGGCCCGTCTTTCGGTTCAACTTCATCGAACGTACGCCGTATCGCACCTGGCCGGCATAAGTCGGATTCTGAAGCATGCTCTTAATCGTCGTGTGCGACCAGAGCCGCCGCGTCATCCGGTTTTTTCTCGCAGGATTTCGCGTCGGAATACCGCGATCGTTCATGCGCTGCGCGATCTTCTTGAAGCCGATCGACTCAGTCAGGTACCAGCCGAAAATCTGTTTCACGATATCCGCTTCATCCGGATGTATCTGCAATTGAGGACGCCCCTCAGCGCCGCGCACGATGCGGAAGCCGTAAGGCGAGATGCCGCCGGTGAAGGCGTGCTGATCGTGTCGCTTTTTAAGTCCCTCTCGCGTGCGTTCGGCAAGCTGTCGGGAATAGTGCTCGGCCACGACAAGCTGAACACCGCGGGCGAGTGCCTCCTTGCCTTCTGTCGTGCTAATGACTTCGACGCCCTGTTCTTCTAAGTCGCGGACGATGGTATGTGTTTCGGCATCGCGGCCGAGCCGGTCAAACTTGTAAACGAAAACGCGGGCGATTCTTCCCGCCGCAGCATCAGCTAAGAGTCGCAACAACTGTTCTCGCCCCGCCGTTGTGCGGCCAGTGCGCGCACGGTCGATGTATTCGTCGCATCGGCCGCCGGCGGCGCGGCGGCACGCCTCGACCTGAACTTCTATTGACGTGGAATCGTCCTGAGCGTGCGACGAGTATCGCGCGTAAAGCGCGTCTACGGGCGGATTGTACGGAGCGCGCGAATCATTAGACTGTGCCACGACGAACCTCCTTAACAGGTTTGTCCGGGGCCGGGCGTCTGAACCACGCGCCGGCCCACTTTGTCGACACAGATGCTATCGCCCCCACTTCGGCGCAGCAAGAACTTTCGCGCGGCGT
The DNA here is from genome assembly GCA_034666045.1 of Phycisphaerales bacterium. GTDB lineage: Bacteria > Planctomycetota > Phycisphaerae > Tepidisphaerales > Tepidisphaeraceae > JAICTV01. The sequence continues at coordinate 7,251 of JAXDMN010000101.1, read as the reverse complement.
TCGCCGCCAGGATGTCAATCAGCCGATCGCGCAGCGCAGGCAGATTCTGACGAATCTGATCCTCAAGCGTTGCCGGTGGCGGCGGGGAAATTTCTCGACAGGGGGTTTGAATCATCCGGCCACAGCCGCGGAGTTGTCGCAACGTCGATTCGCTTCGAGCGTCGCCATTAGAAATCCCTCAATCGTACGATCGCCATCCGTCGCCGTAGGTTTTCCCGACACGGTGACCATGTTTGCGGCAATCGCGAGACGATCGTCGGTGATACGCGGAGTGCGACGCTCGTGTCGGGATATGCCGGGATCGACGTCACGGTGATTTCCTTCAGGTCCATTGCCGTCACTTCGCGGATCGGTGTCCCACCGGTTCCCCTGATGAACCGATCGCCGCCCGGCGGCACGCGGAAGCCGAAACTCATGCCGCGGATATCGCCGCGCTTGACGCTTACGGCCAAGTCACGGGCGAACGTCGTATCCGGCAAGTCGACGCTGAACCACAGGCCGCGGTCATCCTTACCCACGCGCAGCGTTCCGGCGCTCGTGCGCCCGAGTAACTTCGAGCTGTCGTGATCGAACAGCGCGCGGATGTCCGCGCCGCTTTTCAAGACGGCGTCGAACGCGCCGGGGATGATCCGTTCTTGGAACCCGCCCAAGTCTTTGGACAAGACGTTGAATCGCACGGCGTAGCCGGCAAGCCGCGCGGGCGAGCCGTCGCCGCGTGATTCAAGCTGCATATCCGCGGACGCGCCATCGTAGAGTTGAAGCGCGCGAACTTCGGTTGTCGGATGTTCTGCCACGAAAAATACCTCCCGCTGTCGCCTACGCGACGGACGTTGCGCGAATGACCTGCGCGTCGCGGCGGCGTCCGTCCCTCGCCAACTGTCGCGCCGCCAACCCGGCGCGGACGCGGCGAATTAACGGCAGCGATTCGTCGCGCTTGACGGCGCGAAGGCCTCTCAGACGCAGGGCGATCCACGCGCGGTCAATCGTCCCTCTCTCGCGCGCCGGCGCGACGGCGTTGTCACACACGATCATCATCATCCGAAAATCGACTTCGTTGACGGCGTCGCTAGCACGCGGATGTTGTGGTTGATTTCGGTCAGGACGCCCGTGGCGGCCTCTTGCTCTTTCAATTGCTTTTTCGGAACCTCATCTTTTCCCAGCACGTCGACGCCGCGGGCGTTCTCGAACGCGAAGCGCTGCGCGGCAGCGCCGCCGACTTCGATCGATGCAGCGCCGGGACTGTCCGCCGCCGCGGCGGAAAGCTTCCGTTGATCGATCGTCTTAAGCCGCGTTTCCGCGATGCCTAATTCTTCGCTGTTCGCGCCGAGGCGTTTCAGATCATCTAACTTTTTCGCGAGCGGCGTCATGCTCGCCTGATCGATTTCCTTCTGCATGTCGGAGATGGCATCGGTGATCCGCTCGACGTTCTGGAACACGTCGCCGAGCGTGTCATCGCTAAAGAGGCCCGCGTCTTTACCGTCGGTTTTCTTCGCTTCAGGTAGCGGCGTGAACGCGCCGCCGTTCATCTTCGCCGCGGCGTCTGCGATCGACTTCGCCGCGGCGTCCGCGTTCGCGCGAACCCCGGCGAAGAAATGCGATACCGCTTTACTGTTCTTTCCGTCCGCGAACGCGGTGAATGATTCGCCGGCATCGGCGAACGCCTGCTTCGTTTCGTCAACGAAGCCATCCGTCATCCCCTGCGCAAAGCCGGCGAACGCTGTCGAGCTGCCGGTCAGCTTGTTGACGAGCCAGTCGATGCCCTGAATGACGAGGTTGAGCGGCCCGACGATGCCGAGCAAGGTGACGCCGGCAACGCCCTTGAGCGCGAACCATCCGCTTTTGAAAAGTTCGAGAACGTCTGACGCGGTCGCGAGTGCGCCGCCGGCCCACTCGATCGCGCCGGCGACCTTCGCCCCCAATCCTTCGCCTGCGGTCGCGCTGTCGATGAGTTTTTGAGAAAGCCCGGCAATGGCCGGTGCAAGTTCGATCGCGGCCGCCCGGCCCGCGCCGGCGAGGATGCCTTGCACCCTCGACAATTGGTCGTTTGCCTCTTCGATCTTCGCGGCGTCGAGGCGGCTGAATGTCAGGCCGAGCTTTTCCGCCTCGGCCTGCGCGGCGGCGATTCCATCCGCGCCGCCCAGCAGGAGCGGCTCCAACTGCTGACCGGCCCTGCCGAAAATGTCCGACGCTATCTTGGCGCGATCGTAAGCGCTGGTCACTTTCGACAGCCGGTCGGCGATGAGTGTGAACGTTTTGTCCGGTGACAGGTTCGCCAGCTCGGCCGACGAAAGGCCGAGCTTTTTCAGAACCGCCTCGCCCTTGCCGCCGTCCTCGGCCAGTGTGCCGATAAACTTCAGCATCTTTTCGAGGCTGCCGGTCAACCCTTCCGAATCGATCCCCGCCAGGTCGGCGGCGTGCTGAAGTCCGACGAGCTGTTCGGTCGCGATGCCCATGCGATCGGACAGCTTCGCCGTCGCGTCGATCGCGTCGAGTTCCTTCTTGACGAGCATCGCCAGGCCGCCGCCGGTCGCGACCGCGGCGAGTGCGCCGCCCCAGCCGATGACCTGTCGCACGTTCGATAAAATGCTGCCGCCGAACGACGTGACGTGCCGGCCCGCCTTGGACATCGACGTGGCGAAGCCGCCAATGCCGGCAGTAAGCTTGACGTTCAAATTCGCAATCGTGGCCATTCGTAAAAGTTCCCACGAAACAAAAACCCGCTCGCCGCCGTTTGGAGTGGACGGCGAGCGGGTCGATCAAGCGTAATTTGTAAAATGCGACCAGCGCGACGATCACTCAATCGCGCCGGCCGCAACTGGGGGCAAAGTTAGGTCGTGACCATGTCGACGATCTTCGCGAAGCTCTCCGCATGGCGAAGCTTCACGTCGACGTCCTGCAACGCGACGACGCGCACGTTGCCGGACGTGCCGCCGGTGTACGGGTCAACGAGGATGTCGATGCCAGACCACAGGCCGATGACGACGTCGCGGAAGTTGCCGAAGATCGCGGCAGACAGCGACGTGCCGCTGCCCTTCGTCAAGTTCGACGGGATTTGGTTCGTCGCATGCGCCGCGTAGCCGTTGATCGTGTTGTTATCGTCCCATAGGAAGCGGGCCGTGCCGCTGGCCTTCTCGACGACCTTCAGTTTGCCGCGGGCGGCGCTGGTCATGACGTACGCCAGCGAGCCGACATCGGCGTTGCTCGCGGCGACGGCGCTTTCCATCTCGACCAGCTTCGCCCAGCTCGGGGCGTCGCCGTTCGTGCCCAGGGCGACAGTGCTGACGCCAGCGGCCTGAAGGATGCCGGTGGGTTCCGCGCCGCTGCCGCTGCCGTTGAAGACGACGCGATCCAGTTCGGTGCCGACGGTGCGGGCGAGTTCTTCGCGGGCGAAGTTCTCCGCGGAGATTGAGGACTGGATGAGAAACTTGCGCGAGAAGTCGGTGAACGCCCCGACGGTTTTCGGGGCGAGCGCCACTTGGCCGATTTGTGCGTTCGACTCCGTCGGTGCGCTGCCTTCCGTCACCCAATACGCGGTAGAGGCGGCGGACTGTTTCGGCAGCGACAGGTCACCAGTGAGGCCGGCAAGGAACGTCACGCCCAACGCGCTCGCGATCGTCTTGGCGCGAAGGTATTCGATAAAATTCGCCGGGTCGGTGAGCGTCGGCTTCGCGCCCGCCCCGGTCGTGAGTGTGAGGTCGCGGCGTTCCATGCCGAGTTCGGTCGGGAAGTAGAATCCCTGCGCCTGCTTGCCGTTGCGGATCGACAACTCGTCGTTCACTTCCTTTTCGATGCCGTCGAGTGATTGACCGTTCATCCGGCGGTTGATCGCGCGGACCAGGCTGTATTTCGACAGGTCGCGCTCGCCGAAGGTCCGGTTCATGTCCGGCGTCATGCCGATCCGCTGAAGGCGGTCCACCGATTCAAACCGTTCGTGGTTTCGGATCGCCGTCTCGCTTTCGCGCGCCCTCACTTCGGCGGCGTCGAAAGCTTTCTGTTCCTCCGCCGACAGGGCGCGGCCCTCGGATCGGGTGATGATCTCCTGCATCTCCGCCTTGGACTGCCCAAACTGTTCCCGAGCCGCTTTGATCTTCTGCCACATCGTTCTGTTTCCTCTTCGCCCTTGAAACTTGCGCGGCGTGCAATTCGCCGCGTCATAGTCACAAAGTACGCCGAGTCGCCGTGCGCTACCCTTAGGAATCAGTGAGGCCGTTCAGCCGGCGCGCGACTTCCCAAACCCTGTCGAGCGACTTCGCGTGCGTCTCGCCGAGACGGACGGCGTCGGACGCGGCGAACAACAGTTCACCCGCTTCATTGCAGACGGTCGCCACGGCGAGGCGAGCGCGAAAGTTCGCCAGCTCGTCGCCGGCCTTTTTTGCCGCCAGGTGCGCCGCTTCGAACGCGTCGCGCTGCGTACCGGTCATCGTCTTGACGAACACGTGCCGCCCCATTCGGGAACCGCGACGCGTTCAATCGGCAGCGTTGTCTTTTCGAGGATCGATTCTTTCGTGAGCATGCATCGGAAAATAACGTCGCCGGCTGTGCGCTGCCCTTACCAAAACAGACGCACACGCCCGGCGAGCGAACACACTCACACGCCTGGCGGAAGGTCGGTCATTGCCTCGCTTGCCGCTGCAATTCCACGGACAGCTCTGCCAAGCCGGCGTGAAGCTCGCACATAGCTTCCATCGCGATTTTCAATCGCTCGTCCTGGTCCGGCGTGAGAACGCCCGGTTCGATGCGACCGCGCAGGTCGTGCGCCAACATTGCTTGGGTGATGGCGACGCCGAAGATTGCCATGCTGAGCTGAAGTTTTATTTCCTGATCGTCCATTGCTTGCCACATCGGGGCCGAAGTCGGGACGCTTAACGAAAAAATCCGGCGCGTGTATGCGCGATGTCGCCGGACGAAATGCTTTCGATGACTTTCATCAGCAAAGAAAAGTCGTAATTCGATTCAACTTCGCGTAAAGCTAGCCATCGGTCTCTAGGTACGCTCGATTGAACATTTTCGGCCCATATCCCCTACATTTCATTGCGTCGGGCAGCGCGATAGTTCGCGGTCAACTTCGCGTGACAGTTGCGGCGCGCGATCTTTCAGTACAGCGCTTAGGGAAAGCGGAAAGATTTGGGGAATCAAATAGCGCGGTGGATAGAGAAGCAAAAACCTTCAGCCGAATCCCGCGTTCAGCAGGAACGCAAAGCCCCCTTAATCCCCCACGCGAAAAACGCGATTCGCTGTGAAGCGTCTCGACGTTCCTCGCGTGAGGTCGAAGCCCGGCCTGCGCGCCGCACACCGGCGGCACGTCTTAGGGATAGGGAATCGGCTGACTACCCGACAAACAGCACGAAGCCTCACCCGGCCCGAGCAGTCGCGTGTATTCCCGGCACTTCTTTAACGGCGACGCACGCCGGGATTCGCCCAACGTCGCTGATGTAAAGATTCCCGATGATTCGCCTCGCGTCCAACCGCAAGGGTAGCGCAGCGTGGCGCGGCATAATCTCGCCCGACGATACGGACGCGCTGAATCACTTGCGGGTGTGAGGCTTATGGTCGCTGGCCTGCTGGTCGTGACGGTCGAGATATTCCTCAATCGCGCGGTCGACGACTTCCGATCGACTGCGGCCGACGCGGAGCGAATGGCGCTCCAGCCGTTGCAAGAGCTGCGTATTGATGCGGACGCTGAGCGGTGACTTGTTCGATCGTCGTGCTGCCACGGAGAGCATGATCTAAGCCCGCTCGCAAACTGCAAAGCCGATGACACTTGTACCACCAATGTGTACGCGGTAATCTGTGACGTCAGGTGGGCGGGGCGTCGCGCGTCGCGGTGTCGTCCGCCCAAAACCGCACGGAGGATTCCGATGGCTTCGACGATCAAACAGTATAAGTCGCAGATGCAACGCACGTTCCGACAGGCGGTTCGCCGCCGCTTCGGACGTTTTCCGCGGTACATAGAAACTGCAAGTCCGCAGATTCGCGACTTCAGGGATGGCTTCGGGCTGGCAGTCAACGACGAGATATTGCAGGGCCGGGAGTCGCGCTCCGCCGCTTTCGTTGAAGGCTACGACGCAGGGCGGCGAGCGCTTCTTGAATCGTTGTTTGCCTGAGTGCCGCTTATCGCCGCTTATCCGCGGCGGAAAGGTTTGATCGATGCGCCGCGTCTATATCGTCGTCGCCGTCGCGATCGTCGCCGTCATCGCCGCAGGATGGGGCGGCTACAATCGCGGTTACGCCGCCGGCCGGGCTGATCTGGCGAATGAAATGAAGGCTGGCCTACGCGAAATCGGTGCGAGGTTCCAACGCGGTAGCATGCCTGCGACGCGGCCGACGCAAGCCGCACCATGACGCGGCGGCGGCCGCCCGCTGATGCTCATCACTGCGACCGCTTCGGCCAGGGCGGAAGGTCGGCGAATGGATCCGGAATGATGATCGGCACGACCCGCGGCCCGCGTCGCGGTGCAGACGGGCTGCGCACCGGCGGCGGCGTGCCGACCGCGTATAGCGCCTCGCGTGCAATCCGATAGTCCCGATGCCTTCCCGTCCCGATGTCGATCGCCATGAGCCGCTTCGCTTGAATCAGGCGGCTGACCTGCCTTGCCGAACACTTGAGAATCATTGCGGTTTCCGCGACGGTGTAGAACGTCGGCGGGTCGGCGCTCATGTAGCCTGTATCGGACGTGGGCCGCCTACGCCGCCAACTTCGCCCCGATCAACTCGGCGATGCAATGTTGCACGAATCCTCCCCCCGCTACTGTTGAACGACGAAGGACTTGCGGCAACGCAAGTCCTTCGTTCTTTTTTGCCTTCGTGAAGCCAAACGCACCCCCGAATGTGCCCCCGCGATAGTTTCCAAGACTCCATCGCGAAGTTTTAGCGGCCTGCGTTGCTGACATTCGCAGGGCGAAGACCGCCTTTTGAAAACCACTTCTACCCGCGCTTCTTCTCCGCCGCCGTGCGGATGTGCTCCAGCATGTCTCCCCAGCCGCCGCCCACGTCTTGTTGGAGCTCGGGTGGGATCAGACCGATCGCCTGGTGGGTGAGTTTCAGCAGCGTGCCGCCGGGCTGTTCGGTGAGGCGGTACTGAATGTGCGAGGCCACCGGGTAGGACATCATCATCGGGCCAACGATCTCCAGCAGCTTCGGCGGCTTGATGACCTGCACGTGCCCCCAGAAGTGCCCGGTGCTGTTGCCCAGGTCGCGGTAGAGGCGCCCGCCCGGCCAAGCCTCGAGCTTGAACGGAAACGGCTTCCCGTC
>JAXDMN010000100.1:0-4371 GCA_034666045.1 Phycisphaerales bacterium | reverse complement strand
CCGGGTTGGTGACGTCGAGTCCAACGACGCTGCCGGCCGCATCGATGCGGGCGACCGCGCTGGCGCCGGTCCCGCCGCCGCCGGTGATCAGCACGATCGGCGCGACGCGGTAGCCGGAGCCGCCGTTGTCGACGGTGATGCTTTGCACGCCGTCACCCGTGGGGGCGACGAGCGGCTGATTGACGATGATATCCTGTGCATTGGTGTCGAAGTTGGCGCCGCCGGCATTGACGGTGGCGGCGGTGTGGCCTTCGAGGAACGTGTCACGGTTGACCTGCGACGCGCCGGTCTTCACCTTGACGGTGGCGCCGTTGAAGTTGATCAGTCGGCTGGTGGTGCCAGCCTGGGCGGTGTCGCTGCCGGCCTTGATCTGGGCGGTTGTGAGCGTGCCGCCGTTGAGGTTGACGGTGGCGTTGACCGCCTGCGTGCCGCCGGCGACGGTGTTGTTGCCGACGAAGAGCCGGTCGACGGTGATCGCGCCGTTGTTGGCGAGGTTGAGGATCGAGTTGAGCGACCCGCCGCTGCTCGTATCGGTGGCGATTCGCTGACCGAGGCTGATAGTGCCCGAGACCAGCACGATGCCGCCGCCGGTGTCGGTGCCCGCGCCCTTGAGGCCGACGTTGAACACGCCGACATTGACGCCGCCCGCGGTGGCGTTCGACGTGGTGCGGGTGATGACCATCGCCTGCGTGTCGATGGTTCCCTTGTTCATCGAAAGCATGCCGAACCCGCCGCCCGCGCCGGCGACGCCGCCGCTTTGCGCGCTGATCGTGATCGTGGCGGTGTTGGCGTTGATCGCGCCTTCGGTGGTTCCGCTGGCGGAGGTGAAGTCAGCGACGCCGAAGTTCGTGTTCGTCGTCTGGAAGCGATGCCGCGCGATTTCCCAGCCGTTGCGATTGCCGAGGGTGTCGCCCATGCTCATCGAGCCGTTGGTGACGCCCGCGCGGAACATCAAGGCGCCGCTCGAGGTCTTGGCCGCCGTGGGGTCGCTGCCGACGTACAGGTTGCCGGGGAGCGTCGAGTTGAGCGTGGTGCTTTGCCCGAGCAGCAGGCTGCTGACCGGCTGCGTCCCCTGCGTGCCGGTGTTGTTCTGACCGCCGATGACCAGGCGGTTCGTGCGGATCGTGGAATTGTTGCTGAGAATGAGCTGACCCCAATAGGAGTTGGTGTCGCTGTTGCCAGCCCCATTGCCGCCGCCGATCGAGAAGGTGCTGTTGGTGGCCTGGCTGTAGTTGAACGAGTCCAGATTGCTGAGATCGAGAATGGCGTAGCTGGGGGAATCGACCGAAGCGCCGGGCCGGCCGGAGATCTGCACGTTGCCGCTCGTGATATTCAGTCCGCCCTGTGCGCCAACGCCAGTGCTCTGGATGACCACGCGAGCGCCCGTGGGCGCGCCGTTGCCGGCGGCGGTGGTCGGCATGACGAGCAAGCCGCTGTTCGCCGGCGCCGCCGCGTTGCTGCCGGTCAAACCGGAGATCGTCAACGTGGCCGAACGGTCGATCGAGGTCGTGTAGACGTTGGTCGGCGCATCCTGGCGGTAGGCCAACTGCGTGATCGAGGTGTTGACGTCGACGGTGTTGGCGAGATTGAGGACGCCGGTGTTGTCGAACAGGGCGACGTCGCCGCCCGCGCCGCCGACGGACGGGGTGCCGAGGTCGGCAGTCCAGTTCGCGGCAGTGCTCCAATTGGTGTTCGTGCCCGTGCCGTCCCAGATATACGTGATCGCGTGCGCCTCTTGCATGCCGAATGCGCCCGTCGTCGCCGCCACCGCCGCCAATAAAGCCGTCTTTCGAATCGTTCGCACAGCGCCCTCTCCTCTCGGGAAATACCGTAAAAACTGCGCCGCCACGCCGAGCGGGGAAGCGCACAATGGAACCATCAGTGCCCGCACGAATTTAGCACGGCGTTTTTATAAGGCAAGATAATAATTGTCGGCTTATGCCATCATTTCCCTAAAATACGCCATAACCTATGGTTACGATCACAAGATTGCGGCGGTGCTGCCGGCGGATTCTTGAGAAGATGGGCAGGAACTGGCATATCTATGGCCGTGAGCAGTAATTGGTCGGGCATCATTGCCCGCCGCGGGCGGCCTGTAGTGGATTATTATTCCGTGCTATATAAACCGCGGCTATAAACAGCGGCCCGCGCCCGGAGATGCATGACCGCACTGACCCTTCAATCGTTCGTCATGCCCGCGTCAGCGACGCCGCGGGAGAATCCGCTCGCGCCGCTGCGCAGCTACGACACCGCCAGCGCCGCCGGCGCCAGCGCGCCGCAGGCGGACTATCCCGACCGCGGACAGGAACACAGCATCCTGCCTTATCGCTTGCAGGACCAGTACGACCGCCAGCGCACGCCGCGCACGTTCAAGACCGCCGTGCTCGAGAACGAGCACCTGCGCGCCACATTCCTCCTCGACCTCGGCGGACGACTCTGGTCGCTGATCGATAAACGAACCGGCAAGGGGGGGCGCGAGTTGCTCTACGTGAATCCGGTCTTTCAACCCGCGAATCTCGCGGTGCGCGACGCGTGGTTCACGGGCGGCGTGGAATGGAACATTTCGATCATCGGCCACTGCCCGCTCACGTGCGCCCCGCTCTTCGCCGCGCGCGTGATTGCGGATGACGGCAGCGACGTGCTGCGACTCTACGAATGGGACCGCATCCGCCGCGTGCCGTTCCAGATCGATTTCTGGCTGCCGGCGGACAAGCCGTTCCTCCTCGCGCGGCCGCGGATAATCAATCCGAGCGATCACACGATCCCGATGTACTGGTGGTCGAACATGGCCGTCCCCGAGCGCGCCGACGTGCGCGTCCTCAGTCCGGCGAAGCTCGCCTACCGCCATGACTACGACGGCAGCCTCGTCGAACACGAGGTGCCGATTTACGACGGCGCCGACGTCACGTACACGACCAATCGTCGGTCCGCCGCCGATTTGTATTTTCGCATTCCGCAAGACCATCGCCCGTGGATCGCCGCGCTCGACGGCGACGGCCGCGGGCTCGTTCACGCATCCACCGCCCGCCTGCGCGGTCGAAAAATGTTCAACTGGGGCATGGACCCCGGCGGACGCCGCTGGCAGGAGTTTTTGTCGCGCGCGGGCGAAGCCTACATCGAAATCCAGGGCGGCCTCGCGCAAACGCAAGGCGATTATCTCGCCATGCCCGCGGGCGCGGAATGGTCGTGGCTCGAAGCGTACGGCTTGATCGAAGCGGATCCCGAAGTCGCGCACGGCGCCGACTGGACTGCCGCGTACAAGGCCGTCGACAAAGCGCTCGACGACCGACTCCCGCAGCCGTGGCTGGACGCGGAGCTCGCGCGCTCCGCCGCCGCGATCGCGGATCGCGCGCCGGCCGAGCTGCTGCACGAAGGCTCAGGCTGGGGCGCGTTGGAACGACGGCGCCGAACGATCGCGAACGCCGCGCCCTTCGCGTTCGCGGCGTTGCCATTCCCCGACAGCTCGCTCGGCGACGACCAATCGCCGTGGCTCGCGCTGCTGGAAACCGGCGAGCTCCCTCACCGCCCCCCGTCATCCGATCCGGGTAGCCTGATGGTTCAATCCGAATGGCGCGCGCTGCTCGAACAGGCGGTCCGCAATGCTCGCGGCGCGCACTGGCTCGCCTGCTATCACCTCGGCGTGATGCGCTACCGCGCCGGCGACCACGCGGCCGCGCGGCAAGCGTGGGAACAATCGATCGCCAAGGAGCCCAGCGCCTGTGCCCACCGCGATCTCGCATTCTTGTCTTTGGAACAAGGCGACGACCGCGCCGCTGTCGATTCCTGGCTCAAGGCGTCAAAACTCGCGCCGCACCTCGTCCCACTTGCGATCGAGTGCGCGAAAATTTTATTGCACACCCGCCGCTACGCCGAGCTGACGGAATTCGCCGACGCCCTGCCGCCCAACGTCCGCTCCGCCGGCCGCATCCGCCTCTTCCGCGCCATGTCCGCCCTCGAACAAGGCGACCTCGCCGCCGTGGAGAAATATTTCCAAGGCGACGTCGACATCGCCAACATCCGCGAAAAGGAAACGACGCTGTCCGACTTGTGGTTCGGCTGGCAAGAACAACGCGTAGCTCGCGAGCGAGGCGTGAAAGTCGACGACGGCATCAAAAAACTCGTCCGCCGCGAGTTCCCGCCGCCGGCGCGATTTGATTTCAGGCTGACGACGCTGGTGTGATCGCCGCGCCCGAGCGACCAATCCGTTGGTCAGTCAGCTTGTAGCGAAGGCGACTGTCACGTTAGCGATGCTCACCTTGTTGTCATCCTGAGGTACCCCGAAGGATCTGCGTTGCTGTCGTCGTTTGGTGCAGATCCTTCGACAGTACCGGGTGGGGAGGGGTCCGTGGAGGTGGGCCTTCGGCCCGACCG
>JAXDMN010000099.1:0-5447 GCA_034666045.1 Phycisphaerales bacterium | reverse complement strand
CATGGCGGCGCGGGCAACGATCAAATGGCCGGCGGGTATGGCGAAGACCACCTGTGGGGCGACGCCGGCGACGATCTGCTCCTCGACGACGGCCGGTATGACCGCACGGTGTTTCCGCGCGTTTTCTTCCACGACGGCTTGCACGACATACTCGACGGCGGCAGCGGGGACGCGGATCTCGCGTTCAGCGACACGAGCGACGAATTGCTTGGTGTGGAATCGGCGAACGCGCTGCCGTAACCGCGGGGTATCGTTTAAGATCGTCCGCGCATGGCGCGAACCAACGATTACGGCGTCCTCTTCCCCACCAGCGTCGTCGGCTCGATGCCGCGGCCGGATTTTGTCCGCGACCTCATCGCGGACGATTCGCCGATCAGCGATGCGGATTACGACAAGCGCATGGAAGCGGCGGTGCGTTACGTCGTCGCGCTTCAGGAAAACGCGGGGCTCGACATCGTCACGGACGGCGAATGGTGGCGGAAAAGTTATATCGGTGTGATCGCGGAACTGGCGAATGGGTTTGAGGTCGGCACGAATCCCGCCGACGGCCGCCCGTGGACGATCGTCACCGGAAAACTTTCGCCCAGGGAGCCCGGCCGGATCGCGCGCGAAGTCAAACTGCTGAAAAAAATCACCGGGCGGATGATCAAGGCGACGCTGCCGGCGCCGGCGCTGCTCGGCGAGCGGATGTGGGACAAGGATAAGTCGTCCAAGGCGTATCCGAACCGCGACGATTTCGTGCGCGACTGCGTGCCGATCCTGCGGAAGGAGCTCGAGCTGCTCCGCGACGCGGGCGCGACGATCGTGCAGATCGACGATCCGCACTTGTGCCTCTTCGTCGACCCGAACGTGCGCGCGAAGTACGCCGATCCGGAGAAGGCGAAGGATTTCGCGGTGGATATGGTGAATCAGGTCGTCGACGGGTTCGACGATATGAAGCTCGCCGTCCACCTCTGCCGCCGCGCGGGCGCGCGCGTGCGCGGCGAAGCGAAGCACGAGGGCGGGTATGACGAAATCATCAAGCAGCTCAACCGGTTGAAGGTGAATCATCTCACCATGGAATTCACCGCGCCGGAAGCGGGCGATCTGTCCGTGCTGCGGAAGCTTCGCGAGGATTTCGAGATCGGCCTCGGTTGCGTGAGCTGCGAGCCGGGCCACATCGACACGGCGGACGAGATTTTCTCGCGTGTGAAGATGGCGCTCAATCACCTCCCGCCCGAGCGGATCACGCTGAACCCGGACTGCGGCTTCGCCCCCGGCTCGGCGGCGCGCGTGAGCATCGACGAGGTCTACCTCAAGCTCAAACACGAAGTCGAAGCCGCCCGCCGATTGCGCGAGCAGTACGCCTGACATTTCATCCTCACATACCGGAGAGACGCCGATGTTTTTCCCGCGACGTGATTTTCTCAAGACGTTGGCGTGGTTGTTCGGCGCGTCTGCGGTTCCGACCGCCGCCATCGCTGCCGAAAAAACGCCGGCTGCGCCATCCACCGCGTCGATTGCTCAACAAGGCAGCGCCGAACCGCCCATCGCGGCCGAATTCGACCTCATCGTCGTCGGCGGCGGGATCTCCGGCACGACGGCGGCGATCAGCGCGGCGCGTAATGGGGTGAAAGTGGCTCTCGTCCATGAGCGCTCAATGCTCGGCGGGAATTCGTCGAGCGAAGTGCGGCTTTATCCCGAAGGCAACGACGCGTATCAGCCGTGGATTCGCGAATCCGGCATCCACGAGGAATTTCATCTCGAGGACCGCGTCCGCAACCACGTGCGCTATCGCGAAGGGCTGATGAATTCGATCTGGGACCTCGTGCTGTACGAGTGGTGCATCCGCGAGAAGAATCTGACGCTCTTCCTCAACACGCACATGCACGCGGTGCAGATGGCCGGGAAGAATCGCATCCGCTCGGTCCGCGGGATTCAGCTTGGCACGGAGAAGACGTTCGAGCTCAACGCGCCGCTCTTCGTCGACGCGACAGGCGATGGCGTTCTCGGGTATCGCGCGGGGGCGGATTTCCGGTGGGGACGCGAGGGGAAGAAGGAATACGACGAGAGCCTCGCGCCAGATCAGCCGGACGAGAAGGTGATGGGCAACACGCTCTTCTTCCGCGCTTACGACACCGGGAAGCCCGTCCCGTTCAAGCGGCCGGAATGGGCGATGGAGTTTCCGACGGAGAAGGATTTATTTTCGCGCAATCACAAGGACCTCGAAGCCGGCCATTGGTGGATTGAGATTGGCGCGCCGTATCACCCGATCCGGGACAACGAGGAAACGCGCCACGAAAACCTCCGCGCGCTGCTCGGCGTGTGGGACCACGTCAAGAACCGCGGCGACCACGGCGCGGAGAACTACGCGCTCGATTTCGTCGGCTTCTGGCCCTACAAGCGCGAGTCACGCCGCATCATCGGCGACGCCGTCGTTGACCAGCGGCAGGTGCAGGATCCGCAACTGCTCGACGACGCCGTCGCGTACGGCGCGTGGGGGATCGACCTGCACATCCAGGGCGGGATCAACGCGCGCAACGAGCGGCCATTCGTTCCGCCGCACAACACGAATTTTGAGAAGCTCGGCACGCTGCCGTACGGCATCCCGCTGCGGTCACTCTACTCGCGCAACGTCGAGAACCTTTTCATGGCCGGGCGGCCGATCAGCGCATCGTACGTCGCGTTCTGTTCGTCGCGCGTGCTGTCGACCGGCTGCATCTGCGGCCAGGCGGTCGGCGTCGCGGCCGGGCTTTGCAAGAAGCATCGGAAAACGCCGCGGCAGGTGGCGAAGGATCACGCGAAGGAATGTCAGCAACTGATTCTTCGCCAGGACGGGCACATTCCGGGCGTCGCGAATGAAGACCCGAACGACCTCGCCCGCGCGGCGGTCGCGTCCGCCAGCAGCGAAGCGCCGCTCGAATGGCCGGAGGCGACGTTCCCGCGCGAGTTGAACTGCCCGCGCGCCCAGCTTTTCCCGGTGAGCGGCGATCGGATCGACACGGTTTCGTTGTGGCTCGAATCGCGCCGCGCGGACGCGTTCGAGATGCAGCTCGGCCTGCGGTCCGCGCCGCATGTGTGGGATTTTCGCGCGAAAGAGGACATCGCCGTCGCGAAAGCGAGAGTGCCGGCAGGTCACAACGGTTGGGTCGAGTTCACGCTCAACCAGAAGGTCGAGCCGCGCAAGCTGTATTGGGTTCACGCGCCGGCCGCGCCGAAGATTTTCTGGCAGTCGGTTTCGGTGACGCCCGGCGTATCGCATCTGACGCCGCCCGGCACGACCGCCGCGCAAAGGCTGGGAAAAACGCGCTGGGAGCAGCAGGGCACCGCCTATTGCCTGGCCCTGAAGCTGACGCCGCCGAGCAAGCCGTACGCCGCGGCCAATGTGAACACCGGCACGCATCGCCCGGACCGCTGGCCGAACATCTGGATCTCCGAGCCGTCGCTGCCGCAGCACGTCGCGCTGAAATGGGACAAGCCGAAAAAATTCAACACGGTGCTGCTCACGTTCGACACCAACACCGGCCGACGCGAAAACCTCCCGCTGTTTCGCTATCCGGACTGCGTGAAGGATTACGACGTGCAGGCGATGGTCGGCGGCGCATGGCGGACGGTCGCGTCCGGTCGGGAAAATTACATGCGGCGATGCGAGCATCGCTTCGAAGCGGTCGAAGCGGAGCAATTGCGCCTCAACGTGCTCGCGACGAACGGCGCCACGATGGCGCGGGTGTACGAAATCCGCGTGTACGACGAAGCATGAGCGCTCGCGCGTGCGCACAGATCCCATTTAGCCGCGTCGCTTGCGACGCGCGTTCGTTCGTTCGTTCGTTCGTTCGCTGATACCACCGCGCGTCGCAAGCGACGCGGCTAAATGGTCAGCACTCTTCTCAATCCATCTCGGGAGGACGCAGGTTGCGATCGTCGATCGGTAGCTCGCGCATATGCAAATCGGTCCACATCGCTGCTTCCGCGTCGAGCGGGCTTTTGATGTTGTAGGCCTGGAACGTAATCATCTCGCCGATGCGAACGACGAGGTCGACCAGCCGCTCGCCGGCGGTCCAGTGGTCGCCGACGCAGATGGTCGCGGGCTCGATGTTCGGGTGGAAGCAGGGTGTCAGCATCTTGCACTGCGGGCCGAGGCGCGGGTATTCGCTGATCAGCTTGATCTCGGCGAGATGATAGTTGCGCTCGATCGGATCGATCCGCCCGGCGATGCGCTCGAGACCCTTGATGTAATACTCGATCACGTACGAGTCGGGCGGATCGCCGATCATCGAGCGGATCTGGATGAGCGGGAAATCGGCGAAGGCCAGCCGCATCTGCTCCGCGTCCGCTTTGAGACGTCGCACTCGCGGCGGAAGGCGCGGGCCGGTCGGCTCCGGCTCGATGAGGACGTCGCGCACCTCGACCTTCGGGATGGTGAGCGGCGTGCTGCACTTCCTGCAACGGGCGCGGCGTCCGCCGAGGTGATCGGGGACGCTGAACGCGGCCAGACACTGTGGGCAGGTGAAGTCGATCATCCGCCGGCAGTGTAATCCACGTGGGTAAACCAGAATTGCGACACAAAGTATCCGCCGACCATGCCGAGCGCGCTGATCGCCGCGGCGATGAGCAGAATGCGGTTGCGCAGGGAGCGCGTCCGCCACATCCGCCACGCCACGCCGCACGCCGCCAGCGCGGACGGCAGGCCATAGCATAGCGGCGACATCGCCATCGTCAGCGCCGACACGCCGAGCAGCGCGTAATCCCACGGCAGCGGCTCGACCGATTCATTGACCGCCGGCGACAGCGCGGCGGCGGACGAGGGGATGTCGATCTTCGGCGCCAGCGCGTTCACCTGATCGCATCCGTATGAGGCGCAGCCGAAATTTTCCTGCCAGCACTCGGCGTGGAACGTCAGCCCGCACTTGGGGCACGGATGCGTCGCTTCCGCGGGATAGATCGACGACTGGCAGATCGCGCACTCACGCAGGACGAGCGTCTGCTCGCGCGGCGGCGGAGGCGTGATGGACGCAGCGGTGTCGGTCATCGGCGCACTCTCTGGCGGACGTGGGTCGGTTGCTTCTCCTGGAACAGGAAGCGCGTCGCGCCGATCTGCACCTGGTCGCCGTTCCTCAGCCGCGTGCGCGCGATGGGCCGGCCGTTGATGAGCGTCTCGGCGCCGAGCGGCAGGTCTTCCAGCTCGAAGCCGCCGGTGACGATATGGATCGCCGCGTGCCGGCGGCCGACTTGCTGGTCCTTGAACAGGTAGATCTGATTCTCCGGCGAGCTGCCGATGAAAGTCGGGTTGCGGTAAAGAATGAACTGCTTGCCGGCGATGAGCCCCTGCGTGACCTTGAGCCAGCCGCTCTTTGCCGCGTTCTCGATCATGCCGGACGCCGCGCCGGCGACGAGGCCGATCGCGCAGAGGCCGATCAGGCGGCTCATGTCGTGACTGTCGAACACGATGGCGACCGGGTCAAAGAGCA
>JAXDMN010000098.1:0-12705 GCA_034666045.1 Phycisphaerales bacterium | reverse complement strand
GACATGTCGCGTGATCATACGTATACACGTTTGCTTTGGTAGAAACTCGACATTTTCATCTCGGCGGGATACGATACCTAAATGGCGACCTAAATTGAGAAACAACGACTGGGGCGCGTCATGTCCGGCACTTCTGCGATTCCCGCGCAGGTCAACGATTGCGTACGCCGCTGGGTCGCCGAATCGGCGGAGCTGTGCCAGCCGGATCGCATCGTCTGGTGCGACGGCTCCAAGAGCGAGCGCGACGCGCTGCTCGAGCAGGGCGTCAAGGAAGGTGTCTTCGTCAAGCTCAACCAGCAGCGCCTGCCCGGCTGTTATTACCATCGCTCGAATCCGAATGACGTGGCGCGCAGCGAGCATCTCACCTTCATCTGCACCCCGAGCCAGGACGTCGCCGGGCCGACCAACAACTGGATGGAATCGAAGGCCGCCTACGCGAAGCTGCGCGGATTGTTCCACGGCTGCATGAAGGGGCGGACGATGTACGTCGTGCCCTTCGTCATGGGCCCGATCGGTTCGCCGCTGGCGAAGGTCGGCGTGCAGATCACCGATTCGATCTATGTCGTCGTCTCGATGGGCGTCATGACGCGCATGGGCGACATGGCGTGGAAGCAGCTCGGCGACGACGATGAGTTCACGCGCTGCCTGCACAGCGTCGGCGACGTCAATCCCGACCGCCGCTACGTCTGCCATTTCCCGTTCGACAACACGGTCTGGAGCTTCGGCAGCGGCTACGGCGGAAATGCGCTGCTCGGCAAGAAATGTCTCGCGCTGCGCATCGCCAGCTTCCTCGGCCGGCAGCAGGAGTGGATGGCCGAGCACATGCTGATCATGGGCGCGGAATCGCCCGAGGGTGAGAAAAGCTACATCGTCGCCGCGTTCCCCAGCTCGTGCGGCAAGACGAATTTCGCCATGCTCATTCCGCCGCCGCGCTACAAGGATTGGAAGATCACCACCGTCGGCGACGACATCGCGTGGATGTGGGTCGACGACAAGGGCAGCCTGCGCGCGATCAACCCGGAATACGGCTACTTCGGCGTCGTGCCCGGCACGAACAGCAAGAGCAACCCGAACGCCGTCGCAATGGTGCAGCGCGACACGATCTACACCAACGTCGCGCTCGTCCCGCTCGACGACGGCACCTTCGACGTCTGGTGGGAAGGCAAGGATGGTCCTGTCCCGCAGAAGGCGATCGACTGGCAGGGGCGCGAATGGTCGCCCAATTCGTCCAGCGCGGCCGCGCATCCGAACAGTCGTTTCACCGCGCCGGCGACGAACAATCCGGTGATCGACCCGGCGTGGAACGATCCGCAAGGCGTGCCGGTGACCGCGATCGTCTTTGGCGGTCGCCGCAGCCGCACGATCCCGCTTGTCTACCAGGCGTTCAACTGGATGCACGGCGTATACGTCGGCGCGACGCTCGGCAGCGAGACGACCGCCGCCGCGACGGGGCAGACCGGCGTCGTCCGCCGCGATCCTATGGCCATGCTGCCGTTCATTGGCTACAACATCCGCGACTATCTCGTCCACTGGTTCCGAATGCGCAAGAAAATGGCGGACTGCCCGCGCATTTTCCACGTCAACTGGTTCCGCAAGAACGACCAAGGCAAATTCATCTGGCCCGGCTACGGCGAGAACATGCGCGTGCTCAAGTGGATCATCGACCGCGCGCACGGCCGCGCGTATGCGAAGGAAACCCTGCTCGGCTGGATGCCGCGGCCGCAGGACATCGACCTCGAGGGCCTGAACATTTCCAAGGCGGAGTTCGAGTCGATCCAGACGACGAACCCGGAAGAATTCAAGAGCGAGATACTCAGCCAGGAAGAGCTCTTCCTGAAACTCGCGGGCGACTTGCCGAAGGAAATGGTCTTTCAGCGCGAGTTGCTGATTTCACGGCTTTGAGCGCGACCAAACGGCGATGATCTACCTGAATTTTCCCGTCGGCGCCGCGCACGGGTGGGGCGTGTGCGGAAAATACGTCGCGCGCGAGCTCAGCCGGCTCGCCGACGTTCGCTTGCTGACGGATCCGTTCAACGTCGCGTCGATCGGCGATGAGATCGAGACGCGCGAGCTGGGCGCGCTGCTGCCGTCGCAGGCGGAGATCGCGCGGCTCGATGTCCGCACGCCGCTCAAGCTCGACGCGCCGCTGCTGCAACTGGCGAACAAGCAGCTCGAGCCGATGACGAAGAACTTGTCCGGCTTGCCGACGCTCGGATACTGCTTTTTCGAGGACACCGAGCTTCGCCCGCAGCACATCGAGTCCGGCCGGCGACACTTCGATCGGCTGGCGACGGGGTCGACGTGGTGCAGCGAGATTCTCCGCCGCCATGGCATCGAGAATGTCGCGACCGTCCTTCAGGGCGTCGACACCGCGGCGTTCTTCCCGCGGCCGCAGGCGCGACAGTTCCTTCGCGACAAATTTGTCGTCTTTTCCGGGGGAAAATTCGAGTTCCGCAAGGGCCAGGACCTCGTCATCCGCGCGTTCAAGGCGCTGGCGGATCGCCATGCCGACGTGATGCTCGTCGCGTCTTGGTTCAACCAGTGGCCCTTCAGTTTTCGCTCGATGAGCCAGTCGCCACACATCCGCTTCGCGCCGTCATCACAAGACGCGAACCTCGCGACGGCGGAAGTGCTGGCGCAAAACGGCGTCGACCTCAATCGCGTCATCCTCATCGGCCCGCGGCAGCATCATGCGATGGCGCAGGTCTATCACAACAGCGACGTCGGCATTTTCCCGAATCGCGCCGAGGGCGGAACCAACCTGGTGCTGATGGAATACATGGCCTGCGGCAAGCCAGTCATCGCGACCGCCTCGACCGGCCAGGCCGACGTGATCGCGCCGGGCCATGCGCTCGTGATCGACACCGCCGGCGAAGTCCTGAGCAGCAGCGACGGCGAGTCTGTCGCGCGCTGGCCCGAGCCGAACCTCGATCAGGCGATCGAACGCCTCGAATGGGCGTATCAAAATCGTGATGCGCTCACGCCGCTCGCCGACCGCGCGGCGTCGAAGATGGCGGCGATGCCGTGGTCGCGCACGGCCGAGCAGTTTCTGTCGCTATTGAGCTGACCGCGCCTTGATCGCATCGCGGATTTCCATCAACAACTTTTCCTCGCGCGTCGGTTCGATTGGCGCGGGCACCGACGGCGGCGGTTGTCGCCTGAGCCGGTTGATCACCTTGATCACCATGAAAATCGCCACCGCCTGGATGAGGAAATTGATCAGTGCGTTGAGGAACCGGCCGTAGCTGATGAGCACGTCCTTTTCGAGCACGCGACCGCTGATGGCGGTGGGTCGAGCCGGCCTTCTGGATGATGACGACCTTGTCCTTGAAGTCGAGTCCACCCGTGAGCCAGCCGAGCGGCGGCATGATGAGGTCCTGCACGAGCGACGTGACAATCGCGCCGAACGCCGCGCCGATGATCACGCCGACCGCAAGGTCGACGACGTTCCCCTTCACCGCGAACTCGCGAAATTCGGAAAGAATTTTCATGTGGTCAATCCCATAGCAGCGTGCTGTTGAGCGCGTCCCAGATCAGCGTCCGCCAGCGGATGCGCAGCGGCGCTTGCACGTAATCGACGTCGCTGCGGTCGTCGGTGGTGGGCTGGCCGATCGTGCGCGCGGGTCGGGCGCGGGCGAGCAGGTGTTCGAGCATCGGCAGCGTGTAGCCGGTGTCCGACGGAACGACTTTTTCTGCGCTGAGCTTTTCGCCGGCGACGATCGTCGCATTGATCAGCTCATCGGGATCAGCCGTGAGGGGCCGCTCGGGATAAACGATCGCCTCAGGGAACGCGGCGAGGACGGATGTCTCGACGCGCGCCAGTCCCGGCTTGTCAGGGCTCGCGTAAGCGACGGTGTTGATGATCAACCGCCCGCCCGGATTCAGCCTGTCGCGCATTTCCTCGAACGCTTCCTTGGTCAGCAGATACCACGCGGTGCTCTCGCTGGCGAAGGTGTCGAGGAAGATCAGGTCGTATTTTTCCGGGTCGTTGCGCAGGAACGTGCGGGCGTCGGAGATGCGGACATCAACGTCCGGCGGCAGGTCGAAATGGTTTCGCGCCAGATCGACCATGCGCGGCTCGATCTCGATCGCGACGACGCCCACGCCGCGCCGCGCGAGCTCTTTCGGCACCAGGCCCGCCCCCAGCCCGAGTTGCAGCGCGCGCTTCGCACGTGGGTGATGGCTGTGGGCGAGCAGGTGAAGGTTGTGGATGTAATCGAGTCGATCCGGATTGAAAAGTGCGCGCCCCGTCTGCGGGTCCATCTCGCCCTGTATGACCCCGTTGATCAGCAACATTCGCCCGACGTGGTTGGGATGGTCGTAGTCGAGCACCTGGAGCAGGCCGATGCCGCTCTGGCGGCTGTAAAGGAGCTGGAACGGCGTGCCGTATTTGTCCGTGAAGGAGCGCTCCGGTTTCGCATAGACAAAGATGTAACCCGCGATGAGCAGCAGCGGGATGACGAGCATCGCCGTTTCATGTCGGCGCGTGATCACGATCCAGAGCAGTCCGAGCACGATCAGTCCGATGCCTGTGGCGACGAGGGAGACGCTCAGCCGCGCATGCGGAATCAGCGCGAACGCCGTCACCCATCCGCCGACGAGGCCGCCCATCGTGTTCGTGAAAAAGAGTTTTCCCGCCGCCGATCCCGCGCCCGGCCGGCGGCGGTCAATGTAGGCGATCAGCACCGGCGAGACCGCGCCGAGCATCAGCAGCGGCACGCCGAACAGCAGTGACGCGCTGAATAGGCTTCCGATCGCCACGCCGAACTGGCGCGACGTGTGATCGAGAATCCACGTCCGCCAGATGGGATAAAGCGCCGTCCAGAACCCCGCGACGGCGAAAAGCGTCGGCAGCATCCAGCCGCCGAGCCGCCTGGCCATCAATCCGCCCAGGCCGTAGCCGAGGGCGAGGAAGAACAACGTGACCGTGATCGTCGCGGTCCAGACTTGCAACGAGGTTCCGAAGAACGGCGCCAGAGCGCGTGCCCCGGCGATTTCGATGATGATGACGGATGCGCCTTCAAGGAACGCCGTCGGATAAACGAACCAGGGTGCTGCGGAAACTGCGACGAGGGCAGCGGGGGGCGGGGCGGGGATTTGGCTCATGGCGGGGCGATCATAGCGGGCTCGACGCTCATTGCTAAACCTAAGTGCCTGTACGGACCGGGGTTTGCCCGCGATAATTCCCGGCAATAAGGGCGATGCAGAGGCGTTACAGGAGATGACGGCCGGAATGACCGCGATGCTTGCGAGTGTTTCCCCTGATGTTTCGGCCGCCGGCGATGCTGCTGGTGTCGCCGCCGCTGCTGCCGCGGATGCTGCCGCTGCGGCGACGCCCGGCGATGAAGAGCTGGTCGAGTTGCTGCGCGGCGGATCGGCCGCCGCGGGTGAGACGCTCGTCAAGCGATATTTCCAGCCGCTGATGCGCTACCTCGTGCGCATCGTCGGTTCGGATCACCTCGCGGAAGAGCTTCACCAGCAAACGTGGCTGAGTGTGCTCGATCACATCGACAAGTTCGACGTCAAGTCGGCGGCCAGTGGCGGATTCAAGGCGTGGCTCTTTCGCATCGCGACGAACAAGGCGAACGACCACTGGCGGTCGGCCGGACGCGAGCGTGTCGCGAAGGAAGGAATGAAACTCGTCGTCGCCGAAGCGGCCCCGCACGCTGGTCATCGCATCGAGCGCGCCGAACAGCAGCAGAAGCTGCTCCGCTCGATTGAGAAGCTGCCGGAAGCGCAGCGACAGGTGTTGATGCTGCGTTACTACAGCAACCTGAAGTTCGTCGAGATCGCCGACCTGCTCGGCTGCCCGCTGAATACCGCGCTCGGACGCATGCACAAGGCGACGCTGAAGCTCAGACAATTGATGGAAACGTGACCATGCCCGCCCAACTGGACAATCTCGATCGCGAAGCCGCGATGATGCTTTATCTCGCCGGCGAACTCGAGCCCGCGGAGCGCGACGCCTACGAGCGCCGCCTCGCCGCCGAGCCGCAACTGGCGGCGGAGCTTCAGCAGGTCCGCCAGGCGCACGCGTCGATCACCGCGGAGATCGAGCACGCCGATTCGCGCACGCGCCTGCCGGCTAGCGAAGGCGTCGTCGTACGTCGCGTCTCGCGCGCGATCGGAAGCTGGCTGGCGAATCGCGGCGCCGCGCCCGCCGCGCCGGTCAAAAAGGGTTGGCCGCTGCCGTGGTGGTCGTATCCGACCGCGGTGGCGGCGTCGCTGCTCGTCGGCTTCCTCGTCTGGTCCAGCCGGCAGGAAGTCGGCCCGATCGACGCCACGCCGGAGGTCACGCGCGAGCTCAGCATGATCGAGGCGGAGCAGTCGGAGCTAGCCGATTGGCTCGCGAGCTCGCTCGACTCAACCGCCGACGCGACAATGGACCGCGAGGTGGAGCAGATCCTTTCGGCCGGCGGGGCGGAGGATCTGAACTCGGTCTACCTGTTGCCGCGAGAGGAGAATTCCCAGTGAAACGACTCTGTTTTCTGTCGGCGTTGGGGGGGATCGGGCTCGTGATGTCGACGGTCGCCTGGTCGCAGTCGACGCCGACGACGCAGCAAAGCGAAACCGACCGCCGAGCGCCGTTTCGCGCGACGAATGAGCGGGGATTCGAAGGTCGCGCCTTCGGTGGCGGCGCCGGCGACGGCATGCGCCCGCCGCGCACGGAATGGCGCCGCGGCGACCGTCCGGATTATCAGCAGCCGCAGCAGGAGCCGACCGCCGAAGAGTGGAAAGAAATCGAAGCCTTCATGAAGTCGCACTCGCCGAAGCGCTGGGAGCGCGTCAACGAAATCGCCGACGAGCAGCGCCAGCAGACCGTCCGCAACATGTTCGCCAACCGTTATCGGGCGATGCAGGAATTGAAGGAAAACGACCCCGAGCTG
Source organism: Phycisphaerales bacterium (assembly GCA_034666045.1). Classification (GTDB taxonomy): domain Bacteria; phylum Planctomycetota; class Phycisphaerae; order Tepidisphaerales; family Tepidisphaeraceae; genus JAICTV01. Next base: position 5,818 of record JAXDMN010000098.1, on the reverse strand, counting down.
CACAAGATCCGCCTGGAGCGCATGCCGATCGAGGACGAAGTGTTTGCCCTCGGCTGGGACCTGTCCCACTCAAAAGCCGACAAGCCGGACGAGGTGCGCGGCGAATTGCGCAAGCAGGTTCGGCTGCTCTTGAAGAGCGGTTTGCGGGAACGCGCGCATCGGCTCAAGCAAGCCAAGAAGCGGCTGGCGCAAGACGAGGAGAAGCTCGAATCGGCTGTCGATGCGAATATGGCGGACATCGCCGATGAGCGCTGGCCTCGTATTCTGCGTCCGCCACAGCAGCGCCGCGACCGCCGCCCAGAGGACGGCAGCGGCAACGACATCAACGCCGCTCCGATCGCGGACCCGTAACAAGTCGGCTCAGCGTGCGCAAAAGAAAAAGCCCCGGGGACGGCAATCCCCGGGGCTTCGTGTTTCTCTCGCGGTGCGAGATTCTCTCTTTTGCGAGTGCGCGTCGGTACCTTAGTACACGACGGCCATCGCGTCTTCGATTGCTTCGATGACCTGGCGGACGTGGAAGGGCTTGCGGAGGAATCCGTCAAACCCGGCCGCCGTCAGCGATTTGGCCTCGTCGTCGGTGAGCTTGCTGCTCATGGCGATGACCTTGGTGAGCTGGAGGTCGTTGCTGTTCTTGACCTGCCTGCAGACGTCGCTCGCATCGACCGTCGTGAGGTGCATGTCGAGCAGGATCACGTGCGGTCGGAGCTTGTCCGCCGTCACGCCCGCTTGGAAGCCGCCCTTGCAGACTTCGACTTCATATTTCGCCTCGTCTTCGAGGATCTTCTCGAGTACTTCGACGATGTCCTGCTCGTCATCGACGATCAGCACGCGCGTCGAGCCGGTCATAAGACCATTCAACGGCATGCCGTGCTGCTTCATGAAGCGGATGAGCTGATTGAGCGGAATTCGGCGGTCCTTGCTGCCCGGGATGCGGTAGCCGTGCAGCGCGCCGCTGTCGAACCATTTCGAAACGGTTCGCGGCGCAACGCTGCAAATCTTGGCGACTTCGCCGGTCGTGAGGACGTCTTTCACCTTCGTGGTGGCACTCATGGCATTCTCTCCCGTGACTCCCTAACGCATTCGTCGCGTGGTCGGCCTTCAACTCCGACTCGGTCTCCGGGTCCACGGAGCTGCCGTCCGCGCCCTCCGTATGGGCGGACCGCTCTATGCCGGTAACACTCTCTATATCGACTCGACAGCGCTTCACTTGAGGGGTTGCGGCGCAGATTCTGCCATGCGTTCTTGCTGTGTTGATGTCGGTGGTTTTATGGGACTAGAAGAACCGGACTCACAGAGTCCGGCTCCGTCCTCCGCGTGATTTGACATCCCTCCTCTGCTAGTCGAAAAACACTGCAAATCATGCATGTTCTTTACGTCCATCAGAACTTCCCCGCTCAGTTCGGGCACATCGCGCGGCATCTCGTCGATAAGCTCGGCTGGCAGTGCTCGTTCGTCAGCCAGACGCCCGGCGGAATGGTCAGCGGGATCAACAAGATCGAATACAAGATCGGCGGCGGCGCGACGAAGCAGAATCACTTCTGTTCCCGGACGTTCGAGAACACCGTGTGGCATTGCGACGCGGTCTATCGCGCGATGAAAGCGCGCCCTGACGTGAAGCCCGACCTGATCGTCGGCCACAGTGGTTTCGGCAGCACGCTCTTCCTTCGCGAGCTTTATCCGACCACGCCGATCATCAATTTCTTCGAGTACTACTACATCCCGCACGATCCCGATTCCGACATGGACTTCCGCAAGGACCTCGCCTGGCCGACGTCGGAGCTGAAATATCTCCGCAGCCGCTGCCGCAACGCGATGATCCTGCTCGACCTCCAGACCTGCAACGCCGCCTACACGCCGACGGAGTTTCAGAAGTCGCGCTTCCCGGCCGAGTATCAGAACAAGCTCGAGACGGTTTTCGATGGCGTCGATCGCTCGATCTATCACGGCTATGAGGAGTCGCTCCGCCCGCCGGTTGATCAGCGCGGGGTTCGTCGCATCGGCGGCGTCGACGTCCCGCCGGACAAGCGCGTCGTTACCTACGTCAGTCGCGGCTTCGAATCGATGCGCGGTTTCGACGTCTTCATGAAGACCGCGAAGAAGATCTACCAGCAATTCCCGGACGTCGTATTCCTCGTCGTCGGCTCCGATAAGGTCGCGTACGGCGGCGACGAAGAATTCATCGCGCCGCACAAGACCTTCAAGGAGTGGACGCTGGCGCAGGACCAGTACGACCTGAGCAAGTTCCATTTCCTCGGCAAGATCCCGCCAACCGATCTGGGCAAGCTCCTGGCCGCGAGCGACCTGCACATCTACCTGACCGTGCCGTTCGTCCTCTCGTGGAGCATGATGGACGCGATGAGCTGCGGCGCCGTCGTGCTCGGCTCGGACACCGCGCCGGTGCGCGAGATGATCCGCGACGGCGAGAACGGATTGATCGCCGACTTCTTCAACACCGACGCGCTCGCCGTCAAGGCGATCGACGCGCTGCGTGATCCTGCGGCGGCCCGGGCGATGGGCAGGGCGGCCGAGCAGATGATCGCCGAGCGATACAGTCTCGACGCCGTCCTGCCGCGCATGCTCCGGCTCTACGAGCGGACCGCCGCGATCAAACTGGAAGGCTGGCCGCCCCCTCCGCCGACCCCCGTTCCGCCTCCCCGGCTAATTCCCGCCGCACCCACTCGCCCGGCGGGTCGTAGAACTCCCTTTGCCGGTTGATTCCGGGCTTCTGCGATGGCAAAAACGCAGTTTTCGCCCATAAAAACAGCTTCCACTTAGCATGGAGCGATTGCATACACCCGGCCGATTAGAAGCAACGGACGGGTAACGGTTGTGGTACCACCACCGGACGGCGGCACAGTCTCACCGGCTTGCCTCCCGCCCCGGAAGTGGGTTTGAAAGTTCAGTACGGGCACCCGCGGGAATTTGTTGTAAGCCGCTGATAGGACGCAGCTTGGCGTTTGTACGCCGCGGGAATTCTCCTCGCCCAGGAGGTAGGACTATGGTTCGATTGAATACGAAAAACGACAGGGGCACCGTCCGCGTCGCCGCGACGTGGAAAACACGAATTTTGACCGCCGCGGTTGTCGGAATATTGCCGATTTTGTCGCTCGGGTGTTCCCAGAAGGTGAAGCAGACCGCATCTTTCGGCAAGTGGAACGCGGCGGCCGAACGGCCCATGGTCCTCTCGAGCCGGCCCGTCCACGACACGATCGTCAACGACGCCACCGACGAACAACTCAGCGAAGCCGACTGGCGCGTTCTGCAATCGCTCGGGCCCAAGGCGATCTGGGATCGCATCGCCGAGATGAACAAGTCCTCGCGCGATCGCAAGAAGCACGGCGACGCCGCCACCAAGCCGACCGCGCTGGCGAAGGTCGGGGCGAGCACCAAGCCCGCGCTGACCGCCAAGGAGATCGGCGAACAGACGCCCACCATCCCGCTGCCCGACGGCAAGATCCGAATGATCTACGCGCTGCGCAACTACGGCGGCACGACGATCAGCGCGACCACCGACGGCAACACCGCGCGACGAAACGTCAAGGTCACCGCGCCCGATCTCGCGCCGCTGGTGACCGCGCTGGCGACGCAGCTCGGCGACGGCTCGACCGTCGCGCCGCTGCCGAACGAGAACACGCTCATCATCACCTGCGCGCCGACGATGAAGGATTCGGTCATCTCGCTGCTGTCGCAGTTAGACCAGCCGCCGCGGCAGGTTGAGATCACGGCAAAAATGTTCGAGGTCAGCCACGACTTCGATTTCCAGTACGGCGCGCAGCTCCTGCTGAACCGCGTCGCCGCCGACGGAACGCAGAGCGCGCTCTCCGGCTTCAGCACGAAGCAGTTCGCCAATGCCGTCGCCGCGAACGGCACCCAGTCCGGGTCTGCGGAAGGTTCGATCCTCAAATTGATGCAGGTCTTCCAGGACGCCGGCATCTCCGTCGACGCCACCTTCCAGCTCATGGCCGAGACAGGCTTGATCAACGTCGTCGCCAGCCCGCGCATGACCGTCGCCGCCGGTCAGACCGGCTACATGCTCGCCGGCAGCGAACTGCCGATTCAATCCTCAACCGTCGCGAACGGCGTCTCCACGAACTCCACAAGCTACAAGCCTGTCGGCGTGCAGCTCTACATCACGCCGCAAGCGCTCGGCCCGGACACGGTAAAACTCCACGCGATCTCAGTCGTCTCCGCGGTCGCTGGTTTCGTCCCCCTGGCGAACATGAGCGGCGACGAGGGACCGAGCAAGCTGCTGGTGAACCCGATCATTGACAGCCGCGAAGCCGAAACCACGGTGACGCTGCAAGACGGCAACACGTTGGTCTTCGGCGGTTTGCGAATGATCCGCAGCACTTCTCGCGAGAGCAAAGTGCCGGGTCTTGGCGACATCCCGGGCCTCGGTTGGCTGTTCAAAAACCACCGCAGCCAGAAGCAGCAGACGGATTTGTATTTCTTCGTCACCCCGACGCTGCTGTAACCGCCCGACGTTCCACGACGCTGAAAAACAAAACCGCGAGCGACTCAAGGTCGCTCGCGGTTTTCTGTTTTGCTGTCATCCTTAGGTACTCCGAAGGATCTGGCACCGAGGGGTGAGTGATGCAGATCCTTCGGAGTACCTCATGATGACAACGTACTCGGTCTACACACCTGAGTGCTGCGTCACGAGCTTCTCGCGATTCGACAGCGATCGCATCCGGTTGATCGCAGCGACGTAGGCGAGCGCACTCGCTTCGAGAATATCCGTGCTCAACCCGCGCCCGCGGATTTTCTTTCCGCTGTGCTCCAATTCGATCTGCACTTCACCGAGCGCTTCTTTTCCCTTCGTCACCGCGCGGATGCGGTAATCGGTGAGAGAAATTTTGATCCCGGTCAGGCGCTGGATCGCGGAATAGATTGCGTCCACCGGACCATCGCCAATGCTCGCGTCCTGGACCGTTTCGCCGTTGCTGTCGCGCATCGTGACTGTCGCGGTCGGGATCGTGTTGCTGCCGGCGGTGACCTGCAAGCCCGCCAGCGTCCACAGGCCGCCGGCGATTTCGAGCTGGTCGTCGATCAGGGCTTCGATGTCTTCGTCGAAGACTTCCTTCTTCTTGTCCGCGAGCGATTTGAACTTGACGAACGCGGATTCGAGCTGTTCTTCACCGAGCTTGTAGCCGAGCTGGGTGACGCGGTCTTTGAACGCATGTCGGCCGGAATGTTTGCCCAGGACCAGCGCGTTCTTCGGGATGCCGACGGTTGCCGGGTCCATGATTTCGTAGGTTTCGCGGTATTTCAGGACGCCATCCTGGTGGATGCCCGCTTCGTGCGCGAAGGCGTTTTCGCCGACGATCGCCTTGTTGCGCTGAACGAGCAGCCCGGTGAGCGTGCTGACCATTCGGCTCGCTGGGTAGAGCTTGGTGGTGTCGATGCGCGTGCCGATCTTGTAATAGTCGCTGCGCGTCTTCAGCACCATGACGACTTCCTCAAGCGAAGCATTGCCCGCGCGCTCGCCGATGCCGTTGATCGTGCACTCGACCTGGCGTGCGCCATTCTCGACGGCAGCGAGGGAATTCGCGACCGCCAGACCGAGGTCGTTGTGGCAGTGTGACGAGAGCATCACGCCGCGCGCATCGGTGTTCAGTTTCGTCCGGATGTAGCGGAAAATCTCCCCGTAGCTGTGCGGCGTCGCATAGCCGACGGTGTCCGGCATGTTGATCGTCGTCGCGCCGGCCTCGATGGCGGCGTGGACGATCTCTTCCAGGAAGTCGAGCTCCGTGCGACTCGCGTCTTCCGGCGAGAACTCGACGTCATTCGTGTACTCGCGGGCGGCTTTGATGGAGTC
>JAXDMN010000097.1:0-15906 GCA_034666045.1 Phycisphaerales bacterium | reverse complement strand
TCCGTTTGGTCCGTACCTCCAGGCTGACCCGAAGAACCCGCTCAACGGTTCTTCCACGGTCAAGGTGATCGCCGCTGACCCGGCGACCCCCAATGCCGCCAGCACCGCGACCGCCGAAGGCTTCCTGATCAACTCTGCCAATGGCAAGATCTGGGGCACCTCGGCCAAGTTCACCCGTGTGTACGACGAGACCAACCCGTCGAACACCACGAACGACCAGTAATGCTACCGGTCGGATGATTCAGCAGCCGGCGGGTTCGTCACCCGCCGGCTGCGCTTATGAGTGAGTGCGGCGGACATGGATGTCGCGGGCGTGACGTAAAACGGCGCCCGTGTCCCGCATCGAGGATGCAAGCAGCAGAATTAGTACCCGCGCAGGTGCCCGAGAGCTTGAAGATGTACAGCCGCCGATGCAACCCGAGGTCGCGGACCCGCCCGGCGGGCGGCCAAGGGTTGTTTGCCGCGCACGCTCGCGCAGGCTTTACCCTCATCGAGCTGCTGATCGTCATCGTGATCCTGGGCATCCTCGCGACGATCGTCATCCCGCAGTTTTCCAACGCTTCGGTAAATGCGAAGGAAAACACGCTCAAAGATGAGCTGCGTTACCTTCGTACGCAGATCGTCGTTTACAAGGCACAGCACCACGACATCGCGCCCGGCTATCCGAACGGCGACCGGCATGCGGTGCCGACGGGAGCGGATTTCATTGCTCAGCTCACGCGGCCGACGGACGAATATGGCGTCACCGCCGCGGCGGGGTCGCCCACCTTCAAGTACGGCCCGTACCTCAGCGCGATGCCGTACAACCCGCTGAACAACCTGCAGGCGGTGCAGATCGTGCGTGATGACGATCCCTTGCCGGATCCGACCGGCGCCACGCACGGGTGGATCTATAAGCCGGTGACCGGGGAGATCATCCCCAATTCAACAGGGAGCGACGCCAGTGGCACGCTCTACAAAGATTATTAATCCGCGCCTCCGCGCGTGCGGTTACACGCTGGCGGAGAGCCTGATCGCGTCGGTGGTGCTGGCGATCGCGATCGTCGGGATCGCGGGGACGCTGGCCGCGTCATACCAGCAGAACACCGTTCGCGGCAACACGACGACGGCGCTGAACCTCGCCCAGCAACTGATGGAGGAGATCGCCGCCAAGCCGCTTGAGCTCCCCGTCGGCCAGACGAATCAGCCTGGCTGGGCGCAGGGCCAGACCGATCGCCGGCAGTACGACACGATCAACGACTACCACGGTTACGCCGATCTGAGCGGGACGATCCAGTCGGCGGACGGCGGCACGATCAACCTGAGCGACGGCGGCTCGTACCAGCGCAGCGTGAGCGTGCAGAGCGGCGCCGTGCCGGCGGGGCTGACCGGGCCGGCGAATGATTTCGTCATGGTGACGGTCACCGTGAAGATGCCGCACCAACAGACCACCAGCGTATCGCAGCTCTTCACGCGCGTGACCCGGTATCGCTGATTGCGTGACTTGGAATGAACGCAGCGCCTTTCCATCTTCGCCGCCCGATCACCTCACGCCGCCGCAGCGCGTTCACGCTGATGGAGCTGGTGATGGGCATGATCGTGACCGGGCTGGTGATGAGCGCGGTGGCGGCGTTGCTGTCGGCGGTCGCGCGCGGGTGGGAACAAAGCGGCGAGACGCAGTCGAACTCGACTTATCGCGTGCAGTCGCACGCACGCATCGCGCGGATCCTCAAAGGCGCCAAACAACTCGGCGCGGTCCGCGGCGGATCGATCGACGGCACCTTCGGGGCCGCCGCCATCATGCTGTGGAAGGGCGACGCCAACGCCGACGGCAAGGTGCAATTCTCCGAGGTCGGCCTGCTCATGCACGAGGGCGCCGTCGGCACGCCGGCGGGATATCTCGCCTTCTACGAAGTGGTCTACCCGTCGAACTGGACCGTGATGGAGAAAGCCGTTGCCGACGCGAACTGGGCGGACGATGACATTTACGACGACGACAACATCGACTCGTTCCGCACGCGCTCGCTCGTACGCGCGACCGTGGTGGCGTCGAACGTGATCGGCGTGGTGTTCACGCGCACGGACGGCGTCAACATCACGCGGCCGAGCCTCGATTACGTGCTGAAGTTCAAGAAGGACAATCAGGTTCACGTGGAGTACGGGACCGCGTCGGTCCGTCCGGCGGCGGCGCTGCCGCCGAGCCAAAGGTAAACATGGGCACGCTCGCAACACAACTTCGCCTCCGTCGTCGTCGTCTGCCGCGCGGCGTGGCGTTGATGATGGTCATCGCCGTCATCGCGATCGCGGCGGTCCTCGGCTACGTGATGCTGTCGACGGCGTCGTTGCAGAACCGCGCCGGCTCGAACCAATCCAAGCTCGTCTCCGCCGATTATCTCGCCGAGAGCGGGCTGAATATCGCGATGTACTACCTTCAGCATCCCGAGCAATCGCCCGCGACGAACGCGGACGGCTACTGGGCCGGCATGAACAGCAATTACACGCTGCCGAACGGAAGTCCGAGCACGCTGATCGTCTCGGTAACGCAGGCGCTGGACACCAGCACCGCGCCGTCGACTTCGGTGCCGTGGACGTATGAAGTTGTCTCCTCTGCGTCGGTGGGCTCGAGCGACGACCCGTCCCGGCGCGTCACGCGCACGACCGGCGCGCGCATTTTCGTCCGCAGTGAGTACGTCATGCGGCCGGGCGCCGTGCTGGCGAACAACAACATCACTTTCGTCGGGCCCATCACCGCTAACGGCGACGTCTACGGCAGCAAGAACATGGCCCTGAAGAACGGCCCCTCCGGCACGCCGGTCGTGAATGGCGCCGGGTATTCGATGACGCAGACGACCGGCGCCGGTTACCTGTTCCCGCGCGACTTGTACCACGGGATCGTCAACAGTTCCGCCGGCACACCAATCGCGCCGCGCAACGCCGACGTCAATCTCTACAAGACCTACACCGTCGACGACAAACCGTACAGCGCCGACATCCTCGACGCGCTCACCTCGCTGTTGAACGGTTTGCTCGGGCTCCTCACGCGGCAGCCGAGCGCGAACAACCCGGGCGGCGTGATGTTCAAGGAAGGGACATTCACGCTGAGCGACAACGTGACGATCAACGGGACGTTGGTCGTCGACGGGGACCTGATCGTCAACGGCGCGAACATCACGATCAACCCGCAACCGGGCTTCCCCGCGCTGGTCGTGACCGGCAATCTGGAGATGGTCCATAGCGGCAAGAGCCTCACGACCAACGGCGTGACCTACGTCGGCAAGCAGTTGAAGTCGAGTGGCACGCTGATTCCGCTGCTGAACTCGACCCTCACGGTCAACGGCGGGATGATCTTCGGCACGCCCGACGGGGTGCCGATCGCGCCCGGCTACAACGCCAAAACCATCCTGAACTACAACGCCGCCAAAGCCCGCGCGCCGGAGCTGAGCTCCGCGCTGCGCGAGCGCAAGGGCGTGACGATCGTGCGCTGGGGGTTGCCATGAATGGCCGAACCGGCGCGTCTGGTTTCCGTGTTTCTCTGTTTTCGCGTGTCCCAACCTCTCGCGGTGGGAAAAAGGAGTCCGTGACATGAAGACGAACAAGTTGCTCGTGGCCGTGATCGCCCTGCAGGGGCTGATTCTTATCGGACAGTGGTCCGGCGGGACATCGATGCTGTCGACGGCGCAGGCCCAGGTCCCCGATCCGGCTAACCGTCAAATGCAGATGATCGATGAGCTCAAGTCGCTCAACGGCAAAATGGATGAATTGATGGGACTTCTCCGCAGCGGCGACCTTCAGGTGAAGGTGCCAAAGGCCGAAGAAGACAAGGGCAAGCCCGCGCCAAAGAAGTAATGCCGCGCGCGGCGAGCGCGTCCGCTCGTGATTGCGAGCGCGCCGCCGTCGTGCAGCCCGGGAGCGGCGACTTGCGAGGCGGATACGTCCGATAACGGACGCCCGCACGGAGGTTGGTATGTATACGAAAACCGTGGTTCGGCAAGGGTCCGCAGCGGCCAGGCGTCATCGCACGCGTGGCGGCTTCACCCTCGTCGAAATCCTCGCGGTCGTCGTCATCCTGGGGATCGCCTCGGCGATCATCATCCCGCAAATCGGCACGCGTGACGACATGCGTGCCAAAGCCGCGGCGCGCATGCTCGTCGCTGACCTTATTTACGCTCAGAACCTGGCGATCTCGACCGGTCGAGTGGTTTATGTCCGCTTCGACACCACCGCCAACAGCTACATTCTGCTGACCAATCCTGCCACCAGTAAGCCCAAGAAGGGCGATCCCGTCGCGCATCCGATCACGCAGACGGACTACGAGACCAAGTTCGGCACCGGATCGCGCGGCCTGCAACAGGTGACCATCGCGTCGGCCGTCATGAACGGCGTCGACACCGCGTACCGGCCTATGTACACGGTCGGTTTCGACGAGATCGGCGCGCCCTATGTCTGGAGCTACGACGTCGACCAGCCCAACGACTTGTACGACGGCACGATCGTCATCAAGTCCGGGACCTTCGAGGTCAAGGTGACGATCTCGGCCGCGACGGGCGAGATCCTGGTGAACTGACGGACTTGAAGGGCGTGATGATCCGACTGACCAGGTCACAAGTTCTGCCGATCGGGCTCGATATCGGCTACGACAGCATCAAGATGCTGCAGGTCGAGACCGTCGGGCAAACCCTGTCGGTCTACGCGTCGGCGCGGCAGGTGATCCCGCCCGCCGCACGCGAGCAGCCCGACACGCGCAATGCGGCCGTGATCGACCTGGTGCGGCAGATGTTTCGCAACGGTCGTTTCGCCGGACGCCGCGTCGTCGTGGCGCTGCCGCGCGAGATGCTGCACGTGAAGAACCTGCGCATGCCGCTGATCCCGCAGCACGAGCTGACGGCGGCGGTGAAGTTCGAGGCGAAGAACATCTTCGCGTTCGATACCGATAAATCGCAGATCCAGATCCTCTCCGCCGGCGAAGTACGGCAGGGGATCGACGTCCGCCAGGAAGTCATCGTGCTCGCCGCGATGCACGAGGACGTCAACGGCTTCCTCGAGCAGTTGCATCGCTGCGGCGCCGTCGTCGAATCGCTCGACGTCGAGGCGTGCGCGCTCTATCGCTCGCAGGAACGCTTCATCCGCCGACGTGAGGACGAGCAGGACGTGCACGTGGTGGTCGACGTGGGCTCGCGCCGCAGCGAGGTCGTGATCGGCCGCGGGCGCGAGATCAGCTTCATCAAGGGCATCGACGTCGGCTCGTATCACTTCCAGGAAGCGGTCAGTCGCAAGCTTGGCATCACGATGGACGAAGCGCGCGGGCTGCGTCGCCGGCTGATCGAAGCGGCGCCGGGCCCGTCGACGGTCGACCTGTTGAAGAAGGACGCCGTCCGCCAGGCCGTCTTCGATGCGACGCGCAGCACGATGGAAGAACTCGGGCGCGAGATCGCGCTCTGTCTTCGTTATTACTCCGTCACTTTCCGCGGGCAGCGGCCGAACAAGCTGCGCCTGCTCGGCGGCGAAGCGGCCGACCCGATGCTGCTCGGCGTGCTCAACGCCGCGCTCTCGATCCCCGTCGAAGCGGGGCGACCGCTCTTCAGCGTCGACACCAGTGGCATGGAAGCGTCCGACCGCATGGGTTTCATGTCCGAGTGGGCGCTGGCCTTCGGGCTGAGCCTGAAGCTGACTGCCGGGCAATTCGCGCCGCGCGACGGCAAGCCGCGCGACCCCTCGGCGCCCGCGGCGTCCACGGCGGAAGTGATCGACATCGCCAAGGCGATCGAGAACTCGACCGCCGCCGACGTCATCCGCCGCACCGATCTTCCGCCGAGCGCGAATGGCCTCGGAAATGGCAATGGCAATGCCCTTCACGCCAAGCGCGAGGAGGAAGCCCATGCGTGAAGTGGAATTCCTTCCCGACTGGTACCCCAAGGTCCGCAAGCGCCGGCGCAGCGTCGCGCTGCAGGCGTGGGTCACGCTGATCCTGCTCAGCGGGCTGGGGCTGTGGATGCTGCTCGTGCAGCGCAACGTCCACGCGCGCGAAATCGAAATCGCCGCGCTTCACTCCGATCTTGATCAGAGCGAGAACGAGTTGGCGCGCCTGGAAGACCTTCTCCAGTTGCAGCGACAGCTCGGACAGCAGGACCAGATCTTTCTCAAGATCGGTCGCCCGGTCGAAACCACGCGGATCATCACCACGCTCGAGCAGATGATGCCGGCCGACATGGCGCTGCTCGACCTGACGCTCGAAACCGAAGAGCCGGCGCGCGGCGGCAACGGCAGCGGCGGGGGGCTCTCCGCCCGCGCGCAGCGCGAGAAGGGCCACGAGTCCCCGAAGCTCCGCTTCCGCATGCACGGCGTCGCGCCCACCGACATGGACCTCGGCGAGTTCCTCGCCAAGCTCACCGGCCGACCGTTCTTCAAGAACGTCGAGCTGATGTACTCGCACGAGCGTCAAGACCGCGGTCACGTGATGCGCGAATTCGAAGTGACGTTCACGATGGACCTCGCCGGGATCTCCGGCGGATCGGGAGGACGGTAAACGCGCCATGCGAACGCTTCAGACACAAGCCGAGTGGTGCGCCCGGGCCCAGTGGGTTCTCGGGGTCACCCTGATCGTCATGATCATCGGGTTCTACGCGATCGCGTATCGCCCGAACAAGGAAAAGCTCGACGGGCTCGAGACGCAGATCGCGGCGAAGCGGCGCGATCTCACAAGCAATCGCACGCGCGTGCAGATTCTCCCGGACGTCCTGTTGGCCGTGAACGAGATGCGCAATCGCCTCGAGCGCTTCGACAAGAAGCTCCCCAAGGCGCCCGAGTTGCACGCGTTCATCAACAGCATCACGGAAGTAAGCAGCCAGGCGGGCTTGCGGAACAAGTGGACGGTCGAGCCGGGCGTGCCCGTGCGCTCGGATCTCTACGCGGAGTGGCCCATCTCGCTGAAGTTCGAGGGGGACTTCAACAGCGTATTCAATTTCCTTCGCCGGGCCGAAGAAATGCAGCGGCTCACGCGGGTGAAGGGCCTGAAAATTCGGGGACTCGAAGCAGCGGGGAAGCCGGGACAAGTTCAAGTTGAACTGTCTATGAACATTTATTTTGCGGAGGGCTGAGCCATGGCCGCAAAGACGCCTCGCACGTTATGGGACAAGATTTTCGCGGCTGTTCGGAATGACCCCAAAAGGGCGGGCATCCTAACAGTACTGATATCGATCCTCGTCGTGCTGCAGGTTCGCCTGCAGATGAACGACAAGGACGGCGGTCCGTCTCACGCCAACGCGAACGCGGCGCCGGGGGCGGCCAATAATTCGTCCGCGCCGGGAACAGGCAGCGACGGATTGCTGGCTCCAGCCAAGCCGATGGACAGCGCGACCGCGCTGCGCGTTTGGATGGATTCTCCGGGCGCGCCTCTCACGCGCAACCTCTTCGCTGTTCAGCTTGATAAATTTCCGCACGACGGCAGCCCGGTGCAAACGACCAATAAAGACGTCGTGGGATTTTGGGATGAGTTGGCAAAGTCAATGACGTCTCGTGCCGATGTGAGGAAAGAGCGTCGGGTTCTCGTGGAGAACTTGGCGCGGCAGGCGAGTCAGTTGCGTCTGCAATCCACCATCATGGGCGCTTCACCAAAAGCGGTCATCGATGGTGACCTGGTTGGTGAAGGCGACGTAGTCGCGACATTCCGTGTGCTCCGGATTGAGCCACGGCGGATCATCGTCGAGCGGGAGGGCATCAAGCTCGAGATCCAGATGAAGTGACGACGGATGCCCGGACAAAGTAAGCAGGTTGGGGCCTGAGAGTTTTGGCTTTCGGCGGCGTGGGACGGAGTCAACATCCCGCCGCGAGGCACAACGCCCAGGCCGCAGCATGCGGGTTTCGGCGAGACGCGAAAGCGTTCGCCACACACGGAGTTGAATCATGCGTAAGTGGACCAAGACCGCAGGTCTTCTTTTTTTGGCCGCAGCGTCCGTTTATACCAGTCGGGTGATCGTGGCAGCTACGGAAAGCAAGGCAATCTTGCCCGCCGCTTCCGACACTGCCAACATCGCCTTCGCAGCCGTCACCGCTCCAGGCCACAAGGCCACCGAGCGGCTCATTGCTGCGCCGGCAGAAGCGACTGAAGTGAAGCTGCTCGATGAAGCGACGGATCCGTTCGCTGCCGGCGCCGCCGGCGCGACCACGCATCCGGCCGCCGCCACCACGGCGCCCGCTGACGGCAGCGTCGCCACCAACGACGGCGCCACCGCCGCCCCGACCTCACAACCGAGCGAAGGCCGCAGCGTCAGCAGCTCAGAAGTGAGCGTCAGCGACGCCGGCACCGTCGAGATTCACGTCAACGACGCGAACCTCGTCGAAGTTCTTCGCATGCTCTCGCTGCAGAGCCAGAAGAACATCGTCGCGTCCAAGGACGTGCACGGCACCGTCACCGCCAACCTCTACGACGTCACCGTCCGCGAGGCGCTCGACGCGATCCTGCACGCCAACGGCTACGCCTATCGCGAGAAAGGCAATTTCATCTACGTCTACACGACGAAGGAAATCGCCGAGATCGAGAAGAACGAGCGGCAGATGAAGACGGAAGTCTTCCGCGTGTACTACACGCCCGCCGCCAATGCCGCCAACATGATCAAGCCCGTGCTCAGCAAGGGCGGCGGCGAAGTGGCGATCACGACGCAGAGCAAGTCCGGCATCGGCAGCGCGCCGGCCGGCGGCGGTGGCACTGACCACGCCAGCGACGAGATGATCGTCGTGACCGACTACCCCGAGAACATCGACGCGGCGCGGCGCATCCTCGCCGATGTCGATCGTCGTCCGCAGCAGATCCTGCTCGAGGCCACCATCCTGCGCGCCACCCTCAATGAGGACAATGCGCTGGGTGTCGACTTCAACATCCTGGGCGGCGTGGACTTCAACTCGCTGGGCGCCAGCGAGACGACGGGCCTGATCGGCAACGCCGGCGTCAAGCCGGTCTCGCCGCCGGGCGGCGGCGACGCGGTCATCCCGACCGACGGCAGCCGCGTCCACACCGCGGGCACCGGTCAGTCCTTCAGCGGACCGATCGCCAACGGCCTCAAGGTCGGCGTCGTCAGCTCCAGCGTCTCGGTCTTCGTGGCCGCCCTCGAGCAGTTGACCGACACCACCATCATGGCCAACCCGAAGGTGCTGGCACTTAACCGCCAGCAGGGCGAAGTGTTCGTCGGTAAGGAAGACGGCTACTACACGACCGTCACCACCGAGACGACCACCAGCCAGTCGGTCGAAAGCCTCAAGACCGGCACGCGCCTGATCTTCCGCCCCTATGTGGCTTCTGACGGATTTATCCGCATGGAAGTCCACCCGGAAGATTCGGACGGCCAGGTCAATGCCAACGGCCTGCCCAGCAAGACCACGACCGAAGTGACGAGCAACGTCATGGTCAAGGACGGGCACACGATCGTGATCGGCGGTCTCTTCCGCGAGAGCACGGTCAGCGCCAAGAGCCAGGTGCCGTTCGTCGGCAACCTCCCGCTGGTTGGCATGCTCTTCAAGAATCAGCGCGACCGTACGGTCCGCGAGGAAGTCATCATCCTGCTCACCCCGCACATCGTGAAAGACGACGCGGCGTACAGCCGGATGTCTGAAGCCGAACTGCGCGTCGCCGAGCAACTCCGCGTCGGCACCCGCAAGGGTCTGATGCCCTGGGGCCGTGAGCGCATGGCCGAAGGCTGGTACGAGTCGGCGAAGAAAGAGCTGAACAAGACGAACCCGGACCGCTCGTTGGCCAAGTGGCACCTCGATGCCGCCACCAACCTCAATCCGAAGTTTGTCGAAGCGATTCAGCTCCGTGAGCAGCTCACGGGTCAGGAACTGACCGCGGCTGACGGGACCTCGGTCCGCAGCTTCGTGCGTCGGGCCATCCTGAACGACGTCGCTCCGGCGACGCAGCCGACGACCGCACCGGTGCTCCGCGCCGAGGCGGACAAGTCGACCACGCCGGCGACCCAACCGGGCGAGGCGACCGCCGACGCGACGACTCAGCCCTCGGGCGAGGCGACCGCCGAGACCCCCACGACGCAGCCGGCGGAAGAAATCTCCGTCGAGGCGCCGATGGAAGAAGTGATCTCGGTTCCGGCCCCGACCGAAGAGCCGACGTCCTCGACGACCGAGGAGAACTCCTCTGCCAGCACCCCGCTGGCGGAGGACGGGGCCAAGACGGAGTCCCAGTCGTCCGATAACTCGGCGGCCGGGAACACCGACTCAGCTCCGGCGACCGAGTCGACCGAAGAAAGCAAGACCGAAGCCGCCCAGGGCGAATCGTCCGAAGGCGGGTCGGCGATCACGGTGACCCCGCTCGATGAGCAGCCGGGCGCCAATCAGCAGAGCGAGTAACGCTTCTTCTGCGAGTGCAGGGATGCGCGATTGAAAGATGTGAACGCGAAACGGAGTAAGTAATGCGTTTGAAATGGATGTTGCCGGTGGCGTGCGGTGTCGCTCTCGGGCTCGGAGTCGTCGGAGGTTGCTCCGGGACGAAGAAGCCTTCGCAGAAACAGCAAGCGACACAACAATGGAACCGGGCCCGGGCCAACGTGATGTACGGCCTGGCGAAAGACCAGTACGCCACCGGCAACTTCGATCCTGCCCGCAAAACAGCCGACGACGCGCTGCGGCTCGACCCGGAACACGGGCCGCTGCGTGTCCTCTCGGCGAAACTCGCGATCGAAGCCGGGAACCTTGACCTTGCCGACAAAGAGTTGGCCAAGGCCCGCAAGATCAACCCGAAAAACGCAGAAGCCGATTATCTCGCCGGCGTTGTGAACCAACGCTGGCAGAAGCCGGAAGTCGCGCTGGAGTTCTACTCCACCGCCGCGGACAAGGAGACGGGCGAGCTCGCCTATCTCCTGGCCAAGTCGGAAATGCTGGTCGTCCTCGGCCGGCAGGAAGAGGCGCTTCGCCTGCTTCAATCCAAGGTCGTCTACTTCGAGAGCAGTGCTGTCATCCGCGACGCGGTGGGGCAGTTGCTGATGCAGTTCAAGAAGTACGATGACGCCGCCGCCGTCCTTCGGCAGGCGAGCATCCTCGCGACTGACGACCTCATCATCCACGAACATCTCGGCTTCGCGCTCTACTTCAGCGGCAAGTTCGCCGAGGCGATCGAGCCGTTCCGCAAGGTGCTCAAGAGCGAAACCTACAGCAAGCGCGGGGACGTTCACCTGGCGCTGGGCAAGTCGCTGCTGGAAGCGGGGCGGCTGCGCGATGCGCGGTCGTCGCTCGAGACCGCCAGCCAGCTTGATGAATCGAATCCCGCCGTCTGGGTCGCGCTCGGTCGAGTCGCGATGCAGCTCGGGGACGAGAAACGCGCGGACCTTGCGCTGAAGCGCGCCACCGCGACCGATCCGGCCAATTCGGAAGCCCGCCTGCTGACCGGGTATCTCCGTCTGCGCCAGAAGAAGTACAACGACGCGCTGACGAGCTTCCAGCGCGCCAGTGCGCTCGATTCGAAAGACACCGTCAGCATCTGCATGGTCGGCTACGCGCTGCAAAAGCTCGGGCGGACCGACGAGGCGACGAAGCACTACGCCAAGGCGCTCAAGATCAAGCCGGGCGACGAAATGGCGCGGAAGCTGTTGGCTTCGGTAGACCTGAACGAGTGATCGGCGCGCATCGCCGATAATTGGAAAGACGCGCGGACGCCGGAAGAGCCGTGAACAAGCGACGCGACGCAACTACGCGTCGCGCGTCTTTTTTTGAGGGACGGAGTGAGAACGTGCGGCGCGGAAGAATTCTCATCTTCCTGATGATCGTGCTGACGCTGGGCGGCGTCGGGTGCATCAGCGTCGCGATGGCGCAATGGCAGGGGCTCCCGGCGATCGGGACCGTGCTGCTGCTGCTGGCGGCGACGGCCGGACTGATGGCCGCCGTCACCAACCGCCGCGACCTCCAAAAGCTCGTCCTGCAGCTTCGCCGGCGGCTGGGCGGCGCACACCTTCGACCGCTCGATTCCCCAAGCCGCGACGTCCTCCCGCTCGTGCTGGCGACGAACGATCTCGTCGAGCAGGCGGAACGCGCCGTCAATGACGCGCTGCTCAAGGCCAAAGAGATCGAGATCCAGCTCAAGGTCGCCACCGCCGAGCGGCAGCACGCCGAGGCGATCATCTACAGCATCTCCGACGCCGTCCTGGTGACCGATCCGTTCGACGACCTCGTGCTCGCCAATGAAGCAGCGGCGCGGACGTTCGACTTCGACCTCGCGCGAGCGGGGCGGGCGCCGGTCGACCAGGTGCTGCGCGACGAGAAGGTCATCGGGCTCATTCGCGAGATGCGCCAGAGCAACAGCGCCTCCGGACGCCGAATCGTAGAGCACACCGTCAAAACTTCCGCCGGCGACCGAACTTTCAAGATCACGCTCTCCTGCGTCGCCGACAAGCACACCGCGCATCCCGCCGGCGTCGTCGCGGTCCTGCATGACATGACCAAGGAGAAGGAAGTCGCGGAGATGAAGAACGACTTCGTCTCCAACGTCTCCCACGAGCTGCGAACGCCGCTGGCGAGCATCAAGGCGTACATCGAGATGCTCATTGACGGCGAAGCGGACGACGAAAAGACCAAGCGGGAGTTCTACGAAGTCATCCAAAACGAGTCGAATCGCCTCTCGCGCCTGATTGACAACATTTTGAATATCAGCCGCATCGAGTCCGGCCTGGTCAAGATCAACAAGCAGCCGCAGAGCCTGACCGTCATCCTGAAGGAAGCGATCGAAGTGATCGCGCCGCAGGCGAAGGGGAAGCAGATAACCCTCGTCGAACAGCTCACGCCGGTTTTTTATCAGACCGTCGCCGACCGCGACATGCTTTATCAGGCGGTGCTCAACCTGCTGAGCAACGCGGTGAAGTACACGCCGGAGAACGGCGTCATCACGGTCCAGACGGAAGTGGACGAAGCGAAGAAGCTCGTTTCCGCCCGAATATCCGACACCGGCGTCGGGATTCCGCCCAAGGACCTGCCCTTTGTGTTCGATAAGTTCTACAGAGTCGAGGCGAATAACCGGATGGCAAAAGGCACCGGTTTGGGTCTCTCGCTGGTCAAGCACATTGTGGAGACGGTTCATCACGGCCGGATTTTCGTGGAGAGCACGCAGGGCAAGGGCTCGACGTTTGGGTTCGAGCTCGACCTTGCGGAGTGAGTGGAGATTTGCGATTTGCAGTTTGCA
The DNA here is from genome assembly GCA_034666045.1 of Phycisphaerales bacterium. Lineage (GTDB taxonomy): Bacteria > Planctomycetota > Phycisphaerae > Tepidisphaerales > Tepidisphaeraceae > JAICTV01. The sequence goes on along the minus strand of JAXDMN010000097.1, from coordinate 2,759 downwards.
GTTTGCGATTTGACTCAATTGCAAATCGTAAATTGGCAATCGCAAATCCGGAGAGAGGGCATCATGAGTGAAAAGACGATTCTCGTCGCGGACGATGAGTCCCACATCCTTCACGTGGTCTCGCTGAAGCTGCGCAACGCCGGCTTCCGCGTCATCACGGCGCGCGACGGGCAGGAAGCGCTCGAGATGGCGCAGTCGCAGCACCCGGACTTGCTCATCACCGATTATCACATGCCGCAGTTGTCCGGGCTCGAGCTGTGTCAGCGTCTCAAGCAGGACAGCCGCACCAGCGACATCCCCGCGATCATGCTGACCGCGCGCGGCTATCACCTGGAGCCGCACGACACCGAGCAGAGCGGCATCCTGCGCATGCTGAGTAAGCCCTTTTCCCCGCGACACCTGCTCTTGACCGTTAACGAAGTTCTCGGTGGACAAGCCGCCTGAGGTGGCATGGTCACCGTGGAGTGACCGTGGATGGAGACAAAGGCAAAGATCATGTTGCAAGCTATTCCCAACGCGATCGCAACCAAGTCCGCCTCCGCCGCGCCGATCATTCCGATCGCGGTGCTGGACAATCTCGCTGCGCGCTTCCGCCCCAGTGGGCTCTGCTTGCTCATGCTCGGCCGCGACGGTTCGCTCATGTATCACGATGGCAGCGCCGGACTGTTCTTCCAGCGCTTCGCCATCCCTATGGTGCAATATCCCAGCCCGACTGCCAAACTCGCGGAAAAAGTCGCCGCGATGAGCGTCAATACGACGGTTGAAGTCTGGAACACGCTGCCGGGAGTGGTGCTGGCCGCGTTCCCCTATGTCGAAAAGCGCCAGCTCACCGGCGTGCTGTTGCTCGCCGCCAAGGGAAGCAGCTTCCGCCTCGGCGAAGACGTCATGCGTGTCTGTAGCCGCCTCGGCATCGACGGCATCTGGCTGAATCAACAGGGCGAAGAGCTGCCGATCTACGGCGACGAAGCGATCCAGCGCCAGGCGCGCCTGCTGCTCGGCATGATCCGCGATCAGGTCCGCCTGGCCAGCCTCGAGCAGGAGCTCGATTCGCTCTCCGGGCAGCTCGCCAACACCTACGAAGAATTGAGCCTGATCTACCAGCTCAGCAGCGGCATGAAGATCAATCGCCGCGCGGGCGACTTCTTCAAGCAGGCGTGCCTGGACGTGATGGAAGTGATGGGCGTCCGCGGCATGGGCGTCGTCCTGCGCACGCCGCACGATCAGCAGGATCCGGTCCTCTTCGGCAGCCTCAGTCTTCCGCCCGGCAAGGTGCACCGGCTGACCGACGAGCTGCTCAAGGTCCTCAACGGCCGCAAGTCGCCGCTGCTGGTCAACAACCTTCTGGCCGACAAGACCTTCGCCTGGCTCGGCGAATATGCGAAGCAGATCATCGCCGTCCCGCTTCAGCGCGAAGACCAGATCCTCGGCTGCCTGTTCGGCATCGACAAGCTGACCGGCGAGTTCGATTCGGTCGACAGCAAGCTGCTCAACTCAATCGCCAACGAATCGGCGATCTACCTCGAAAACGTCACGCTCTTCGCCGACGTGCACGGCCTGATGATGGGCCTGCTGCACTCGCTCACGAGCGCCGTCGACGCCAAAGACGCCTACACCTGCGGTCACTCCGAGCGCGTCGCGCTGCTCAGCCGGCATCTCGCCAAGCAGATCAAGCTCACCGACCACGAAGTCGAGCGGATCTACATGGCCGGGCTGCTGCACGACGTCGGGAAGATCGGCGTCCCCGAGGCGGTGCTTCAGAAGCCGGGCAAGCTCACGCCGGAAGAGTTCGACCAGATGAAGAAGCATCCCGCGATCGGCGCGCGCATCCTGGCGGACATCAAGCAGATCAAGGACATCATCCCGGGCGTGCTGCACCATCACGAGCGCTACGACGGCAAGGGCTACCCGACCGGACTGTGTGGCGAAGACATTCCGCTCATGGGCCGGATTCTCTGTCTCGCCGACTGCTTCGATGCGATGACCTCGAACCGAACCTATCGCAAGGCGCTGCCGCTGGAAGTCGCGCTGATGGAAATCCGCCGGTGCAGCGGCACGCAGTTCGATCCTGGGCTGGCCGAGGCGTTCCTGCGCACGGACGTCGAGGAGTTCCGCGAGTTGCTCCGCGATTACGAGCATCAGACCAAGCAACTGAACGATATGCAGAGGACGCTGCGCGTGGCGTAAGGGATTGAGACGATGCCGATCAAGGCCGACGATTACAGCAACGTCTGCGTCCTGTCGCTCAACGGCGATCTCGCCGCGGACACCAGCAAGGAAGTCCGCCGCACCGTCGAGGAGCGCATCGAGCAACGCCGCATCGCCGATTTCGTTCTCGACTTCGAGAAGGCGGACTTCATCGACAGCGAAGGACTCGAAACACTGCTCTGGCTCAAACGCCGCTGCGAAGACCTGTTCGGCCAGATCAAGCTCGTCAACCTGGACGAAAACTGCCGGAAGATTTTGGAGATCACGAGGCTGGAGCATCGGTTTGAGTGCCATGGAGACCTCGCGGGAGCGTTGAAGACAATGAGGTAAGGGATTTGCGATTGCCAATTTGCGATTTGCAATTGAATTCAAATCGCAAATCGCAAATCGCAAATTGCAAATGACAACATGATTGCCACCGCACAGCGCAAACCTCTCGGCCAGCTCCTGCTCAACAGGGGCCTCCTCAAACAGGAGCAGCTCGACCGCGCGCTGGAAGAACAGAAGCGGTCGAACCACCAGAAGCTGCTCGGCGAAATTCTCGTCGAGCTGCG
>JAXDMN010000096.1:0-2603 GCA_034666045.1 Phycisphaerales bacterium | reverse complement strand
GCGAAGTTGTCCCGCAAATGCGGCCGCGCCTGCACGTCGTCTTCGTAGACGCCGTTGTGGAAGCGCGACGAGTGGATCATGTTCCAGCCGCCGGTGGAGATGCCGACGTGGCTGATTTTTCGACGTTCGTGATCGTTGATGAAAAAGAGGAGGTCGCCGGGCTGGAAATTTTCGCCTTCCACCGGTCGGCCGGCGGCGAATTGGAGATCGGCGTCGCGCGGGATCGTGTAGCCGCTAAGGCGGTGGACGAGTTGCGCGAGTCCGGAACAGTCGATCCCGAAGGCGGAGCCGCCGCCCCAAAGATAGTATGTGCCGCGCAGCGCGCGGGCGTCGGCGATCATCTGCGGGCGTGCCGCGGTTGAAGCGATCGGCAGCGACGCGAGCGGGCGCAGATATTGCCGCGGCACCCAACCTTTCGGAAACATCTCGCCGGCGAGGCGAACGTGGGCGCAGTCGTGCTCGACGCGCGTCACCTCGACAGCCGTCCCGCCGAGCAGGCGCGAGAGCGGCTCCGGCGGATTTTTTCCTTCCGCGAAGATCGGCATCGTCGGCGCGGCGACGATGTGTGTCGCGTTGATCGGCCCGGCCGCCGCGAGATACGGCTTGTACGCCCAGCCGAGGTAGCCGTCGGCCTGACGAACGAAACACCACTTGTCTTTTTCTTCGAGGACTTCGAGCGTGACGCCGTTGGTGACCTGCGTGAGCAATTCCGACAGGAACGACGGCTCGACGTGCAGGTCCGTGAGGTTCGTCGCGACGGTTAGTGTCTGCGTCTTCGCGCGTCGCAGCACCTGGACGTTTGCGACGTCGAGCTTCACGTTCGCCGGCAGCGACTGGCGAATTGCGTCGAGATACGCCGCCTCGAGCACCCGGCCGGCGATCTTGACGGCGCCCTCCTCGGCCGCGTCGACCGTGACGTTGCAAACGTGCAGGCGGCGGTCGTTGTACTTCGCTGCCACGTCGGCGAGGACTTTTTCGATCTGGTCTTTCATGCCGGTTGCTGCTTTCGTGTCACGCCGATGCCGGGGCGATCCGGCAGCGTGATCCGCGCGTGCTCATCGTAGCGGACGCCGTCGAATGGGTCATTGCTGATCAGCAGTGGCGCGTCGAGGTCGAGCCAGTCGGCCAATCCAGCGAGGTGCGCGGCGGCGGTGATGCCAATCGACGTCTCGATCATGCAGCCGAGCATGATTTTCATGTTCAGCTCGCGCGCCCGGCGGACGATCGTCAGGCCCGGCGTGAGGCCGCCGACCTTCATGAGCTTGAGGTTGATCCCGCGCACGCCGGCGCGGCCGAGGCGCTCGACGTCGACCAGCGTCTGCACCGATTCGTCGGCGACGATCGGGATGCGCGTGCGCTTCTGCACTTCGCCGAGGTTTTCATGCTGATCGCGCGGCAGCGGCTGCTCGATCAGCTCGATGTCGTATTTTTCCAGCCATTTCAGGTGTGAAATCGCCTCGTCGAGCGTCCAGCCGGCGTTGGCGTCGACGCAAAGTTTGGCGTCGGGCCGCGCTTCGCGCACAGCGCGCACGCGCGACTCATCATCGTCGCTGCCGAGTTTCAATTTGATCAGCGGATATTTTTCGATCTGCCTGGCCATCGCGGCCATGGCGTCCGGCGTGTCGATGCTGATCGTGAACGTCGTCGACAACCCGCCCGGCCGCGGCAGATCGAGAAGCTGATACAGTGGCACGCCGCGGCGCTTGCCGATGCAATCGAAGAGGGCCAACTCGATCGCACACCGCGCCGGCGCGGGCCCGTCCGGCACCCATGCGGCGACGTCCTTCACCTCATCCGGCAGCGGCCGATCCTGGTCGTTCGCCCGCTGCCAACATGAAACCATCTCACCCGCATCGACGCGGTAATACGGCGGAATGCTCGCCTCGCCCCACCCTTCATCCCCGCGCGGGTCGCGCAGCCGAATCCAGAACGACTGCCGCTCCTCCGTCGCGCCGTAGGAAAGGCGGAACGGGTTGCGGAGTTTGAGAGTCTGCTTTTCCCACGTGAGAACCGGCGGCATCGCGATGAGTCTATCGTCTCCGATCTGCCGCTTACAGCGCCAGAGCAGACGTGGTAGCGTGGCCAACGTCATGACGATCCGCCCCGCCACCGCCGCTGACGTGCCTGCCGTGTTGCCGATGGTCGAGAAGATCGCGGCGTTGCACGAGAAGTGGGACCCGGCGCGCTACGACTACAAGCGGAACCCGAGCGAGATGTATCGCCGCTGGCTGACCGCCCGCGCGGCGGATCCGCGGGCGGTGTTTCTCGTGGCGGATCATGAAAAGCTGCTGGCGGATGTGCCGTTCGTCGTGGGATTTTTGATCGGCACGGTGGAAGCGAACATTCCGATTTATCGCACGACGGAGTTCGGGTTCATTCATGACCTGTGGGTGGAAGAGGATTACCGCAACGAAGGGCTCGGGCGGCAGATGACGATGCTCGCGCTGGAACAATTCCGGGACCTGGGAGTGAAGCAGGTGCGGCTGGAGACGGCGGGGTGTAATGAGCCGGCGCGGAAATTATTTGCGAGTTGTGGGTTTCGGGTGAGCACGAATGAGATGATGGTGGAGATGTGAGGTCTGAAGCGTGGGGGGGTTTTTTTT
>JAXDMN010000095.1:0-7514 GCA_034666045.1 Phycisphaerales bacterium | reverse complement strand
GATTCTCGTCATGCCGCGGCTCAGTATCGTCGCTCATCGCACGGCTTGCCACATTGCGCGGTAGGCGGATTCGAGCTCGCGGGTAAAGCCGGCGGCGTCGCACAGCGGCGATGCGGCGAGGCGCGGGCGCAGCTCGCCGCGGAGGCACGCCAATCGCTTCGGATCAGCCGCGAGCCTCACGGCCGTTTCCACGTATGCGCCCGCGCTGTCGACGCATAAATCTTCCAGACCGATTGCGCGGAGCAGGCTGCGCCCGACGCGCGAGACCGGCCGGCCGCCGCTGCGCGAGATCACCGGCACGCTCATCCAGAGCGCGTGGCAGGTGGTCGTGTGGCCATTGAAGGGAAACGTGTCGAGCGCGATGTCGGCGCGCGCGATCGTGCGCAGGTAGTCGCCGAGCGGCTTCCCGCCGGGCAGCTCGAGCCGGCCGCGCTCGATGCCGTGGGCGGCGAAGCGTTTGGCGACGTCCGTCACGACGCCGCCGTCTTTCAGCGCGAATGACATCATCAACAGGCGCGATCGCGGCGTCGCGTGCAGGATCTTCGACCAGAGCGCGATCGTCTCCTCCGTCACTTTCGCCAGCACGTTGAACGAGCCGAACGTGATGAAGCCGTCCCGCTCGGCGGGAAGCGGCGTGATCTCCGGCGCGTCGGCGGGCGGCTGATAGCAGCAGAAAACGCGCGGCGAGCGAATCAGCGGCTCGGTGTTCCATCGCTCGGCGTGGTCAGGCGGATCGACGACGGCGTCGGTCAGTCGCCCGTCGATCGCCGGCGCGGGCAGGCCGGTCGTGCCGCAGTAGCCGAGGTAGGACAACTGAAGCGGCGCTGGTTTTCGCGCCATCGCGAGCAGGCGGTTGTGCTCCGTGTGGACGGCGAGATCGACGAGGATGTCGATGCCGTCCTGCCGCACGCGCTCGGCGAACTGCGCGTCAGTCAGCGCGGTCGTGTCGTGCCACGCATCGGCCGCGGCGCGGAGGCGATCCGTGACGTCGTCGAGTTTTTCGGTGTCGGAGTAACAGACGATCTCGAAATGCTCGTGATCGTGGTGTCGCAGGATCGGCTCGAGGAAGAACGAGACGGCGTGGCCGCGCAGTTCGGGTGTGACGTAACCGATGCGCAGGCGGCGGCGCGGGTCGCGATCCTTCTCGTGCGGCTGCTGCTCGCGCAACAGCGGGGCAGCGAAATGGTCGGCCCAGCGTTCGTGCTCGCGAATGAGCGTTTCGGCCGTGGTGGCCGGATCATAATGCAGCGCGAAGAGCAGGTTGTCGGCGGCGAGCGGAAAATCAGGGTGGACGTGAAGCGCGCTACGAAAAGATTCGATCGCCAGCGCCGCTCGGCCCATCGCCAATTGGGTGATGCCGAGCAGATTGAGCAGCCCGGGATTGTCCGGCGACAGCTCCGCCGCGCGGGTCAGCGTCAGGAGCGCGTGGGCGTGACGTTCGGTGCGGTGATACGCCAGGCCGAGGTTGAAATGCGCATCGGCGAGATTCGGATCGAGTTCGATCGCTCGGCGGAATTCATCGATCGCCTCGACGCGGCGCTGCATCGCCAGCGCGACGCCCAGCGCGTTGTGCGCGGCGGCGTGGTTCGGTGCGATGCGGACGGCCGCGCGAAAACTGGCGATCGCGTCGTCGAGGCGGTTCTGCATTTGCCGGGCGAGCGCGAGATCGAGCCGCGGCGTCAACTCGTTCGGCGCTAGCTCCACCGCCCGCGCGAAGGCGCGCTCGGCGACGTCCAATCGACCGATGAGGCCGAGCGATCGTCCCATCTGGTCGTGCAACTGCGCATCGTGCGGCGCCAGTTCGATCGCCCGCTCGAACCAGCGGACGGCCTGCTCGTGCGCCTGCCGCTGTTGCGCGACGAGGGCAAGCAGGTGGGGTGGGCCCGGATGATTCGGCGCCAGGCGAAGCGCATCCTGCGCAGCCGCCTCCGCCGCGTCCAGGCGTTTCGCCTGAAAATGCTGCAAGGCGGACTGCATGATCTGTTCGATGTTCACGCGAATCGACGCGATGATACGCGATGCGAGACGCCCGCCGCGACCTCACCTATAATCGCGGCCACGGCGCAATGGACCTTCGCGAGCACCTCCAGAATCTGTTCGGCCTCGACGATTTCCGCGTCGCGCAGCGCGAGGTGATCGAGGACGTGCTGCGCGGCAAGGACGTGCTGTGCGTCATGCCCACCGGGGCGGGCAAGAGCCTGTGTTACCAGCTTCCCGCGGCGATTCTGGATGGGCTGACGATCGTCGTTTCGCCGCTGATTTCGCTGATGGAAGACCAGGTCCAGCAGCTTCGCGACGAGGGGATCAACGCGGCGATGCTGAACAGCGCGCTCGACGCCGGCGAGCAGCGCGCGGTGCTGCGCGATCTGCACGAAGGATTTAAGGGGCTGCTTTACGTCGCGCCGGAGCGCTTCTTCGCGTCATCATTTCAGCCGGTCATCGAAAAGCTGCGGCCCAAATTGTTTGCGATCGACGAGGCGCACTGCATCAGCCAGTGGGGCCACGATTTTCGGCCGGAATATGCGCTGCTCGGGCAGGTCCATCAGCGGCTCGGCGCGCCGCCGACGATCGCGCTGACGGCGACCGCGACGGACGACGTGCGCGCCGACATCATTCGCCAGCTCGCGCTGCGCGAGCCGACGATCGTTGTCACCGGCTTCGATCGCCCGAACCTGCTTTACGAATCGCGCACAGTCGCGAAGGTGAAGGAGAAGGACGAGCACCTGCTCGATCTGCTCCGCCGCGAGCCGGGCAGCGGGATCGTTTATTGCGCGACGCGGAAAACGGTCGAGGCGGTGACGTCGCTGGTCGGCGAATCGCTGAAGGACCGGCCGGTGTTCATGTATCACGCCGGCATGGATCCGGCGGCGCGGACGGCCAATCAGGAAGGGTTCATGCAGGCTTCGCGCGCGGTCGCGGTCGCGACGAACGCGTTCGGCATGGGGATCAACAAGCCGGACACGCGCCTCGTCGTGCATTACAACCTGCCGGGCACGCTCGAAGCGTACTATCAGGAAGCCGGCCGCGCAGGGCGCGATGGACAGCCGGCGCGCTGCGTGATCCTGTTCAGCTACCAGGACCGCTTCACGCAGGAATTCTTCATCAGCAAGATCGGCGAAGACGCCGGCGAGCATGCGGACCCGGCGCGCATCGAGAAGCAGAAGGAACACGCGCGGACGAAGCTCGATCTCGTGCTGAAATACGCGCGCACGCATCGCTGCCGGCGGCAGATGATCCTCGATTATTTCGGCGACGAAGCGGAAGTTGAAAATTGCCAGTGCGACATCTGCCGCGGCGGAACGGCCGTCGATATCGATGCGGCCGGCGCGGCGACGGCGATTTTGCCGGATGAAACCGTCCTGCTCGTCCGTCAGCTCCTGTCCGCTGTCGCGCGCATGAACGGCCGCTTTGGCGTCGGCGCCGTCGCGGAAGTTTTAACCGGCTGCGACAACGAACGCATGCGCAAGTGGAACCTCGATCAGCTCACGGTCTACGGCCTGCTCCGCGCGCACACGACCAAGCGCGTGATCGCCATGCTGCACCGCCTGCTCGAAGCGCGCCTGGCCCGGCAGCGCGACCCGGAAGGGACGCGCTTCATGCCGGTGATCGAGCTTTCGCCCGCCGGCGTTGCTGTGATGAAGGGCGAACAGCTTCCGCCGGCGAGTTTGATCGACATCGTGCCGAAGCGGACGAGTCGTGAGCTGGGGACGAATTCTCGCGCCCTCGGCACGAACCCGCGCGCCCTCGCGGAGGCGGAGGAATCGCAGGAGCCCTTCGATCCCGCCGCCATCGCGCGTTTCGAGCGGCTTCGCTCGCTCCGTTCGAACCTGGCGCGCGAGCGTCAGCTTCCGCCATACTGCATCTGCCACGACAAGACGCTGAAGCTCATCGCAAGGCAGGCGCCGGATTCGCTCGCGCGGCTCGAGCAGATCAAGGGGATGGGGCCGCACAAGGTGAAGCAGTATGGCGAAGCGATCCTCGCGGCGGTGCGCGAGGAAGCGGGCACGAGCGACGACACGATCCGGTACGTCACGGAGGAGTGATGGCGCGTCGCGCGCGGGTCGGGCCAGTCGTCGTCATCGGCTCCATCAACATGGATCTCGTCTGCCGTACGCAGCGGTTGCCGCGGGCGGGCGAGACGATTCTCGGCAGCGAATTGCGAACAATTCCCGGTGGCAAAGGCGCGAACCAAGCGGTGGCGGCGGCGCGGATTGCGGATGGGCGGGTCGACGTGCACATGATTGGGCGCGTTGGGGATGATGCGTTTGGGCGGGAGTTGCTGGCGGGGTTGAAGAACAACGGTGTAGTCACAAATCGTGTCGCCGTTACGAAGAACATGGCCAGCGGCGTGGCGGTGATCGTTGTCGACCGCAAGGGCGAGAACTCGATCGTTGTCACGCCCGGCGCGAACGCGAGACTCACGCCGGCGGACATTGATGCGGCGGAGGCGCTCATTCGCGCTGCGTCGGTCGTCGTTTTGCAGTTGGAGATTCCGCTCGCAACAGTGCGGCATGCGTTGAAGCTGTGCCGGCGGCTCGGCGTGTTTACGATTCTCGATCCAGCGCCCGCACCGCAGAAGCGCATGCGGTTCGACGTGGATCTGCTGACGCCGAACGAAACCGAGGCGCGGGCGGTGTCCAGTGCTGACGCGAAGGCGGTCGTTTTGAAGCGGGGAGCGCGCGGATGCGAGCTCGTGACCGCCGCGGGCTCGCGGCGGGTGAAGCCGTTCAAGGTGCGGGTGATCGATTCGACCGCGGCGGGCGATGCGTTTACCGGTGCACTGGCGGTGGCGCATGCGCTGGGAACGCCGATGCTCGAGGCGCTGCGGCTCGCGAACGCGGCGGGGGCGTTGTGCTGCACGAAGCTCGGGGCGCAGCCGGCGCTGCCGACGCGGCGGGCGGTCGAGCGGTTGCTTCGCGACGGTTAGATCAACCCCGCCAGGAGCTGTTCCTCATCCGCATCTGGATCGAGCAGATCATCCGCCCAGGCGCGGAACGCCGCCGGAGTTTCCTCCTCGACTGTGCCGACGGGTCGAACATCATTGAACGTGGTGTGCGGCGGCGTCGCGGGTTCGTCGGGCGGCGGGGCGGACAACTCTCCAGCATCGAACTGCGCGAGCGAAAGCGCGCCGCCGATCGTGCCGGCGATGAGAATGTCGCCATGCAGCGTCAGCTTCAGTGAACCGACGCTCTCGGACATCGGGCCGAGGTCGTGAATTCGGATTCCGTCTTCGCCGAACGATTCGTCCGGTCGCCCTTCGGCGGTCAGGCGGCTGAGGAGCGTTTGGTCATTACCGTCGAGGCCGGGGCGCGTGGCGGCGAAGACGAGCTTGCCGTCCGCCTGAACCTCAAGCAGTGTCGACACCCCGGGCGCGGAGGCAGTTCCGCCGTCGCCGAAGCTCGAATCGAGCGACCCGTCCGTCCGCAGCCGTGTCACAAATTTCTCCGGCGGGACGTCGGTCGCTTCGCCGTACGCGACGCCGCTGAAGACGATGCGTCCGTCGCTCATGACGCAGACGCGATCGGAGAATACCAAGCGGCTTTGCGGGCGCTCGATGAAGGTTTTCCCGTCTTGGCCGAACGTCGGATCGAGTTGGCCCTGCGGGGTAAGGCGGACGATGTCCACGCCGGCCGATGACTCCCACGGCTGGCTCATGAGGACCACGACGATCTCGCCGGCTGGGCCAATCGCGGCGGTGCGAATTTCTTCGTCGACGCCGAAGTCGATCTGGACGCGGCCATGATCGCCGAAGGTGAGATCGGGCGAGCCGTCGCCGTTGAAGCAGAGGACCAACCCGTCCCGTGTCGCTGACAGCGTGCCGGCGAAGAGGAAGATTCGCCCATCCGCGCCGGCGCGCATTTGCGGCCAGCCGAGATTGTCGAGCACGACCACGCCGTTGTCGCCGAAGGATGTGTCGACGGAGCCGTCGGCGTTGAAGCCGTGCATCGCGGTGCGGATGTTGGTCATGCCTGCGAGGTTGTTCCCGAGCGCGATGATCTTGTCGTTGGGCAGGACGACGAGGTCGGTGAATTCCTCGACGCCGCCCCACGCGCCGCCGGGCGGTGTGAACTCGAAGTTGACGCCGCCGCCGTCGCCGAACGACAGGTCGAGCTGCCCGTCCGGCGTGTAGCGCATGAGGTGCGAGAGGCTCGTGTGCGTGTCGACCACGCCGAGGACGATGCGGCCGTCGGCGCCGATGTCCATCAGGATGGAGCCGTTGCTGGGAGCCGCCGGGAAGGCAAGCCCGCCGTTGCCAAACGTCGGATCCAGATCGCCGGCCGAGAAGACGATGCGGCGCTCGAGCGCTTCCAGCGTGTAATCCAGCGGCGAGCGGACGTGCCGGCGCGGGCCGACGAACCCGGCCAACTCATCGAGGAACACCAGGCGCAGCGGCAGATTCACCCGTCGCACGTCGACGCTTTGCACATTCCGCATAAGAACCCCACGGCGTGGCTCAGACGTGCTCGCGCCGGCCGCTTTCGAACTTCGCGGCGGCGCAGCGACGCAACTGTAACAAGTCAGACGCCGCGGCGGTCAAGCCAATTTCACCGCCGCCGCCATGCATGGAGCATGACGGCGGCGGCACTCGGAGGGAGGGATGTCCGGCGATTCCTCGAAAAGGCCCGCATCAGGCGGCAAGCCAGTCGGCGAGGCGTGCGTCGTCTTCCTTCGGTTCCAGGAGGGAATCGGGGAGGGCGATGGGCTGCAAGGACCAGTCGACATCCGTTGTCGACCCCGTCGGCCGCACTGCCATCGACGTGGAGACGTCTTCAACCGGCGGCGCCGGCATCTCGACCGGCGCGGGGGCGAGGAGGCGGGCGAGGAAGACGTTCGCGCGGCCGACGGTGGAGTCGGCGTTCACGAGGGCGATGATGTTGCCGTGTGCGTCCATCGTAAATACACGAATGACAAAGTTGGACGTGCTCGCAATCGCCGGTAGAGCGCCATTGCTGCCGAACGAGCGATCGACCGCGCCATCGGCGAGGAACCGGGCCAGCTTGGTGTGGCCGGTAACGGAGTAGCCGAACGTGGCCAGGATGTTGTCATTGGCGTCGAGCGCAATGACGCTGTGACTGCCGGTGTCCAGGTAGTTCGTGTGGACGATGCCGCCATTGCCGAAGGACGCATCGAGCATGCCGTCGGCGGTGTAGCGCACGAGGATGCCTTTTACCTCGTGCATGCCGCTGACGACGATGCGGCCGGCGGAGTCGATCGCCGCGTTTGGCGCCAGTCCGGCCATGCCGGTCAGTGGTGTGCGCGCGACGCGCGACCCTGCTACGGGGCTGCTCATCACGCCGAAGTCCTCTTCGTCGGTAGCTGGACCGAAACCGTTCGGGTCGATCTTGACGAGGAGCAGTTCGTTGTCGATCGAGCGACGTTCCGCATCGATGATGAACGTGCTGCCGGTGATGAGGAGACTGCCGTCGGGGAGCATGATCGCGCCGTTGGCGGCGCCCTGTCGCGCGCCGTCGAAGAAGACCCATTTGTGCCCGTCGCCGTCCCAGAATTCGTCG
>JAXDMN010000094.1:0-11907 GCA_034666045.1 Phycisphaerales bacterium | reverse complement strand
GCACGCCCGTCGTCACCCAGAGCTGCGGCGTGAGCTTGTGCTTCTCCAGCGTGGCGAGAATCTTCCGCGCGTCCGCGTTCAGGTTCGCCGGAAACCAAACCGCGGTGAGCTCAACGCCGTGCCGCTTGAGCGCGTCAATCTCCGCATTGAACGTCGGCAAATGCTCGTCGCGCCAGTCGTACGCGAAATGCTTGACGCCAAGCCGCTCCAACATCTCGGCCCGCTGCTCGGGCGTCCGTTTCTTGGCGTCAAATGGAACAATGCACCATGCAACGAGGTTGTCGCGCGCGAAAATCTTCGTCGCAGGCTTCGTCGTCGCCGCCGCGAGCAAGCCGGCGACGATGACAACAACCAAAGCGCGCGATGACATGGACGACCGTAAGGTGAAGAACCGCGTCGCACGTCGCATGAGGTAGTGGCCCCTATCGGGCCAGAACATTACCGCGAAAGGGCCGCAAATGCAGGTGGTAAATGGTGGAGGCGGTGCAGAATCCGGTGCAGTCGATGCAACAGGCTTGATCCCGTCGAAGTGCAAAGAGGTTCGGCAGCGTTCCGTGTCAAGGAATCACGCGATGCCATGTACAAGGTCGCTGCGTTTTGGCTCAAGCACTTTTGGGGCAAGCCGGCGGAATGGCGGACGGCTTATCGATAATAAATAGGCGCTGAGCCATGCGCTGTGGGCTGGCGGTGCCAAATTCGGTAGAGAGCGGGCAGAACAACGAGGGTGAGAATTGTGCTGGACACGATTCCACCGATGACGACCGTCGCCAGCGGCTTCTGAACTTCCGCCCCGGTGCCGGTGGCGAGGGCCATTGGGACGAAGCCGAGCGAGGCGACGAGCGCGGTCATCAGGACGGGGCGCAGCCGCGTGAGTGAGCCGGTGAGGATCGCGTCGTCAAGCAGCGTGCCGGCATCGCGGAGCTGGTTGATGAACGTGATCATCACCAACCCGTTCAGCACGGCGACGCCGCTCAGCGCGATGAAGCCGACCGCCGCCGAGATCGAGAACGGCATGTCGCGCAGCCAGAGTGCGACGATGCCGCCGGTCAGGGCGAGCGGGACGCAAGTGAAGACCATCATCGCGTACTTGGCCGAGCCGAACGCCGTGAACAGCAGGACGAAGATCAGGAAGAAGCAGAGCGGGACGACGATCGTGAGGCGGCGGCGGGCGGCGACGAGGTTCTCGAATTGTCCTCCCCAATCCAGCCAGTTGCCGGCCGACAGCTTCACCTGGGCGTCGATCCTGTTCTGCGCGTCGGTGACGAACGAGCCGATGTCGCGGCCGCGCACGTTTGCCTGCACGACGATCCGCCTTTTGCCGTTCTCGCGGCTGATCTGGTTCGGCCCCTCGATGGTTTCGATTTTTGCGACCGATTCGAGGGGCACGAAGCCGGGCGGGTCGAACCCGTCCGTGCCGACTTGGCCGGCCGACGCGAATTGCTGGCCGTCGCCGCCGTGCGTGTGCGGTAACGGGATCGGCAAGTTCGAAAACGATGCCAAGTCCGCCCGCAACGGTTCGGGCAAGCGGACGACGAGGTCAAAGCGACGGTCGCCCTCAAATACCTGTCCGGCTTCGCGCCCGCCGATCGCGGCGGCGATAACGTCCTGAACGTCGGCGACGCTGATGCCGTAGCGGGAAATGGCCGCGCGGTCGATCGTGACGTTCATCATCGGCAGACCTTCCGTCTGCTCGACCTTCACGTCCGCCGCGCCGGCCACGTCGCGCAGCACGCCGGCGATCTGGTTCGCGGTGCGCTGCATCTGCTCGAAGTCGTCGCCGTAGACTTTTACCGCCACGTCGCTGCGGACGCCGGAAATTAACTCGTTGAATCGCATCTGGATCGGCTGAGTGAACTCGTAGTTGTTGCCCGGCAAAGTCTTGACGGTCAGCTCGATCAGGCGGGTGAGCTTAGCCTTCTTCCCCGTTCCCGCGACTTCGCCGTGTTCGTGGCCGGCGTGATCGTCGCCGGCTGACGCCACGTCATGGCCTTTCTCTCCTTCGTGCGCTGTCAACGCTTCCAGCTCATGCTGGCGCTGCTCGATCAGCTCGTCGAGTTCCTTGTCGCTGCGCCACTGATCCTGCGGCTTGAGGATGATGAAGGTGTCCGAGACGTTCGGCGGCATCGGGTCTGCCGCCATCTCGGCCGTGCCGGTCTTGGAGAAGACGAATTGCACTTCGGGAATCCGGCTGACGACCCGCTCGACCTCGAATTGCATCGCGGTGGACTGCGTGATGCTGGTCGAGGGGATGCGCATGGCGTGCATGGCGATGTCTTGCTCGTCCAAGGTTGGCACGAACTCCTGCCCGAGCCGAGCGAAGAGCAGCAGGGACAGAAGAAACATCGCGGCGGCGACCGGGACGACGATCCAGCGTCCTCGCACCGCTGCGCGGAGCGTCGGCTCGTATGCCCGCTTTACGAACCTGACGATGAAGTTCTCTTTCTCCTGCACCCTGCCGCGAATGAGGATGGCGACGAGCGCGGGGATGACCGTCAACGACAGGACGAACGCCGCGCCCAGGGCGAACATCACGGTCAACGCCATCGGCTTGAACATCTTTCCTTCGATCCCCGTCAGCGCGAGGATCGGCAGGTACACGGTAATGATGATCGCTTGCCCGAAGACGGAGGGGCGGATCATCTCTTTCGTCGCCGCAACGACCTCGTTCAGACGTTCGACGGTCGTGAGCGTGCGCCCAACTTCGTGCTGGCGATGGGCCAACCGCCGTAGGCAGTTTTCGACAATGATGACCGCGCCATCCACGATCAGCCCGAAGTCGATCGCGCCCAGCGACATCAGGTTGCCGCTGATCTTCCCCTGCACCATCCCCGTCGCGGTGATGAGCATCGAGAGCGGAATCGCCAGCGCTGTGAGCAGAGCTGCCCGGATGTTGCCCAGCAGCAGGAACAGCACGGCGACGACGAGGATCGCGCCTTCGACGAGGTTTCGCTTGACAGTGCCGATCGTCGCATCCACCAGCTTCGTGCGGTTCAGCACCGTCTTGGCGCGGATGTCGGGCGGCAGCGTCTTGTTGATCTCCGACATCTTCGCGTCAACGTCCGCCGCGACGGTTCGGCTGTTCGCGCCGATCAGCATCATCGCGGTGCCGACGACGACCTCTTCGCCGTTCTCGCTCGCCGACCCGGTGCGCAGCTCTGGCCCGACGCCGACCGTGGCGACGTCGTGAATGTGGATCGGCGTGGCGTTACGCGTGCCGACGACGACATCGTTGATCTCTTCGACGTTGTTGATCCGCCCGGCGACGCGGACGTTGTACGCCTCGCCCTTGCGCTCGATGTAGCCCGCGCCGACGCTGGCGTTGTTCCGCTCCAACGCCTCGATGACATCGCGGAACGTGAAGCCGAAGCTGATGAGCTTCATCGGATCGGGCTGGACGTGGTATTGCTTGACGTACCCGCCGATCGCGTCCACGCCGGCGACGCCTTCGACGCCTTTCAACTGCGGGCGGATGATCCAATCCTGCACGGTGCGCAGGTAGCTGGCCTTTTCGACATCGCTCGTGAGCCGCTGACCTTCCGGCGTCAGGTACGAGCCGTCCGCCTGCCACCCCGGCTCGCCCGCCGCCTGGGTGGTTGCTGTCGTCGCCGCGCCTTTGCCGTGTGGGTCCGCGTACTCCACCGTCCACATATAGACTTCGCCGAGTCCGGTCGTGATCGGCCCCATCCCCGGCTCGACGCCGGGCGGCAAGCTCTCCTTGGCCGCGTTCAGCCGCTCGGCGACCTGTTGACGCGCGAAGTAGATGTCCACGTCGTCGTCGAACACCGCCGTCACCTGGGAGAAGGCGTTGCGCGAGAGCGAGCGCGTGTATTGCAGTCCGGGAATCCCTGCGAGCGCGGTTTCGACCGGGTAGGTGACCTGCGTCTCGATCTCCGTCGGCGAGAGCGCAGCGTAGACGGTGTTGATCTGGACTTGGTTGTTCGTGATGTCCGGCACCGCGTCGATCGGCAGTCGCTGCAACGACCACGCGCCGAGCGCGGCGACGAGGATCGTCAGCATGACGACGAGCCAGCGATGTTCGATCGAGAATTTGAGGATACGTTCAAGCATGTGGTGTGATCCGCTTCGGCCGTCGCCTTAGTGTTCGTGACTCGCTTCGCTTTTGCCGAGTTCCGCCTTGAGGATGAACGTGCCGCTGACGACGACCGGCTCGCCTTCCTTGAGCCCGGACAAAACGGGCACCATGCCGCCCGCCGGCTTGCCCACCGTCACCGTGCGTTTGGCGAAGGTGTTCGCTTCGCCCTCGACCGGCACGAACACCGCCGGCGCGCCCTCGACCGTCTGCACGGCTTCGTCAGGCACGGCCAGAACCGCCTCGCCGCCGCCCGCTGTGCTAGCGGTCAACATGACACTGGCGAACATGCCGGGTCGCAGCTTGTCGTCGGGGTTCGCTACTTCGATGCGCACGCTTCCGGTTCGCGTGTCGGGATTCAGCGCGGGCGCGACGTGCGACACCTTTCCCTCGAACCGCTGCCCCGGCAGGGCCGCGAGCTGCACCTGCGCGGGCGAGCCGAGCATCACCTGGGGCAACCGTGATTCCGACACGTCGGCCAAGACCCACACGTTTTCAACGCCGGCCAGCACCATCAGCTTTTCCTTCTCCGGCGAGACCAGCTCGCCGAGCGTGACCTCGCGTTCAATGACGCGGCCGGCGATCGGCGCACGGACGGAGAGCTTCGGGTTCAGCATCCCCTTGTCCTCCAACTCCTTCACTTCGTCCTTCGTCATCCCCAGCAGCAGCAGCCGATTCAGTGCAGCCACAGCGGCGGCTTTCGCCGTAAGCGCGTGACCTTCCGCTGCCTTCATCTCGGCCTCGCGCTTCTGCACTTCGCCGAGCGAAATGCCCTGGCTTTGGTCGTAGAGCTTTTTTGCCCGCTCGTAGGCGTGCTTCGCCGGTTCCACCGTCGAGAGCACGACGGCGAGATCGGTGCGCCTTTGCAAGTACTCGCTCTGCGCCTGCCCGAGTTCGGTGCTTTCGATGACGAGCAGCTCATCGCTCTTCTTCACGACGTCGCCGACGCGCACTTTGATCTCCACGACGCGCCCCGGCACAAGCGAACCGACGTGAGCCATCGCTTCGGCGTTGAAGGCGACGCGCGCGGGCGCGATGAACGTCGCGGCGAGAACGCGCTTCTTTGCGGGCTCGACGCGAATGTTCCATTGCCGGATCGCCTCGGCTGTGAGCTTCACTTCGTCCACATGACCGTGGTCGTCGCCGTGACCGGCGTGGCCGATGTCTGGCTTTGTTGCAGCGATGGGCTTGTCGTGATCGTGATCGTGGTCGTGATCCTTCTCCTGGCCGCAGGCCGGCGCGATGACGCCACAGGCGAGCAGAAGAGAAAGGAAAACCTTCGCGTTGGTAGTCATGGATGCTCCGTCGATTGGGATGCGGTTCGCGTCGTGGTCGTGGGACCGGTGGACTGCGTGGCCGGAACGGCAGCGGCGATGCCGGGGCCGCCGACGGCGCGGTGCAGCCGATACGACGCCGATGACACGCTCTGCTGCAACTCGATCAGCTTCAACCGAGCCGACTGCGCTTCCTGCTCGGCCAGCAGCACCGCCGTCACGTCGGCCAGCCCGTTCTTGTACGCGGCTTCGGCCTGCTGCACGCCCTCGTCGGCAAGCGGGATAAGCTGCGTCTGCACTTGCCGCAGAACTGCCTGCGAAGCCGTCAGCGACTCCACCGCGCGCCGCACTTCTTCAATGATCTGACGCCGCGTTTGAGTCAGCCGGTGCCGCGCCGCCGCCCGTTGGGCTTCGGCTTTGGCCCGACGCTGCTGCCCCCAATCGAAGAGTGGCAGCGGCGTGAAGATCGCCGGGCCGATCGACCAATCGCGGTCACGCTCCGCTTCCACTCCTACGTCGGCCCCATCGAAGACCGCCAGCTTTGCGAGAGCAACTTCATCGCCGAGCGCGGCCAGCTCCCAGCGACGAGATTGCACTTCCGGCCGATGTTCGAGCGCCGCCCGCACCCATTGAGTTTCATTCAGTGCGACCGGCGTCGGTGCCGTCCACGGCATCAACTCCCATTCAATCACCCCTGAAGGTTGACCAATCAGCCGCGCCAGCATCAGCCGCTGCTCGCGCCGCTCCGACGCCGCCTGGGTGATCTCAACGTCCAGCGACACCCGTTCGGTGTCGAACGTAATCAGGTCAAGCCTGCTCGACTCGCCCGCCTCAAGCCGCGCCCTTGCAAGGTCGCGCAGCCGCTGGACGAGCTTTTTCCGCTGATCCAGCACGCCGATCCGCGCGTCGAGCGCCTGCGCGTTCGCGTATTGCTCCTGCACATCGGCGAGTGCGTCCAGCACAACCGTCAGCGCATCACTGCTCGCGGCCCGGAGACGATGATCGGCCGCGCTGATCTGGCGCGGACGCAGAAGCAGCGAAACGAGATCAGCAGCAAGACCCGCTTCGATGACCGGCTTGCCGCCGCCTTCGGGAAGTCGCACCGCGACGCTCAACACCGGGTTTGGGATGAGTCGAGTCTGGCGCGCATCGGCCAACGCCGCGCGTACTTCGGCGATCGCGGCTTGAACGGCAGGATCATTTTTCAGCGCGCGTCGCACGGCATCGGCGATCGTGAGCGTCTTCACCGCGTCTTCGTTCGCGTCCGCGGGCATGACGGTGCCGACGAATTGAATTGGCTCGGACACGCCAGCGGCGACGACGCCATCAGCGAAGCCGCGATCGGGCGGCGCGATAGTGCAGCCGCTGCCCAGGGCGAGAACGAGCGCGAGACAAAGCAAAGAGCGGTGATCGAGTTTCAAGTGGGATCCTCAGACGAGTGACGACGAGGGCGCAATGCCCGCGACGGAAGGTCACGTTCGCCTGGGGATCAAATCAGGAGAGGGAATTGCAGCGCGACGGGTGCGCCCCGATCAGGATCGGGATCAGGCAATGACGAAATCGGCATCGACGGGGCGAGCAGCGGGACGACTGCGGCGACAGGAACCTGCGTCCAATCGAGCGGGGATTTCAACCCCTGAGGGTCGTGTTGAGCATCAGCCTTCGGCTGTTCGCAGACGCACTCGTGCTGACCGTCCGCTGGATAACCGCAGTTCTTTTCATCGGCATGCAGGTTGCCCAAGCCTCGGTGCGATCCTCGGTCGTGACAATTGGAACCCGTAGCGACCCGTTCGAGAGCGCAGACCCGCAGAGGTGTGTACTGGATCAGCACTGCCACGAGCACGAGTATCTTAAGCCCGAACGCCACGGACCTATCATTGCGGCCGGGCGAAAGAACGTCAATGGAGCAGGCATCGGGTGCGAGGAACGCCCCGCCGCTCTCTTCAACTTGCAGCGCAGAGGCCGCAGAAAAAGCGGTGCAGAATCCGGCGCAGCAACCCGCCGAACCGCTGTTACCACGATTGCCGAATTACATGGGATTACGACGCAGTGCGAGACGGTGCGAAGTGAACAGTGGCCCCTATCGGAGTCGAACCGATACTCCCGTGAGGGAACTGGATTTTGAATCCAGCGCGTCTGCCAATTCCGCCAAGGGGCCGCGGCGGGCGGATTCTAGTGCGCCGGTTGGGCAATTCAAGTTGATCGTCCGGCGCGCCGCGCGCGGCGATCAGCGTTGAGGGCAGTGCGCGGCAGGCTATGATGCCGGTTGTGGCTGATGCGGGACCGGTCGAAGTAAATCATTCAGTAACAACGGCGGCGCACCTGCCGTCGCTGCGCGTGTTGATCACGTTGATCGTCGTTGTGCCGATCGTCGTGGTCGCGACCGCGCTGGTGACCATTTCCATTCTCACCAGCCGCACCGTCGCCGAGCAGCTTGGCGAAGAGTTGATCCACGACGCGACCGGCAGCGTCGCCGCCGAGGTGCGGCGATATATCGGCGACGCCGTGCGGATCAGCGATCTGTACACGCGCCGGATCGCGACCGGAAAACTGTCGTCGTCGGAGCTCGCGACGTGGCAGCCGGCCATGTTCGACGATCTCGCGACGAATCCGAACGTCGCCTCGATCTGTTTCGGCAACCCGCAGGGGGACGCGGTTTATCTCCAGCGCGCGCACGGGCGAATCGAATACGGCATCGCCGACGGGGCGAAAGACTGCGCGGCGGTCGAATGGCCAGTCGATGCGGCCGGGTTGGTGCAGACGGCGACGGTCCTGCGCGCCTACAAGTACGACCCGCGCATGCGCCCCTGGTACAAGACCGCGCTGCGCAACACCACGCCGGCGTGGACCGACGTCTACTTCTGGTTCGGCGAAGCCGGCAGCGAATCAGAGACCGGGACCGGATACACCCGCGCGGTGCGCGATGAGAACAACGTCGTCGGCGTGCTGACCGTCGACGTGACGCTCAGCGCGATCAGCGATTTCCTTCGCCGCCAGCCGTTCAGCGCCACCGGATCGGTTTTCATCATCGACGACAAAGGCTTCCTCGTCGCGGCGTCGGACGGACGGGTGAACTCGGCGGCGGGAACGCGGCTGATGCTCGGCGGCTCGGACAGCCCCGCCGCCCGCGCGGTCGCCACGATGTTCCCCGCGACCGAGCCGGCGGCGACGACGCGCGGAACAGCGGTTGTTGTCACGGGCAGCGCAGGCGCCATCGAGTCGCGGCGGATGAACGTCGGCGATCAGCCGGTGCGCGTCAGCGAAGTTTCACTGCGGCCGTACCCGGGCGCGAACTGGCGAATCATCACCGTGCTGCCGGAGTCCGCCTTTTTATCGCAAGCGAAACGCATGCAGCGGCGTTCGATCGCGATGGCGTCCCTTGCCGTCGCGGCGGCGGTCGTGCTGGGGATCGTTTTCTCGCGGCGATTGTCCGAGCCGATCATGCGCCTGACCCGTCACGCCGCCCGCATCGGCGGCGGCGATCTCGACGCAAAACTTCACCTCGCCGGTGCGCGCGAGCTTCAGCAACTCGCGGAAGAGACGAACCGCATGGCCGCCGGGCTGCGGCAACGGATGGAGCTGGAAAAATCGATGGCCCTGGCGACGCACGTGCAGCAAAGCCTGCTGCCGCAGCGCGTCCCGGAGCTGCGCGGGCTCGACATCGCGGCGCACAGCCGCTACTGCGACGCGACCGGCGGCGATTATTACGACTTCATCGACGTCGCCGATCGGCCGAGCGATCATGCGTTCATCGCCGTCGGCGACGTGATGGGTCACGGCATCGGCTCCGCGCTGGTGATGGCGACGGCCCGCGCGTCGGTGCGCACGAGCGCCGCGTCCGGCGACTTGACGCTCGGCCAGCTCATGGGCCGCGTCAACGACGTGCTGTCCAGCGATCCGCACGGGTTGTTCATGACGCTGGCACTGCTCGTCGTCGAGCCGTCGCGGCGGCGCGTGCGCTGGGCGAGCGCGGGACACGATCCGATCATCGCATACGACCCGGCGCGCGACGGGTTCGTAAACCTCGACGGCGGCGACATCCCGCTCGGCATCACGGCCGGCTACCCGTTCCAGAATTTCAGCCACGACGGCATCGCGCCCGGCTGGATTCTCTTCGCCGGCACCGACGGTGTCTGGGAAGCGCGCGACGAACATCGCGAAATGTACGGAAAAGACCGCCTCCGCGACGTCATCCGCGCCAACATCGCAAAGACGTCGCACGAAATCGCCGAGGCGGTGCAGCGCTCGCTGGCGAAATTCGTCGGCCGCGGGCCGGTGCTCGACGACATCACGTTCGTCGTCGTGCGCGTCATCGGCGAAAAAGAGCCGGGCGAGCTGACGGCGTCGGCGGAGAAGATCGAATGTCACAGGGAACCGGCGAGCACGTAACGCTGCGCCCCGCGACCAATGCGGACGCCGAGGCCGTGCGCACGCTCGTCTTCGGCGTGCTGGGCGAGTACCGGCTCGCGCCGTCGCCGGCAGATACGGATGCGGACCTGTTCGACATCGAATCATCCTATCACCACCGCGGCGGACGGTTTGATCTCCTAGTTGTTGTCCCGGAAAAAATCATTGGCACCGTCGGACTCTTTCCAATGGACGCGAACACCGTCGAGTTGAGAAAGATGTACCTCCACCGCGACCATCGCGGACAAGGCCACGGCCGCCGCCTCCTCGAGCATGCGATCGCCGAGGCGAAGCGCACGGGCTTTCGCCGCATCACCCTGGAGACGGCGTCGGTGCTGAAGGAAGCGATCGCGCTCTATCAACGCTACGGATTTCGCCCGTGCACGAGCGGACATAGGTCCGCGCGGTGCGATCAGACGTTCGAGCTGATCCTCAACGCCGCGTCATAAACGTCACCTCCTTCCACGCCAGTGGCGATCATTCGGCCATCTGACGCCATTTACGCCCACACCGACGAAAAAACACGCTTGTCTGCGCGGGCGTTGCACCTACACTGGTCGCCGGCGGCCGCGTGGGTGTTCACATCGATTTCCGGCCGCGCAGGACAGACACCGGAGCAGCGGGAGGCGCACAGACGTGAGTTCGGCGTTGGATCCTACAACCTTCCAGACGGTCAATCGCAGCGTCGAGCCGCCGCCCAATCCGCACATGCCGCCGCTGATCAAGGCGACCGGCGTCACCGCGCCCGGCGCGCCGGCGGCGATCGAAGAGACCGGCGTCGATGCCCAGGTCCTCAGCGATCTCGCCCTCAAGCTCAGCAACACCGTGCCGCGGCTCACCAGCGACTGGGCCGCCCAGCAGCTCCGCCTGCCGCTGGCGATCATCGAGCGCATCTTCTGGCAACTGCGCGACGATCAGTTCCTCGAAATCCTCGGGCAGGAAGGGCTCAGCTACCGCTACTCGATCACGCAGCGCGGTCGCGAATACGCGCGACGCCTGCTGGAGATTTCCGGATACGTCGGGCCGGCCCCGGTCGCGCTCGAATCGTACGCCGCGATGCTCGAATGGCAGATGGCCCGCCAGGGTCGCCCGACACTCGAGAGCGTGCGCAGCGCGATCTCCTCGCTCGTCCTGCCGGACGAAGCGGTCGAAGTCGCGTCGCTCGCGGCGTCGTCCGGCCGCAGCCTGTTCCTCTTCGGCCCGCCCGGCAACGGCAAGACCTCGCTCGGGCGGATGCTGCACGGCGTGCTCGAGGGCGAGCTGTGGATCCCGCATTGCATCAGCGTCGAAAGCCACATCATTCGCATCTTCGACCCGCAGTGTCACACGATCGTCGGGCCGTCGATGACGACCGACGGGCGCGTCGACCAGCGCTGGATGCGCATCCGCCGGCCGATGATCATCGCGGGCGGCGAGATGACCATCGCGGAGCTCGATCTCGCGTACAGCGAGTCGCTGCGCTTTTACGAAGCCCCGCCGCACGTCAAAGCAAACGGCGGACTGTTTCTCCTCGACGATTTCGGCCGCCAGCGCATCAATTCGGTCGATCTGCTCAATCGCTGGATCATTCCGCTCGAGAGCCAGGTGGATTTTCTCACGCTGGCGACCGGGCAGAAGATTCGCATCCCCTTCCGGCTGCTGCTGATCGTCGCGACCAACCTGGCCGTGACCGAGGCGAGTGACCCGGCGTTCCTGCGTCGAATCGGATATCGGCTGCACGTCGACAAGCCGAACGAGCAGCGCTACGCCGAGATTTTTCGCCGTTACGCGGAAGGCGCCGGGATGGGCGTCGAGCCGGCGCTGATCGCGACGGTGCTCCAGCGTTATCGCGATGAGAAGCGCGAGCTGCGCGCCTCCGAGCCGCGCGATCTGATCGAACGCTGCCGCGACATCTGCAACCTCCGCAGGCAGCCGCCGCGGATCGACGCGCAACTGTTCGATCTCGCCTGGCAGGGCTATTTCGGCGTCGGCGAAGGCTAGAGCGGTGCGCGCATGCGTGTCGCGACACTCCACGAGTTGTCATCCGGAGAGGGTGTCTGAAAAGTCGTGGCATGGGCGCCTCGCCCATGCATCTCGCCGCGCCAGCGGCTCTTCGTTGCGTCACAGAAACGGCTGGCCGCCGCGAATGCATGGGCG
>JAXDMN010000093.1:0-18077 GCA_034666045.1 Phycisphaerales bacterium | reverse complement strand
AGCACGGCCGCCGCCGCGTGAAAGACGACATTTACAATATGGAACGCCTGCGGGCGCAATCGCGGCAGCGATGTGGGCGTCGCGGGCTCGGTGGTGCTCGGCATGGCGGCGACACCGGCCCAGACGGTGTAGGTCACCGGGATATACAAGTCGCCGTGCGGCCGCGTCCAGAACGCGTTCAGCGAACGGATCGTCGGCGGATTCAACAGCGGGTTGCGCGCGACAGTGTCGTAGTCGTCCCAGCTCGTGAAATCGAAGTTGTAGACAGGCGCGAACACAGCCAGCGTCGCCACAAGGATGACGAACATCGCAGCGACATCGCGCAGCGGGCGGGGGCTGCTCATCGATAAAAGAGTTTACATCGCGGCGCGGTCGGTGCGCGCCTCACGGCGGAGATCGACACCGGGTTGGTAGTCGATTTTCAGGCTCGTCGTCGCCGCGCTGCGGACCCAGTCGAGGTAACCGAAGCGCCACAGGTACGCGAACCCGACCAGCAGCACGCCGAAAAAGAAGAGCATGTCGACGATCGCCACGCCGCGCAGCGACTGCGTCGTCATGCCCAGTTCCGCCGCCAGGCGGGGGGCGCTCCCGTAGGCAACCGCCCAGGGGTAGAAGAGCGCGACTTCAACATCGAAGATCAGGTAGACGAGCGCGACAATGTAGAAGCGCAGGTCGAACTGCACCCACGATGAGCCGATGGTCGGCTCGCCGCATTCGTAAACCGTCGCCTTTTCCGGATTCGGGATCTGCGGCCGGGCGAGCTGGCCGACCACCATGTTCACCAGCACGAACCCGGCGCCGAATGCGATGAAAATCGTGATCGATAGAGCCAGTTCCATGTCGAGAGCAAAGCGTAAGTCGCGATGCTAAAAAGGGCAAGTTCGCCGCGGCGAACACGCCAGCTTAGGCAGAGTGGTTTTCGCGTCCGGCCCGTGGCTATACTCTTAGCTGGCGAGACCAATCGCCGCCTGCGAGAGAGAGGAATGAGGATGAATCGATCGCTGCTTCGCCGCCCGCCGAATTCCGGCACCGACGATCTGCTCGATGCACTGTCGACGCGTCAGCACCTCTCGCCGCACGAGCCGCTCGCGCAGTCGTTGTCGCACGCCGCGGCGGCGACGGCAGATACGTGCCCGCAGGCGATTAGTCAGGCGATGGCGCGCTTGCAGCTCGATCCGGCGCGGCCGATCGGACGGTTGCGCCGCACGGAGCTGATGCAGTTGGCCCGCAGCATCCATCGGCTGTCGCGGCTGCGCTCATGGACGACGGCCACGACAGTGGCTACGGCTGAGCAGCCGTCAGAACGTCACTCGTAGCCAATCCCTAACCGGCCGATTCCGCATCCCACTGGTTGGATAATGACCCACCGTCCAGCCGTTTCAGTCGATACATCCCGCGTTGTCCGCAAGTTTTGAGAACTCCCACCGCCCCGCCGCCCGTGGCACGCGGTATGCACTACAGATAAACGCACGAAACCGTGTGAGTTGACCGATAAAACGGCTACGGGGATGCCATCACCCCGGACAGTCACCCCGGACAGTGACCGCGCGATGGACCGGCCGACGTTGTTTTTCAGACGGATGACGACGGAGCACTCAGTCATGAAACCCGCCCTCCCACTTTGCTGTGCACCGGAAGCGTTCAACCTGCTGGCTCGGCAGGTGGGCGCGATTGAGTCGCCCGATGCACTCGTCCACGGCGCCACCGCCATCGCGATGCACCAGCTCGACAACGTCGACTACGCCAGCGTCGATGCGACCTTGCAGCGCTACGCCGACACCGTCCGCTCGCGCGTCCGCGGCACGCAGGCGCAGGCGATCATCGCCCACCTCCATGATGTGCTCTTCGACGAACAAGGTTTCATCGGCAACGAGGAGGATTACTACAACACCGCGAACAGCTATCTCCCCGAAGTGCTGCGCACGAAGCGTGGCCTGCCGATCACGCTCAGCCTCGTCTACAAAATCGTGGCGGAGCGGCTCGGCCTGCGCGCGTGGGGCGTCGGGCTGCCGGGCCACTTCCTCTGCGGCGTCGAGGTGGACGAAAAGATCATGCTCGTCGATGCGTTCGCCGGCGGGCGATTGGTCACCGTCGACGAAGCGCACGCCCGCATGCAGGAAATGCTGGGGCCCGACGTGGAGTGGAGCGATGAGCTCTTGCAGCCGGTCAGCAACCGTCACTGGCTGACGCGCATGCTTCAGAACCTGCTGCACACGTTCGGCAACAGCGGCCACTTCGCCGACGTCGCCGCCGTGCTGGAAATGGAAATGCTTTTGTGGCCCAAGCGCGAGCAACTTCAGCGCGACCTCGCGCTGGTGCTGGCCCGGTGCGGCCTGTCGCAGCCGGCGTCGGTCTGGCTCGACCGCTATCTCAAGAACAACCCGGACGACCCGCAGCGCAACGAGCTGACACAACTGCTCGACGTGCTGAAATAATCGCGTCGTTCCGGGTGCAGGCAGCTTTTCCATTTTTTGGATGACCGAAGCATGACCAGCTTCGGTCATCTTTTTTTGCGCGCAAACGATCGTCGCGTCGCGCGCTCCACCATGTCACGCGCTCCCCATTTAGCCGCGTCGCTTGCGACGCGCGATCGTTCGATCTGCGAGACGCGCATGTCTCCCGCTCGTGCGCCCACGCACGTCGCAAGCGACGTGGCTAAATGGCTAAATAGCGCGTGTTGTCGCGTGTGCTCGTGGTTTACGTCCACCGCGCAACGTCTTGACCGATCCCCCGATCGGGTCCTTTGATAATTCCATCGACACGACGTTGTCCTTCTCGACTTCCCACATACGCTGGTTCTTCTTCTCGTCGAAGAAGATCACCTGCGCGACTTTCGCCGGCGCATCTGTCGCGCTACCGCTCCGCTCGGTCACGACTTTCGTCACGAAGACTTTTCCGGTCTTGTCGAACGTCCCCCACCCCACCGCCCGCCCGAAATGGTCATACTCCGCCGCGGCCGCCAGCGTGCCGTCCGGGCGGAACATGCTGATGTGCGGGATCACCTCATACGTCCGCCCGTCCTCGCCCTTCATCCCGCCGCTGCATTGGATTTCGTACACGTTGCCGGCGTCGTCGCGCGTGCGGAAGCGGCGAACGTCGTGACGCTTCTGCCACACTTTGAACGTCGGGCTGTCGCGAAACCATTGCGGCACGGTCACCGGCCCCGGGATGGAGTGCATGCTGTTGTCCCAGGACAACGTCAGCTCGATCGGCGGCGCGAACGACGGCGGACGCGTCCCCGCGTGCAGCCGCTCCGATTCCGCCTCGGCGCGCGCGAGAAGCGTTTCACTCAAGCCCCAGATCTTCTTCGATGCAGCGATGAACGCCTGGTCGTTCCGCACGCCGTCGCCGAACTTGAAGAACGCGTCCGCGCCCTGCTGATCGAGCACCCGGCGCGCTTCCTCGAGCCATTTATTGACGTCGATCACGTTCTGGTCGGGAATCGCCAGATCCGTCGACCGCAGCGCGGCGGCGAGCTTTTTCAGGTCATCTTGCGCGAGCTTGAGATTCTCCAGGACGAGCGGCTTCTGCTTCTCGAGCGCCGCCGGGTCCGCTTCGTAGTTCATGCGCGACTGGAACTGCTGAAAAATCTCCGCCGCGTTCGTGTATGTGCCGGCCGGGACGTTCGGATCGAGCGGCGCCGTCGCCGGCGGCGCTTTTGGCGACGATTCGCGGATCGCGTCCGCGTCACTGATTTTCGCGTCGCGCACCCGCCACTGCCCGGCGACCGGCTCGAGGCGGATCGAAAGACGTTGCACGTCGGCGTCGGTCGGCGTGCTCGTGTCGAGCGTCGCGTAGATCATCTCGCCCTGCTGGCTCGACATGAACATGCTGTTGACGACCTGATCGAGCCGATTTGGGAACGCTGCGTACATGCCGTCGCGAATCCGCGCGATGAAACCCGCCGCCGCGGCGCGCGCTTCGTCGGGGGAGTTGGCAATGAGCAGCTTCGCGACCGCTTCCTCGTCGCGATCGCGCAACGCACGTGTGAATTGCGTCGCGACGGCGCGGCCGGTGTCCTGCGTCAGGCCGGCAGCGGGCGGCGGGGTTGCTGCCATGCTTTGAGTAACGGGCTGGGTCGACGCCTGCGATGAATTCGGTGTTGGCCGCGCGACTTTCGCGACGCCAACCGCCGCCGCGGTCACGCCTGCCACCGCGAGAAGCACGACGGCCGCCGCCTTCACCGTTGCGAGAGTCATTGTCGTGCCGGTCGCCGATGCGATCGTCACTGCGCCCTTCGCCGGCGCCGCGCCGGTGGCAAGTTGGCTCAGGCTTGCTGCTAACGTGGTCGTGATCGGCGTCGCCGCCAGCGCCGCGTCGGACAGCGTCACGCCGCGCGCAGCGAAATACTGGCGAAGCCGCGTGACGCCGCGCTCCGCGCGCTTCGCCACCGCCGCCGTATTGACGCCGAGTCGCTCGGCCGCCTCGTTGAGCGTGAGCCCTTCGATGTATCGCAGCAGCACCGCCTGCCGCTGGTCGTCTTTTAACTGCGTGAGCCCAGCGTCGAGCATCTCGCTCACCATCGCATGCGGATCAGTCGAGACGGCGCTTTGTTTCACGACGCTCTCCTGCTGCTGATAGTTTTCCAGGTGTCGTTTCCGCCGCCCGTGCATGCGCTGCGCGTTGGATGCGCAGTATCGCGCGACGTTGTAGAGCCAACCGGCGAGATTGCGATATCGGACGAGTTTGCCGGCCTTCTGCGCCAGCAGCAGAAAAACCGCCTGCGTGACGTCCTCCGCCTCGTCGCGCGCCAACCGCCGGGCCGTCGCGTGGACCATCCCGCCATGCCGGCGGACGATCTCCGCAAACGCCTCGCCGTCGCGATTCGCCGCGTATCGCTGTAATAGCTCGCCATCGGTCATACGTGCCCTTTCGATGGGATGTGTATGACCAAGAGCATGGTTTGACAGGAAAAAGAATGAGGAGAGCCGGCCCGTCCTCGGGCAGGGGTATTCGTGCTATTCCGCCCGAGGACGGGCCGGCTCCCCCGAAGACCGAAGACCGCTCAACGACCGGCATATTCCTGCAACGGCCGCACGTCCCACCCGGTCTTCTGCAACTGCACGATCGCCCGCGCGGCCGCGTTTGCGGCGGTAATGGTCGTGAGGATCGGCACCTTGTGCACCACCGACATCGCGCGGATTTTCCCCTCGTCGGTGGCCGGCCCCTTTTTCGTCGGCGTGTTGATGATGAGCTGGATCTTGCCGTTCTTGATCAAGTCCTTGATGTTCGGCCGGCCCTCGGAAAGTTTCGGGATGCGCGTGGCGGTAATCCCTGCCTTCGCCAGCGCGTCATAAGTGCCGGACGTGGACATCAGATTAAAGCCCGCATCCGCGAGCATCCGCGCAACCGGGATGATCGCCTGCTTGTCAGCATTGCGGACCGAGATGAAGACATTCCCGCTCATCGGCAGCACGGTTCCCGCCGCGATCTGGCTCTTGGCGAACGCGAGTTCGAACGACATGTCGATGCCCATCACTTCGCCCGTGCTGCGCATCTCCGGCCCGAGGATCACGTCGACGCCCGGGAATTTGCTGAAGGGGAAGACGACTTCCTTGACCGAGGTGTGCTTCGGGTCCGGCTGTTCCTTGACGTTCATCTCCGCGAGCGATTTCCCCGCCATCACCTTCGCCGCGATCTTCGCCCACGGCACGCCGGTGGCTTTTGAGACGAACGGCACGGTCCGCGACGCGCGCGGGTTGACTTCGATGACGTAAATCTCGCCGTCGCGGATTGCGTACTGCACGTTCATCAACCCGCAGACCTGAAGCGCCTTCGCCAGCGCGCGGGTCTGATCTTTCAGCCGCTGCACGATCTCTTTCGACAGCGAGTAAGGCGGCAGCGAGCACGCCGAGTCGCCGGAATGGATGCCGGCTTCCTCGATGTGCTCCATCACGCCGATAATGACCGCCTGGCCGTCGCTTGCGCCTTCGCGGAAGTCCGCCAGGCAATCCACGTCGACTTCAATCGCCGAATCCAAAAATTTATCCACCAGGATCGGCGAATCTCCCGACGCCTCGACGGCGTGGGTCATGTAGTAATCGAGCTGCTCGTCGTCGCTGACGATCTCCATCGCGCGCCCGCCGAGGACGAAGCTGGGACGGACGAGCACCGGATACCCGATCTCACGCGCGATCTTCTTTGCTTCGCCGAGATTCCGCGCGATGCCGTTCTCGGGTTGCTTGAGGTTGAGCTTTTTCAGCAAGTCGCGGAACTGCTCGCGGTCTCCTGCTGCATCGAGCGAATCGACGGAAGTGCCGAGGATGGGGACCCCCGCTTCCTGCAACCCGCGCGCGAGGTTGAGCGGGGTTTGTCCACCGAATTGGACGATCACACCTTTGACCAAACCTGAAGACGCGCGACGCGTGGCGTCGCGGCTATCGGACTTCTCGAAAGGTTGTCCGTTCAGACGCTCGCAGACGTTGAGCACGTCTTCGTGCGTCAGCGGTTCGAAGAAGAGCAGGTCGGACGTGTCGTAATCGGTCGAAACCGTTTCCGGGTTCGAGTTGATCATGACCGACTCGATGCCGATCTCCTTCATCGCGAACGCCGCGTGGACGCAGCAGTAGTCGAACTCGATGCCTTGACCGATTCGATTGGGGCCGCCGCCGATGATGATGACTTTGGGGCGGTTGCTCAGGCGGATTTCGTCTTCGCGGACTTCTTCACCGTTGACGGTATAGGGTTCTTCGTAGGTCGAGTAGTAGTAAGGTGTCGCCGCTTCGAACTCGGCGGCGCAGGTATCAACGAGCTTGTAAACCGGTTCAATGCCAATGACCTGACGGACATAGCGGATCACCACCGGATGCGTGCCCGCGACGGTGGCGATCTGCACGTCACTGTAACCCAGTGACTTTGCTTTTCGGATCGCGTCTTCCGCACGAGAGTTCATGACGAAAGCGTAGATATCTTCGGTCGCAAGCCTGTGGAACAGGTCACGCTCTGATGCGAGCGCGACCTGCAACTGAACCTCAAAATCGACCAGTTCTTTCATCTGATGCAAAAACCACGGATCGATGTTCGTCAGCTCATGAATGCGCTCGATCGACCACCCCATCTTCAGCGCATACCGCAGGTAATAAAGCCGCCCCTGGCTCGGCACGGCGAGTTTGCGGGTGAGCTTGTCTTCGGGAATCGGCCACTCGTGATCGAGCGATTCGCCCTGCGTGGTTTTGTCTGAATCTATTGTAGCTTGGGCGTCTCGCCCGAGCGTTTGCGGCGGAGCCGCTCCGCGGGATTGCTCGGGCGAGACGCCCAAGCCACGTGAAGACTGCTGCTTCTGCCCGTTCAACCACTTGTCGTACTTGTCGAGGCCGAAGCCGAAGCGCTTGACCTCCATGCTGCGGATGCCCTTCTGAAGCGCTTCCTTGAACGTGCGCCCAATCGCCATCGCTTCGCCGACGCTTTTCATCTGCGTGGTCAGCGTCTCGTCCGCATCGGGGAATTTTTCGAACGTCCACCGCGGGATTTTGATCACGCAGTAGTCGATCGTCGGCTCGAAGCACGCCGACGTGTACAAGCCTTTCTTCGGATCGGTCGTGATGAAATTCGGCAACTCGTCCAGCGTGTAGCCGACGGCCAGCTTCGCCGCGATCTTCGCGATCGGGTAGCCGGTTGCCTTCGACGCCAGCGCGGATGACCGCGACACGCGCGGGTTCATCTCGATGACGACCATGTCGCCGGTGTCCGGGTTGATGCCGAACTGAATATTCGACCCGCCCGTCTCCACGCCGACCGCGCGGATGACCGCGATAGACGCGTCGCGCATCCGCTGGTATTCCTTGTCCGTCAGCGTCTGAATCGGCGCAACGGTGATCGAATCACCGGTATGCACGCCCATCGCGTCGACGTTTTCGATCGAGCAGATGATCACGACGTTGTCGTTCTTGTCGCGCATCACCTCCATCTCGTATTCCTTCCACCCGATCACCGACTGCTCGATGAGCACTTCGGTGACGGGAGAAGCATCGAGGCCGCGCTGCACGATTTCTTCGAACTCCTCGACGTTGTAGGCAATTCCGCCGCCCGTGCCGCCGAGCGTGAACGCCGGGCGGATGATCAGCGGCAGGCCGAGGTCTTCCAGAACCTGCCGCGCGTCGGCCATGTTGTGAACGACGCCACTGCGCGGGACGTTCAGGCCGATCTTGAGCATCAGGTCCTTGAAAACCTGCCGGTCTTCGCCGCGGTGGATGGCGTCGCGATCGGCGCCGATCATTTTGACGCCGTACTTGGCGAGAATGCCCTTGTCGAAACAGGCCATTCCCGTGTTCAATCCCGTCTGCCCGCCGAGCGTCGGCAGCAGCGCGTCGACCGGGGTTCCGTTGGCCTTCTCGCGCGCCAGGATTTTCTCAACCGCTTCCGGCGAGATCGGCTCGACGTACGTCGCGTCGGCGAACTCCGGATCGGTCATGATCGTGGCGGGATTGGAATTGATCAGGACGATGCGATACCCGTCCTCGCGCAGCGCGCGGCACGCCTGCACGCCGGAGTAGTCGAACTCGACCCCCTGCCCGATGACGATCGGGCCAGAGCCGATGATGAGGATCGTGTGAATGTCGGTGCGTTTCGGCAAAGTCGGAGCAATGTAATCAAGGGAGATTCGATGTCCACATCTGCGATAAGCACTTCTGCGAAGCGGTACGTTATCGCGATTTTCATCACGCTGATCGCCCTAGCCGCGATGCCGCGCGTCGCGCGTCCCGCCGAGCTCAAAAGCAACGTCGACTGGTCCAAGTTCTTGTCGCGTCACGATCTCCTCTGGAACAAAGTCCCCTCGAAATGGGGTGAAGGCGCGTTCACTGGAAACGGGCTGCTCGGTCTGATGATGTACACGACCGACGACGGCACCGGACTGCGCTTCCGTGTCGGCCGCAGCGACGTCATGATTCAGGAGAAACAAGCCTACCGCGTGCCGATCGGCGACCTCGTCCTGCGACCCGTTGGCAAAATCACCGGCGGCAATTTCCGGCAGGACCTGCTCAAAGCCGAAGTCAAAGGCACGCTGAAGACCGACAAGGGCGAAATCGAAATCACGTTCTTCACGCACGCCAACGACCTGGTCAACCTCATCACCTTTCGCGCCACCGAAGGCGAGGCCGGCTACAAGTGGGAGTTTCAGCCCGGCATCTCCGCCAACCCGCGCTGGATACGCGACAAACAGCCCATCCCCGCCGACGAGACAAGCCCTCCGCCTGAAGAAGGCACACACGGGCAAACGAAATACGTCCTCCAGAAAATCTTCAACGGCGGCGAGTACGCCACCGCCTGGCGCGAAACCAGGGACTCACGTTTCCCCGGCGGCAGCATCTGGCTGACAGTCGGATACGTGCCGAAGCAAGCCGGCGCGATGCAGCAGGCGGTCGATACCATCGACCACGCGCGCAACCAGGACCCCTTCAATTTCTTCAAGGCCCACCGCGTGTGGTGGGGCGAGTTTTATAGAAAAAGCTTCCTCAGCATCCCCGACACGCGCCTCGAATCGTTCTACTGGATCCAGCTCTACAAGCTCGCCAGCGCTACCCGCGCGAATCGCCCCGCCGTCGATTTGAACGGCCCGTGGTACAACGACACCCCCTGGCCGCGCATCTGGTGGAACCTCAACATCCAGCTCACCTACTACCCGGTCTACACATCCAACCACCTCGAGCTCGGCGAATCGCTGACGAAGATGATCGACGCCGGCGCCGCCAACCTCGCCGCCAATGCGAAGGATTTTTCCGAAGACTCCGACGCCGTCGGCCGAACCACTGGCTACAACTGCCGCGGCTCCGTCGGCAACGAGATCTGCAATCTGCCGTGGGCGTTGCACAACTATTACATGCAGTATCGCTACAGCATGGATGACGCGATGCTGCGCGACCGGCTCTTCCCCCGCTTGAAGCGCTCAATCAACTACTACCTGCACCAGCTCAAGGAGGGCGACGACGGCAAGCTGCACATCAACGAAGGCTATTCGCCGGAGTTCCCGAATCAACCCAAACCGAATCCCGACACCAACATCGACCTCGCGCTGCTGCGCTGGGGCTGCCAGACGCTGCTCGACACGTGCGATCGGTTGAAGATCAACGACCCGCTCATCCCCAAGTGGAAGGAAACCCTCGCGCGCCTCACGCCCTATCCGGCCGACGAAAACGGCCTCAAAGTGTCCGCCTCCGTGCCGTGGAACCAATCGCATCGGCACTACTCACACCTGCTGATGATCTACCCGCTCTACACGATGAACTGGGAGCAGCCGGAGAACCGTGAGCTGATCGTAAAAAGCTTCGACCATTGGCTGGCCGACCCGAAAGCGTTTCGGGGTTATTCCTGGACCGGCGCCAGCTCGATCGCCGCCGCGATTGAACGCCCGGACGACGCGGTCAAGTTTTTGAACACGTTCGTCAACAACACGGGCAAATTCGCCTGCCTGCCGAACACGCACTACATGGAAGCCGGCCCGGTGATCGAAACGCCGCTGAGCGGCGCGCGGACGCTCCAGGACATTCTCCTGCAAAGCTGGGGCGGCACGATCCGCGTCTTCCCCGGCGTGCCGGATTCATGGAAGGACGTGACGTTTCACAACCTTCGCACTGAAGGGGCGTTCCTGGTGAGCGCCCAACGACGCAACGGCAAGCTACAGTTCGTCCGCATCGAAAGCCTCGCCGGCGAACCATGCCGCGTGAAATTCGACGGCAAGACACAGGACTTCAAGCTGGGGAAAGGCGAATCAATCACGATCGGTGCAAATCCCGAGGCCGTCCTCGAACCCGTCGCCGCGCAACCCGACAAAGTCAACACCTTCGGGCTGCCGTAGCGTGATCCCGATCGTTCTCCATCACGGCCTGATCCTCCCCGGCAATCTCCGCGTCGGTCCGCTCACGATCGGCTCATTCGTGGGCATCGACCGCGTCCTCGCCGAGCGCGGGTATCCACTCGTGCTGACGCAAGTCCACCCCACCGCGGGCGTCACCCGACGCGCGCGGCAGCTCAAGAAAATCATCCTCGAACGCCTGCGCGCGATGGACGCGCCGCCGCGAACGAAAGTCATCATCTTCGCCCACTCCATGGGCGGACTCGACGCACGGCACATGATCACGCATCTCGGCATGGCCGATCGCGTCGCTGCGCTGGTCACGCTTTCGACGCCGCACCGCGGCAGCCCGTACGCGGATTGGTGCCTGCGCCATCTCAAGCGCTTCAAGGCCCTTCAGGTGCTCAACATGATCGGCATCGACACCGGCGCCGCGACGGAGCTGACGACCGAGACGTGCGCGCGCTTCAACGACGCTACGCCGGACGCGCCGGGCGTCCGATATTTTTCCATCAGCGCCGCGCGCCCACTGCTCGAGATCAGCCCGCTGCTGTACCAGCCATACCGGATCGTGAACGCCGCGGATGGGCCGAACGACGGGCTTGTGTCGATCAAAAGTGCCACATGGGGCGTGCACCTGGAAACCTGGCCGGTCGATCATTTCCACATTCTCAACCGCCGGTTGCTGATCGAGTGGAAGAAAAAGACCGGCGACGTTCGGCCGTACTATGCCGCGCTGCTCGACCGGCTGGTAAAGGAGGACGTGCTGCCGCGGCGGGTGACGACGAAACGATCGTCATCCTGAGGTACTCCGAAAGGATCTGCGTTCCTCGTCAATCGGGCCCAGATCCTTCGGAGCACCTCGGGATGACAAGTGGCGATTTATGACTGCAACGAGACGTCAATATCCTCTCGACCTCGACGGCCTCCGCTCGATCATCGTGGATCACGCCGCGCGGTCGGCGCCGTCGCGCGGCACGATCGTTCTGCTCGCCAGCATGCTCGTCCGCCCGCGCTCGTACGCGCGCCTCGTGCACCGCCTGACGAAAACCTTCCGCGTCATCACGATCGAGCCGCCCGGCACAGGGCGCGCGTCAAAATTGCGCCGGCCGTGGCGGTTCGAGGATTACGCCGACCATCTCCTCCGCGTGCTGGAAAAACTCGACCTGCGCGACGTCACCCTCATCGGCCATTCCAACTCCGCCGCCGTCGCGATGATCGCCGGCGGCAGCACCAAGCCGGCGGCGTCGCGCGTCGCGCGGATCGTGCTCGCCGACAGCGTCGGCGGCGATCCGCGGCACGGCTTCTGGCGCATCGGCCTCGCGCGGCTCGCCGACGGAACCATCGAGCCCGGCTTCAGCATGACAGCGCTGGCCGATGTCTGCTGGAACCTGGTCGTGCACAACGAAAACTTCCTGGAAGAGATTGACCTCGCGATCCACTGGGACGCGATGAAGCACGCCCCGCACGTCCGCGTGCCGACGCTCATCACTGCGGGCGAACTCGATCTCACCTTCCGCCCCTGGTGCGGCTGGCGGCTGCACGAAAAGATTCCCGGTTCGCAGTTCATCCTCTTTTCGCACGGCAGCCACGACTGGCTCTGCACGCATCCGCACGAGTTCGCGACGGCCGTCGAGTGCTTCATCGAGCAGTGCAACCGCCGCCGCCGCGTCGCCAGCCTCCCGTCGACTTGACATTCGCCCGACGTGACATTCGTCGCGTCGTATTGTAAAGTAACCGCTAACGATGCTCCCCATCGTCCTTCATCACGGCCTGCTCGGCTCGGGCGACATCGCCGTCGGGCCTCTGAAATTCTCCTACTTCCGCAACATCGACCGCGCCATCACCGAGCGCGGGCACCCGGTCATCGTCTCGCGCGTTCATCCGACCGGGCCGATCGAACTCCGCGCCCGGCAACTGAAGGTGAACATCCTCCGCGGGCTCAAGCAGCACAACCTGCCGCGCGATTCGCGCGTGCTCATCATCGCCCACTCGATGGGCGGGCT
The DNA here is from genome assembly GCA_034666045.1 of Phycisphaerales bacterium. Lineage (GTDB taxonomy): Bacteria > Planctomycetota > Phycisphaerae > Tepidisphaerales > Tepidisphaeraceae > JAICTV01. The sequence goes on along the minus strand of JAXDMN010000093.1, from coordinate 5,282 downwards.
CGACGCGCGGCACATGATCGCCGAGCTGGGCATGGCCGACCGTGTCGCCGGCCTCCTGTCGATCACCACGCCGCACCGCGGCAGCGCCTACGCCGACTGGTGCGTGGAGAACCTCGGAAGAAAACTCGGCTGCGCGCGGCTGCTCAACATGATGGGCCTCGACCTGCGCGCAATCAGCGACCTGACCACCGAAAGCTGCCGCCGATTCAATCGGGAAGTGAAGAACGTCGCCGGCGTGCAGTATTTCTCGGTCAGCGGCGCGCGGCCGTGGCACCGCGTCCCGCCGTGGGCGATGCACGCGCACAAGATCGTCACCGCCGCCGAGGGCGACAATGACTGCGTCGTCAGCGTAAAAAGTTCCACGTGGGGCACGCACCTGGGCGTCTGGCCCGCGGACCATTTCCACGCGATCAATCACCGGCTGGTCATGGAGATTAAGCAGCGCACCGGCGACATCACGCCGTACTGGATGAAGGCGATCGAGACCGTGAAGTCGCACCTCGGCTGACCGCGATCAACGCGGCTTGTTCGCCTCGTTGAACATCTTCTTCAAATACGCGACTTCCTTCTTCAACTTCTCCTGCTGCTTGTTCGGATCCTTCGTTTCGTAATGCGGCATCAACTTGATCACGCCGTTGAAATCAATCGCCGCCAGCGCCGCGAATAATTCATCCCAACGGACAACGCCCTCGTACACCGGCGTCCATTCGCGTTTCCATCCCTTGTCCGGCCGATCGATTCCCTTCGGATCCTGCCAGATCACGCTGTCCTTGCAGGCGCACCACGCGAGATATTTCCCGAGAAGCCGGGCGGAGCGCTCGTAATCTTCGTAACCCTCGAACGATTGATTCCCCGGATCCAGCTCCATCGCGACCGCCTCGCTCGGCAGGCCGTCGAGCATCGGGAAGACGGCGGACGGGCTGGGGAGGAGCGTTTCGTGATGGAGCTGATAGATCGCGCGGACGCCGTGCTTCTCGCACAACCGCGCGAGCTGTTCGAACTCGCCGCGCGTTCGTTTCAGGTCGCCGCGAACGTCTTTGGTCGCCTCGACGTGGCCCATGCGAAAGGCGCGGATGCCGTTGTCGTGAAATACCTGCAACGGCGTCGGATCCTTGATGAGCTGCGCCGGCGTGTAGCCGGTCGTCGCGAAATGAAGCTGCAATCCTTCGCGCTTCATTGCTTCGACGAACTTCGCCGTGTCGGCGGCGAGATTGGCTGGCTCGACCCAGTAGCCGTCGCGGACGACCATGTTCGTCGTGTCCACGCCGATATCGCGGACGAACGCCGCGAGAGCGTGCGGGTCGAGATGCTTGTGGAATTTTGGAAAGACGCTCCAGGTGACTTGCATCATGTCGAGGTCGCCTCCGCAGGCGTGCAAATTAACCGCCGACGCGCCAAACGTCATGTCTTTCGCCGCAAAGCCGCTATCCTGACCGCCATGACCCAGCGCACGCTTCAACTCGCGGCCGTTGCGACGGCATTTTCGCCCGACCCGCGCGAGGCGGCGGCGGCGGCGCGGGTGAACGGCTTCCGGGGATTGCAGTTCGACGCGTTCTCTGCCGCGATGAACCTCACTGACCTTTCCCAAACCGGCCGGCGCGAGTTCCGCCACATGCTGAGCGGCAACGACCAGCAGCTCGTCGGCGTGCGCGTCGACGTCGGCAACAAAGGCTTCGGTCCGGGCGCGGACATCGACCGGCTGTTGACGCAGTTCGACAAAGTCATGGACGCGGCGAAGGGTTTGGGCGCGCCGCTGCTCTGCGTCGAGCTCGGCCCGCTGCCGGAACCGGTCGCCGCTGCGAAACCCAACCCGCGCGTCGATCCCGCACAGGCGGGCCTGATCATCATCCCGACATTGAACGACGCCTCCCCGCCCCCCCAGGACAGCCGGCCCGTCCCCGGGCCGGACCCGAAGCTGATCGCCAACGTCGACGCCGCGCTAATGGAAATCTGCTCGCGCGCCGACCGCACCGGCGTGACGGTTGCGCTGCGCAGCGAGCTCTCGAGCTTCGCCGCCCTCGAGCGCGCGATGATCAGCGCCCGCTGCCCGTGGTTCGGCGTCGATCTCGATCCGGTCGCGATCCTGCGCGACGCGTGGACGAGCGACGAGATCTTCTCGCAGTTCGGCAGCCTGATTCGGCACGTCCGCGCCCGCGACGCCGTCGCCGGCTCCGACCGCCGCACGCGCCCGGCGGTGATCGGCCAGGGCTCGACCGACTGGAGCGAGCTGCTCGCCAACCTTGACTCCGCCGGCTACCGCGGCTGGCTGACGATCGACCCGATCGAGCTCTCCGATCGCACCGCCGGCGCGATCGCGGGCGCGGCGCACCTCAACGACGCGGCGAGCTGACCGTCCGAAGCCGCCGCCGCGTCATGGGTTCTCATCAAGGTCGTAGACGAGCGTGCACTCGCCGATCATGTCGATCGGCGTGCGGGTTTGCAGGAACTCGTAAGGCTTGAAGTTCTCGATGTCGTACACGCCGCAGACCCAGACCGGGCTGATGATGAGGATGCCGGTCCGCGGCACCGGCTTGCCGCGCTCGACGAAGTGAACGCGATCGCCGAGATGATAACGCCCGTCGTACCCGGCCCACGTCGTGCGGGTGACGACATGAACCGTCCGCCCGGGCGGCGGCGGGTGCGCTTCGAGCCAGCGCGCGACCTGCCGCATCGACTGGCCCCAGTCGATATTGCTGTCGGTCATCTGCATCCACACGCGGTCGCGCGGAAAGTTCACGTAGCTGAGGTAATCCGGATGAAACGACGCCGCGTGCGCCGCGGCGGCAATGACGCCGACCCACGCGCCATACTTCATCCAACGCCCACCCGCGCCCGCGTCCGCGACGCAGCGCCCGGCCCACATCAGCACGAACACGTACGTCGGCAGAAAATGGCGAAAGCCGTAGTTCATCCGCGCCCACGTGAAGAACGCCACCCAGGCGACGAGCGGGATCAGGATCGACATCTCCCCCGGCCGCAGCCGCACGCGCCACAGCGATGCCAGCGCGAGCAGCAACACGAGCCAGAGCCCCAGCGGCATCTTCAGCGTCATGAGCACGGGAAAGTAGTACGGCCAACCGGTGTTGCTGATGTGTCCGTACAAGAGCGCCGGCTGACCGAAACTGTTGACCAGCAGCCCGGAGACGAAGCAGCCGATGTACGTCCCGCACGGCCAGCGGCGGTGCAGCGATTCTTCGAGGATCTGCCCGACGGTGGACGTCGGCCGCAGCGTCAGCCCGTGGAACTGCTCGGCCGGGACGGAGACGTCGAACCCGAGCAGGACCCACATCGCCACGACGCCGATCAGCGCTGCCGCCGCCAGCGTGTTGACGCGCGGCCGCAGCCGCGCCCGCCACTGCGGCCAGGTCGCGCCCGCGCGCCACGGCAGCCACGCCCAGTAGTAGATCGCGAACAGCAGGAAGACGCCCGGCACGATGACGGCGGTGTGCTTGATGAGCATCGCCGCTGCGCCGAATGTGACCGCGAGCGCCAGCCGCAGCGGCGATTCGCGCTCGAAGTAGCGCCAGGTGAAGAAGCAGGCGAGCACGATCGCCCCGACCGCGAGCGAATCGAGCGCGACGACGGGAATGTGGGCCGCGAGATTCGGATCGGCGAGGATCATCACCTGCGTGAGCCACGCCGCCGCCAGCCCGAAGATCGCCCGCGACCATTGGAAGATCACGATCATCACGGGGACGAACAGGACCGCCTTCCACACCGCGATGAGCTGCAACAGCGCCTGCGGCGACCACGCATTCCCGTACAGGATGCCGCGGCGCGTCGTCCGTTCGAACTCCGCGCGCTGCGGCGTTGGCGGCGGGTCGCCCGGCTCGCGCTGCGCCGCCGCCGACAATCCGGGCGGCCAATTCGCCATGTTGATCGGCTTGCTCGGCATGTTCCCGGTCACGGCCAGCGGCAGCGCGAGGATCACCTGTCCGAGCGGCGCGTCGGTCGAGCTCATCGCGAACAGGTGCCGGTTCCCCAGCAGCACGGCGAGCCCGTGACGGAGGTGGTAATCCGCATCGATGATCTCACTATGCGATCGGAGGATCAGCCACGATCGCGGGATCAGCACGGCCGATGCGATGAGCACGCACAGCCATACGTGCCGGTCGAAGCGCGGCAGCGGGACCGGCTGACGGGGATCCAGATCCGGCGCGGCGGCGGTCGCGCCGCTGTCGGCATCGTCGCGTTCGTAGGGAACTGCCGTCATCGCAGCAGATCCGCCACGGTCATCGTTCGCCCTTCGCGCGCGCTCGCGACGCCCGCCATAACCGCGCCGAAGCTCCATAAGTTATCCGTCCCGCTCGTCGGCGCCGGATTGCGGGTGCGAATCGCACGCGCGAAGTCCGCCAGCAGCGCCGCCTGTCCGTTCAGCGGCGCGGGCGCGACCGGCACGCGATCTTCGTGGAAATTCTTCCCCCAGCGATCGCACCGCGCGACGGCGATCTCGTCCTGCTCGACGTGGATTGACCCGGCGGCGCACTGCAATCGCCAGGTTCCGTTCCAACTCGTCTGCCGCCCCAGCGCGCTCCAGTCGCCGCTGTAGCTGAAAGGCGTCCCGTCATCGAGCTCCAGCAATATTTTCAGGCCCGGTTCATGCGCGTACCAACTCCACTGCGGCCGAAAGCTCTGCGCGGTCACGCGCGCGATGTTGCGGCCGGTGACGGCGCGGATCAGATCGAGGTGATGGATCGCCATGTCGATCAGCAGCGGAAACTCCATCGTTTCGCGAAATGATCCGGTGAAATCGGCGGCGATGTAGAAGTCGAGATGTCCGTGACCGACCGCGCCGAGCGGCGCGTCCGCGACCAGTCGCCGCAAGGTCATCATCGCCGCGCTGTAGCGATAGTTCTGCGCCACGACGAGCTGTTTCCCCGCCTCGGTGGCGCGGCGGACCATCTGCTTGGCATTCTCGAAATGATCCGCGATCGGTTTTTCGGTGAGTAAATGCAGGCCAGCCGCAAATGCCTCGTTCGCGTGCTCGACGTGCACGGCGGGCGGCGTGACGGTGAGAACCGCATCCGCATCCACCTGCTCGATCGCCGCGCCCAGCTCGCGGAATCGCCGCTCCGGCGGAACGCCGACAGGCTCGCCGCCTTCGCGCAGCGCGTGCTCGTTGATATCGACGACCGCGACGACTTCGAAATCGGGCGACGACGCCGTCGCGTTCTCGCGCCACGCCTTGCCCATTCCTCCGAGGCCGCACTGGATCAGACGCAGTTTCCCGCTCGCCGTCACGCGCGGCCACGCTACGTGATGCGCGCCAAAAAAACCACGGG
>JAXDMN010000092.1:0-9509 GCA_034666045.1 Phycisphaerales bacterium | reverse complement strand
ACTCCCGCGCACACTGCCGCCCCCGGTTCGGTCGTTGCGCCCGTGCGCCCGCACTTCAAGAAGCTGTCGATCGTCATCCCGGTCTACAACGAGGAGGCGACGATCCATGAGTTGATCCGCCTCGTCGCCGAGGCGATCCTGCCCGCGCACCTGGAGAAGGAAATCATCTGCGTCAACGATGCCTCGAAGGACGGCACCGCGCGAAAGCTCGATGAGCTGCCGGCCCTTTTTCCGGCGGAGAATTTCATCATCCGGCACAAGAGCGTCAACGAAGGCAAAGGCGCTGCCCTGCGCGACGGATTCAAACTCGCGACCGGCGACATCGTCCTCATTCAGGATGCGGACCTGGAATACGACCCGGACGATTACCCCCGCCTGCTCCAGCCGATCATCGAAGGAAAAGCCGACGTGGTGTACGGCTCGCGCTTCATCGGCGAGCCGCATCGCGTGCTCTACTTCTGGCACACGATGGGGAATAAATTTTTAACCTCGATGTCCAACATGTTCACGAACCTGAACCTGACGGACATGGAGGTCTGCTACAAGGTCTTCCGCAAGGAAGTCCTCGACAAAATCCCGCCGATCAAGTGCAACCGGTTTGGCTTTGAGCCGGAAATCACCGCGAAGATCGCCAAGTTCCGCCCGCGCCTGCGCATTTACGAAGTCGGCGTCGCGTATTACGGGCGCAGCTATGAAGAGGGGAAGAAGATCACATGGAAGGATGGCGTGAAGGCGATCCTCGCCATCATCCGCTTCCGCTTCGCGGATTGATTTTCGCCGCGTCCGCGCGCCGGCGAATCATTACTTTCTTTTTATTGGGGTTTTGCTGATTGCTCCATCCGGGGCGAGCGTTATCGTGCGTCGCTCGGCGACGCCATGACCATCATTCTGCCCGACGATTTTCCGGAGGACTTCGAAGCCGACACTGCGGTCGTTGGTGATCGGAAAGCGCAGGCCGAGGACGCGCAGACAGCCGCGCGGGTTGGATCGGTCGGTCGCGCTCGATGGCTCGCGCGCTACGCGCACATCGTCATCCCGCTGCTGATCCTCGTTCTCCTTGCCGCGCCGAGCGTGACGTTTCTCCTGCCGGCGACGGAGGATTATCTCGGCGAGATCTATCAGCCGGTGCAAGCGCTCAAATTCTTCAAGTCGCGCGGGACGGCGTTTCACAAGTACGGGCCGGGGGCGAATTTCATTCTCGCGCCCGGATACGCCGCGACGCTTGCGTATTGGAAAGCGACCGGCGCGTTTGCGCATCCGTCGGAGCGTTTCCCCTATGGATTTTCCCGGCCTTTCGAGCAGATGGGGTTCCTCATCCTGCAAAGCCGCGCGATTTTTCTGCTGATCGCGGTTGTCGCCCTCGGCTATCTCGCGCACACGTTGCAAGTGGTGACGGCGAACCGCTGGGCGGTTGGATTCGCCCTGCTGTTCTGCGTCGCGACCAATTACGCGCTGGTCGAGCAACTTCCGAGCCCGCGCCCGGACAGCGGAATGATCGCCTTCTCCGCGCTCGCGCTGGCGATGTACGTGCGGATGTTGTTCGTCGGCCTGACCGTCCGTCGCGGCGTGTGGTTTTCCATCTGGGCGGTGCTGGCGATGAGCTGCAAGGAGCTGGCGGCGCCGATGTTCGTCATGCCGTTCCTGGGGCTGATCTGGATCGCGTATCAACACCACAACGACATCGCGCGGCGGACGATCCGCTGGTCGTTCATCACCGGCGTGCTCGCGTATGCGCTGCTCAACATCGTTTACGCGCCGCACACGTGGCTCGCGCGCATGCGCTTCTGGCTCGCGGGGCCGGGCATCGACGCGGACGTGTGGGGCCACGGCGGCGGGCCGATCGGACGCGTCGTCGGGGTTGGGCAGTGCCTGCTCGACAACCTCGGGCCGGGCGGCGTGTTTTTCGTGGCGATCGCGCTGATCGCGTTCCTCATCGCGCGGCCGCAGCGATGGGTAATGCTGCTGTTGCCGGCGATCAGCGTAACGCTGCTGGGGCTGGCGAAGATTCAATATCCGGCCGATCGGTTCTACACGATCCTCTGCCTCGCGCTGCTTCCGGCTGTCGCGGTGGGACTTGATGAGCTGATGCGTCGATCCAGTGCGAAACGTGTCGTCATCGCGGGGATGCTCGTCCTGGGCGCGGCGAATTTCTGGTTTGCGTCATTCTCGTTTTTCCGCCACGACGCGACTTTCGAATTCGCGGCCGAGCGGCACGCGCTGGCGCAGAACGATCGCGCAGCGAAGTACTACCTGCTCAACAACTACCCGCACCTTCCCGGTTCCACTCGCCTGGAATATCTCGGCCTGAAGCACGACTCGCGATCCGTGCAGCAGCTCGCGGCGACGCGTACGAACCTGCCGGACTGGGCATACGCGACGCACGGCAAGCTCCAATTCCTCGAAGACGCGCGGCAACTCCCCGCCCGCGCGGCGATGATCAGGAAAGACAGCGGCTTCGACGTCGCGACCTGGTCCGGCATGGAAGGCCTCGGCTATCAGCACGAGCAGACGATCACCCCGCAGACGCCCCGCTGGTTTCCGTTCGCATGGATGCCGGCGGTGCAGCGCTGGCGCGCGATGGGAGCGGTGGAAGTTTACAGGCTGCCGCCGGCGACAACTCTGAAGAACGCAGCCGACAGTGCTCATGCGCTCACGCAGGATTAGCACACGCGCGCGATTCAGCCGATGATGAGGGTGATGCGTCGCCTGCGCCCCCTTCTCATCGCCGAGGCCGCGAACCCGGAATGGGTGAGCGTGCCGCTCGTCGGCTGGAGCCACGCGCGGGCGATCATGGACGTGAGTGATGCGCACCTCGTCACCCAGGTACGCAATCGTGCGGCGATCGAGCGCGCGGGATTGGTCGAAGGTAAAGATTTCACCGCGATCGATTCCGAAGCGGTCGCGCGGCGGGCGCAGGCGGTCAGCCGTCGACTGCGCGGCAAGTCCGGCGTGAGTTGGACGACTTCGACCGCGCTGCAATCGCTGGCCTACCCGTACTTCGAGCATCTCGTCTGGGAGAAATTCGCGCACAGCCTGCGCCTCGGCGAATTTGACCTGGTTCATCGCATCACGCCGCTGAGTCCGACCGCGCCCAGCATGATCGCCGGCAAATTGGCCAGCATCCATCCGCGCGTGCCGTTCGTGCTCGGCCCGCTGAACGGCGGCGTGCCGTGGCCACGCGGATTCGATCAGGCGCGGCGGCGAGAAAAGGAGTGGCTCAGCTACGTGCGCGACTTTTACAAGTTTCTGCCCGGCTATCGCGGAACCCGCCAACACGCAGCCGCGATCCTGATCGGCTCGCGCGACACGTGGGAGCAGATGCCGCGGCGATATCACGAAAAATGCTTTTATGTTCCCGAGAATGCCATCGATCCAAGTCGATTCCAGAAGCGCCGTTGCCGCGCAGCACGACTTCCGATTAAAGGTGTATTTGTCGGTCGCCTGGTGCCGTACAAAGGCGCCGACATGCTGTTGGAGGCCGCCCTTCCGTTGCTGAAGGATGGGCGAATGACACTAGATGTAGTGGGTGATGGACCGCAGATGCACAAACTGCGGGAAGTTATTGCGCGGGAAAACGTGAGTTCGGCGGTCACGCTGCATGGATGGGTCAAGCACGAGCAGGTGCAGGATCGGCTTGTGGAGGCGGACCTGCTGACGTTTCCGAGCATCCGCGAATTCGGCGGCGGTGTAGCGCTGGAGGCGATGGCGGCGGGCGTCGTGCCGGTCGTCACCAACTACGGCGGACTGGCCGAGTTAGTTTCGCCGGCAACCGGTTTCCTCATTGAAATGGGGACGCGGTCGGAGATTATCGGGCGTCTGCGGGATACCTTGAGCCGGCTCGCCGAGACGCCGGCGTTGATCGACGCGAAATCCGACGCCGCCTACGCGCGAGCGCACCGGCAGTTCACCTGGTCGGCCAAGGCCGAGCAGACGCTGGCGATTTACGATTGGGTTCTGGGCCGCGGAGCAAGACTACGTCCTCAGTTTCCGATGCCAACGCCCGATCTAATGTAAACTCGATCTCCGTGTGCGCGTCGCTCATGGGGATATGGGAAAGAGGTCGATAATTCTCGGCCGCCCGGGCGATGAATCGTCCGCAGATTCCGCCGCGTCCGCGCGCTACGCTCGATGCGGGACGGATGCCGTTTTTATCGCCCGGATGAACCAGAGCAGTTAGATGAGTGTAAGCGTGTCGCAACTGGAATTGGCTAAGCCGCTGACGTCCGACTCGACCGCCACGACCGGCGGCAACAATGGCATTGACCAGCCGGAGCTCGTCATCCGACCGCGCAAGGGTTGGATCGCCGTCGACTGGAAAGAGCTCTGGACGCACCGCGAGCTGCTCTACTTCCTCGTCTGGCGCGACGTGAAGGTGCGCTACAAGCAGGCGATCCTCGGCATCGCCTGGGCGGTGCTCGCGCCGGTGCTGAGCGTCGTCGTCTTCACGTTCCTGTTCGGCGCCAAGGGCCTTGGGGCGAACAAGAACCTGCCCGGTCCGCCGGACTTCCAGGTGCTGCCGACTTCGCTCTTCATCTTCTGCGGTTTGATCCCGTGGCTGTTCATTTCACAATCGATCAGCAACGGCGGCCTGTCGCTGGTCAACCAGCAGAACCTGCTGAGCAAAATTTACATGCCGCGGCTGTTCATCCCGGCGTCGACGATCGGGAGCGGACTGGTCGACATGTTCATCTCGTTCGGCGTGTTCTTCGTGATGATGAGCATCTACGGCTACGCGCCGTCCAAGCAGATCGTGCTGCTGCCGCTGCTGATTTTCCTCACCGTGTTGTTGTCGATGGGGCTGGCGTTCACGCTGTCGGCGATGACGGTGACGTATCGCGACCTGCGCTTCCTGATCCCGTTCATCACACAGATCGGCATGTGGGTCAGCGCGGTGGTCATTCCGTTCACCGGCGTGGACGCGATGAAGCGGCACCAGTGGGTGCTGCTGCTCAATCCGTTCTTCGGAATCATCGACAGTTTCCGCTCCGCGCTGTTCCCCGGATGGGGATGGCGGCCGTGGCACCTGCTTTCCTCGATCATCTGGACGATCGCCATCCTCGTTTTTGGGTTGTTCTACTTCCGCAAGACCGAGCGCCGGTTCGCCGATATCGCTTAGTCCCTTGGTCGTCGTCGTGACACATCCATGAGCACACCGGTCATTAAAGTCCGCGGCCTGGGTAAGGCGTATCGCATCGGGATGGTGAATCCCAAGCACACGAACTTCCGTGAGACCGTGACCGAGCTGTGCAAGCAGCCGTTCAAGCGGATGCGCAAGTACGACGACGACTTCACCAAGGACGCCGCCGACACGTACTGGGCGCTGAAGGACGTGAGCTTCGAGGTCGGCCAGGGCGAGGTGCTCGGCGTGATCGGGCGCAACGGCGCGGGCAAGAGCACGCTGCTCAAATTGCTGTCGCGCATCACCGAGCCGACCGAAGGCGAAGCTCGCATCAAGGGGCGCGTCTCGTCGCTGCTTGAAGTCGGCACCGGCTTTCATCCCGAGCTGACCGGTCGCGAAAACATTTATTTGAACGGCGCGATCCTCGGGATGAAACACGCCGAGATCAAGGCCAAGTTCGACGAGATCGTCGCGTTCAGCGAAGTCGAAAAATTCCTCGAAACGCCGGTGAAGCGATACAGCTCCGGCATGTACGTGCGGCTCGCGTTTGCGGTCGCGGCGCACCTCGAGCCGGAGGTGCTGATCGTCGACGAAGTGCTTGCGGTCGGCGACGCATCGTTCCAGAAAAAATGCCTCGGCAAGATGGGCGACGTCGTCAAGCACGGGCGCACGGTGCTGTTCGTCAGCCACAACATGGACGCGGTCGCCAGCCTGTGCACGCAGGTGCTGCTCGTCGAGAAGGGCCGCGCCGGCGAGAAGGTCAGCCCGGAAGAAGGCGTCAAAGCGTATCTCTCGCTCACGAACTCTGACGCGAGCGTTCCCGTTCGCGAAAAGCCGCGCACGCAGCACCGCACGCGCGACCCGATCTTCACGGGCCTGAAAATCACCGGCGGATCCGGCCATGCGAACGTCGTCGAGACCGGGCGCTCGGTCACGTTCGAGATCGACATCGAAAACTGCGAGGACCTGAAGAACGTCACGTGCGCGATCTCGCTGCACAACGAGCGCGCGCAGCGGGTGGTTTTCTTCCACACGCTCTACCACGGCGGATTTTCGTTCCCCGGGGCGAAGAAGAAGAAGCTCGTCTGCACGGTCCCCAGCCTGCCGCTCGTGCCGGACAGCTATTACGTCGAGCTGGTCATGAGCGACGGGTATCAGTTCATCGAAAAAGTCGAGCGCGTGGATCGGCTGGACGTCGTCTATGCGAATTCGCTGGGCACCGGCAAGATCCCCAGTCGCGGGCAGGGATTTTTCGTGCTGCCGTGCGAGTGGAAGCATGAAGGATAATCACGGCCGATGCGCATCGTTCACCTCAGCACGAGCGACTCCGGAGGCGGCGCATTTCGCGCCGCTTTTCGGTTGCACACCGGGCTGAAACGGCTCGGGCATCAGTCGAAGATGCTCGTGATGCGCAAGGCCAGCGGCGATGACGATGTGATCGCGCTTCGCCCGCGACAGGATTTTTTCGGCCGCCTGCGCCGCAAAATTCTCGCGCGGCGGATCTGGCGGGATTACGACAAGTACCGCCCCACCCTGCCGCCAGGCATCGAACCCTTCAGCGATGATCGCTCCGAACACGCCGGCGAGATCGTTCGGCAACTGCCGGACTGCGACGTGATCAACCTGCACTGGGTCGGCGGATTCCTCGATCACGAATCGTTCTTCGCCGCGTACCCGAAGCAGGTCCCGCTCGTATGGCGCATGGCGGACATGGGCGCGATGACCGGCGGTTGCCATTACACGCAGGGGTGCGAGCGTTTCACGCAAAAATGCGGCGCCTGTCCGCAGCTTGGGTCGCGCGATGAGCACGATCTGTCGCGCGACGTGTGGACGCGGAAAAATCGCGCGCTCTCGTCGATCGCCGCATTAGCCGAGACGCCACGCGTCGCGCGTCCCGCTGAATTACACGTCGTCGGAACCAGCCAATGGATCGCGGATGAAGCAAAACGCTCGTCACTGCTCGGAAAATTCCCGATCAGCGTGATTCCGAACGGTCTCGACATCGAAGAATTCGCCCCGCGCGACAAAGGCTTTTCCCGCGATCTCTGGAACATCCCGCGCGACGCGAAGGTCGTGCTCTTCGCCGCAGAGTCGATCGCCAACGTCCGCAAAGGTTTCCGCCATCTCGCCGACGCGCTCGCCGGCATGACGAATACCGAAAATCTCCTCCTCGTCTCCGTCGGCGGCGGAAAGTGCGAACTGCCGGCGGGATTGCGGCACCTGGCACTGGGAAAAGTCTCGAACGATCGCATGCTCTCGACGATTTACTCCGCGGCCGATGTGTTCGTCATCCCGTCGCTTCAGGAATCGTTTGGGCAGACGGTGATCGAATCGCTCGCGTGCGGCACGCCGGTTGTGGGTTTTGCATCCGGCGGAATCCCGGACATGGTGCGCCCGGGCGAAACCGGCTGGCTGGCGCCGACGGGCGACACGAACGCGCTGCGCGAGCGAATCGTCGAAGCGTTATCGGACGCGTCAAAACGCGCGGGGATGGGCGCGCGGTGCCGCGCTGTCGCGGTCGAGGAATACGCGCTCGACGTGCAGGCGCGGGCGTACGCGAAACTGTATGAGACGTTGCTCGCGCGCGTGCGCACGGCCGGCGTCAGCGACGGTCCGGTCATCGGGTCTGATCCGGTTTTGCGGGGGTTTTCGCCCTCACGCTGATGAAACTCGCGCGGCGGAAACGCGCGAGCCGCCTGTGGATGGAACATAATTCGCCTTGGACGCATGTCGCTACCGCGCATCACCATCGTCACGCCGAGCTTCAACCAGGCGAAGTACCTGGAGCAGACGATCCGGTCTGTCCTCGAGCAGGGTTACCCGAACCTCGAGTACATCATCTGCGACGGCGGCAGCACGGACGGCTCGCTGGAGATCATCCGCAAGTACGAAAAGCAGCTCGCCTGGTGGTGCAGCGAAAAAGACCGCGGACAAAGCCACGCGATCAACAAAGGTTTTGAAAAAGCGACCGGCGATTTGTACGCGTACATCAACAGTGATGACTACTTTTTGCCCGGCGCGTTCGATCGCGTGGCGCGCGAATACCAGGACGGCGGCGACGTGAAATTCATCGTCGGGTGGTCGCAGTATCTCGAACCGAACGGCGATTTTCGGCCCTATCCGATCCAGCAGCATTCCGAGCCGAGCGATTGGCTGATCAAGAACCCGATCCCGCAGCAGTCGGCGTTCTGGGCGGCGTCGCTATGGCAGAAGCTCGGCCCGTTCCGCGAAGACCTGCACTACAGCTTCGACTACGAATATTGGCTCCGCCTGCGCTTCAAGGGCGGCGTCGGGCCGCACATCTTGCATCAGTGCCTCGCCGTTTTCCGCCTGCATGAGGCGAGCAAGACGATGAGCAGCGAGACGGCGTTCGAGCCGGACGACGCCGCGCTGCGGCGTGAGTACATGCCGCTGCTCCCGTGGGCGGAGCGGCGAATCGTCAACGCAGCGCGGCGGCGGATGCAGGCGCGCGCGAATCGCAAGGCCGGCTGGGCGGCGCTGAAGAACCACGACGTCAAGGAAGCCCGCCGTCGCGCGGTCGCGACGGTCTCGAACGCCGCGACGAGCCTCGAATCGTGGCGGCTGATGTTCTGCGCATTGCGGGGGCACTAACGATGACCGCAACCGCCCCTATCGCCCCCGCCGTTTCCGTGCTGATGCCGGTCTACAACGCCGCGCGCTATCTCGCCGAGGCGGTTGAGAGCGTTTTGGCGCAGACGTTTCGGGATTTTGAGTTCGTCATCGTCGACGACGGCTCGACGGATCGTTCGCCGGCGATGCTGGATGAGTATGCGAAGCGCGACTCGCGCATCCGCATCATTCGCCGACCGAACACCGGCATCGTCGGCGCGTTGAACGATGCGATCGAAGAATCGAAAGCGGCGTTGATCGCGCGGATGGACGCGGATGATGTTTCGCTGCCGGATCGATTGGAAAAACAGGTCGCGTACCTGCGGGATCACGCCGAATGCGTCGCGCTGGGATCGCGCGTCGTCGGCATCGATCCGTACGGCTGCGTGCTCTTTCAGTCCGAGCACAAGCTGACGCATGAGGAGATCGATGCGGAACTTTTGAATGGCGTTGGCTGGTCGATCGTTCACCCGGTCGCGATGTTGCGGCGCGACGCGGTCGAGAAAGTCGGGCTCTATCGAAGGCAGTGGCAATACGTCGAGGACCTCGACCTCTTCCTGCGCCTTGCGGAAACAGGAAAACTCGCGAACCTCCCGGACCGACTGTTGCGGTACCGCCAGCACACAGAGAGCATCAACCGCACGCGCGCGGCGGAGCAGGCGACGTTGGCGGATGCGTGCGTCCGCGAAGCGTATCGGCGTCGCGGCCTCGCGGTCCCGCAGGGGTGGAAGTTCACGCCCAAGCCCAAGCCGTCGAAGCC
>JAXDMN010000091.1:0-8126 GCA_034666045.1 Phycisphaerales bacterium | reverse complement strand
CGGCGTCAGCGCCAACCGCGGCCTGCGCGCGGTCCTGGCAAAATTTCCCGTGCCGGTCCATTTCCCGCCGATGCGCTACTGCACCGATAACGCCGCGATGTCCGCCGGGCTGGCCGACGTGCTGCTGCGCGAGGGAATCACCGCGGGCCTCGACCTCGACGCGATCACGTCCAGTGCGATACGCTAGCCGGCAAGTGAACCGCATTCAACGACCACCGCCGCTGCCGCCGCGTCCTATTGAAGGGCACAAGGGCGCCTTCGGGCGCGTGCTCGTGGTGGGAGGGAACGACGGCATGATCGGTGCGCCGGTGCTCGCAGGCACGGCGGCGCTGCGCATGGGCGCCGGGCTCGTGCAGGTCGCGGTGCCGCGGGCGATTCTGCCGTATGCGCTGTCGATCACGCCGGAGCTGATCGGGATCGCGCTGGGCAAGGCGGCGGGGGAAGATCAACTACTCGAAGCTGCCGAGGCGGCGGATGCGATCGTCATCGGGCCGGGGCTGGGGAAGACGCCGGAGGCGATGGGGCGATTGACGCGACTGGTTCGGCTGACGAAGCCAATGGTCGTCGATGCGGATGGATTGAACCTCCTCGCGCAGCAAAAGCGCTGGCCGAGTTTTTTCAGAGCGCATGCGGTGCTGACGCCGCATCCGGGCGAGATGAATCGGCTGAACAAGTTGCTCGGGCGCGAGAAGACGCCGACCGACGATGACGGAAGAATCGAGAACGCCGTCGCCGCGGCGAAGGCGTTCGGGCAGGTCGTCGTGCTCAAGGGCGATCGGACGGTTGTGACGGATGGTGAACGCGTTTACGTCAACGACACGGGCAACAGCGCACTGTCAAAAGCCGGCAGCGGTGACGTGCTGAGCGGGATTCTCGGATGTCTGCTCGGGCAGAAGTTGGACCGCTTCGACGCGGCTTGCATCGCGGTCCGACTGCATGGACTCGCGGGGGAAGTTGCGGGGGAGCGATTGGGTCTGCGCAGCGTCCTTGCGCGCGAAGTCATCGACGCAATCCCGATTGCGATCGCGCGCTACGGGTAAAAAAGAAAAAAGCCCTGGGATTGCAATCCCAGGGCTTTGTCTTCAATTCATTCGTCCCTAACTCACTGCACCGCGCCGGGTCGATTGATCATCAAATACCCAATGATGCTCACCGCCACCAGCGCCGCGACGCTCAAAAAGATCGCGATCGCCAGCATCGTCGTAAATCGCGCCCCTTGCCGATGCAGCACGCGCTCGATCTGACCGTCGCGCGCGTCCCAGTTGTCGCGCATCTGACCGAGCACTTCCGAAGTCGTCTTGCTGTTGCTGCTGACGTCCTTCATCGAGTTGCCGACGTTGTTCAGGTAGTCGGCGATCGTCGTGTCGGTCTTGTGGATCTCTTCGACGCGGTCGCGCAGCGCGTCGACCATCTGACGCTGCTCGCCGGTGTTGGTGCCGATGACGTTGAGGATCTCGCCGAGCCGCTCCTGCTGGGCGGATTGCCCCTCGATCTGCTGGCGGATCGCGACGAGCGTCTCGGTCTGCACGCGGTTGCTCTCGGGGATCGTATTGAGCACCTGCGGCAACTGCTGAAGCGCCTTGAGCAGCTCGTCCTGCCGGCGGTTCTGGTTGTCGAGGTTGTCGCGGATCGCGCCCATCAGGTCGGTGAGGGTGGTGAAACCCTCCTCGAGCCGATTGATCGCGGCGTCGCGCTTCGCCCAGGGACGCAGGAACGTCGTCCGCGTCTCCAGCGCCTGCGATGATTGCGCGTGCCCCGGCTGTCCCATCAGCGATGACGAGGATGGATCGCCGTTCTCCGGCAAGTCCTTACGGAACCATCGCCCGATGCGTGACAACAATGTGGTCGTCTGCTGCTCGCTCATGTGTTCCTCCGCGTCCATGCGGCGCCCATTCTCTCGGTCGAACGTTTGACAGTGATTTCCGGCAACTTTACCATCCGCGCGCGATGGGTCAACGGCCCGCGCGACTGTCATTTCCTTTTCTTACGCTGATCGCGCTGCCGGCGTTGATCGTCGGCGGCGGCGGATGCGATCGGTCCGGCGCACCGAACTCTCCGGCGGCTGCACCGTCCGGCACGTCGGCGGCGACGACCAACGCATCGGCGGCTACAGTAGCGTCCCTTTCCCCGGCGGCAACGGAAATTCTCATCGGCATCGGCGCGGGCGACCGCCTCGTCGCGGTCAGCAATTTCGATCCGAAGCGAAACGAGACGAAGAACCTGCCGCGCGTCGGCGATTACCAGACGACCGACTGGGAAAAGCTCGCCGCCCTGCGACCGCGCGTGATGATCACGCAGTTTGCTCCCGACCGCCTGCCGCGCGGGCTCGTTCAGAAGGCGGACGGCTTGAAAATTGAGCTCATCAACGTCCCCATCACGCGCCTCGACGACATCTACACCGCCATGCGCACCCTCGGCAAGGCCGTCGATCAGCCGGAGCTGGGCGCTTCAGCGGCGGATCAGTTGAAGCAGCGCATCGAGGCGCTGCGCGGACAGAATTCCCGGCGAAAAGTGCGGACTTTGATCGTGATCGACGATGTCGGCCGGGGCGTCGCGGGGCGCGATAATTACCTCAACGACGCGCTCGAAGCCGCGGGTGGCGAAAACGTCATACGCGCGTCGCCGTATCCGTCGATCGATCGGGAAATACTCATCGATCTCGACCCGGAAGTAATCTTCCAACTGCTGCCGGACGCCGCCCCGCAGGTGCGGGCCGCGGCGCAGCAGCTCTGGAGGTCGATGCCCAACCTGCAAGCTGTCCGAAATGGCCGCGTCCACATCTTCACCGACACGTGGGTCCTGCGTCCGAGCCATCACATCGGCGACCTGGCGGAGCGATTCGCGACGGCGCTGAACGAAGCGCGCCCGGCGACGACGACGCAACCGTCCCGCGCGCCCGCGCCCGCGCCCGCCACCGCGCCGCTTGCATCGAGCCCGACGCCATGAGGCGCTGGAACGTACTGACGCTGCTGTTCACGATCGCCTTCTGCGCGTTCATGTGGGCGATCGTCGCCTTCTGGTGCATGATGGTCGCCTCGACCGGCTACGGCTGGCCGGCGACGCACGAAGTTTTATTGATCCGCGGGGAAGTCGTCCTCCTGTCGTCGCTGGTCGGCGCGGCGCTTGCCGCTGCGGGGGTGACGTACCAGGCGATCCTGCGGAATCCATTGGCCGATCCGTACCTGCTCGGCGTCAGCAGCGGGGCGGCGCTATTCGCGTACTTGTGGCGATTGCCCGCACTGACCGGGATCGCGACGTTGCTCGGGGCGGCGTCGCAGCAGGGATTCGCGTTCGCCGGGGCGCTGATCGCCGTCTTCTGGGTGCTCGCGTTCGCCAGCCGACGCGGGCGGCTCGAGCCGGTGACCGTGCTGCTGGTCGGCGTGATCATCAACGCGCTCAACGGCTCGATTTTCCTTCTCGTCTACAGCCTGGTGTCGACGTTGCCATCGTCCGAAGGTGCGCTGACGCTGCTGGTCGGCGGGATTCAGACCGGCTTGACGCCGCAGCAGATCCGCGCGGCGTGCGTCGTCATCGCGCTCGGCTGGATCATTTTATTGGCGATCAGCGGACAACTGAACGCCGCCGGCGTCGGTGATGTCGAGGCGGAAGCGCTCGGCGTGCGGATTCAGCGGCTGCGCTGGATCGCGCTGGTCGTCGCGTCGCTGGTGACCGCGTCCGCCGTTGCGATCAGCGGGCCGATCGGATTTATCGGGCTGATCTGCCCGCACCTCGCCCGGCTGTTCGTTGGGACGGATCAGCGAAGACTTTTGCCCGTCTCGACCGCGTTCGGCGCCGGGCTGCTCTGCGCCGCCGACGCCGTCTCGCGACGACTCGCCGGCGAAGGATTGGCGCAAACGCTCCTGCCGGTCGGCGTGCTCACCAGCCTTCTCGGCGGGCCGTTCTTCCTCCTCCTGCTCATTCGCAATCGCCGCCGCGCGGACGTGATGGAGGGCCGCATATGAGCCGCCTGCTGGAGGTTTCCAACCTCGGCTTCTCCTACGGCGACCTTGCGGCGCTGCGCGACGTCAGCTTCACGCTGATGAGCGGCGAAGTCGTCGCGCTGATCGGCCCGAACGGATCGGGGAAGAGCACCTTGATCATGGCGCTGCTAGGCGCGCTGCACGGGCGCGGGAAGATCAAATGGGACGGCGTGCCGGTCCACCACTGGAGCCGCAAGCACCTGGCGCGCTATGTCGCCTACCTGGCGCAGTCGCCGATCTACGATCCGGGGCAGACGGTGATCGAAGCGCTGCGGCTCGGGCGCGCGCCGTACTGGTCGCTCTTCGGCATCGAGTCGCCGCGCGACCGCCAGGTCGTCGAAGAGATCGCCGACCGGCTGGATCTTCGCGACATCCTGCACCGCGCGCTGGACAATATTTCCGGCGGACAGCGGCAGCGCGTCTTCGTCGGCCGCGCGCTCGTTCAGGAGCCGCGCGCGATTTTGCTCGATGAGCCGAACACGTATCTCGATCTGAAGCACCAGGTCGAGCTGATGTCGCTGCTGCGGACGCAGTCGCGCGAGCAGAACGTCGGCGTGCTGATGGCGTCGCACGATTTGAACCTCGCCGCGAGCGGGGCGGATGAGTTGATCCTGCTGGATCGCGGCTCGATCGTCGCGGACGGCAAGCCGGATGAGGTCCTCGATCCGGCGCTGCTCACGCGCGTGTATGGCGTGCCGATGGAACGGATCACGCGCGTCGGCAAACCGCCGCTGGTGATCCCGCAGGTGTGACCGCCGTAAGTCCTTATTTTTCGAGAAATCGCCCGAAAAACCGGCCTAACTGTCGGCCGGGCCGCGAATAAAAACGCGCCATTACAGTGCGGCCGCCGCACGATTCGCACCGCGGCAATACCAAAGGTCAGGGGCGAAACAAAACGCGGCCAACGTAGCCGTAGCCGCCGGGCCGGGATATCGTCGGGCGTGAATCTGTCGGCGCGAGCGCATCAGAAGCATCACGTCGATGTCGCGTAGCTCGTCGGGTCCGCCACGCCCGCCTCGGCGAAACCTTTTCTCCGAATCAGGCAGCTATCGCAATGCCCGCACGCGCGACCTGCCGCATCCGGGTCGTAACAACTGTGCGTCATTGAATAATCCACCCCAAGGTCGATCCCGCGCCGAATAATCTTCGCCTTCGTCAAATTGATCAGCGGCGTATGGATCTTGAACGGCTCCGCCTTCGCATCCGTCGTCATCTTCGTCGCCAGGTTCGCCATCCGCTCGAATGCTGCGATGAACTCCGGCCGGCAGTCAGGGTAGCCGCTGTAATCGACGGCATTGACGCCCATAAAAACATCGCGCACGCCGAGCACTTCCGCCCACGCGAGCGCGTAACTGAGAAAAATCGTATTCCGCGCCGGCACGTAGGTGATCGGAATGTCCGCGGTCATCGCCGACTCATCCCGATCCTTCGGCACCGCAATATCGTCCGTCAGCGCGCTGCGACCGAACTGGCGGAGGTCGATCTTGATGACGCGATGCTCGACGACGCCAAACAATTTCGCCAGCTTCTCCGCCGCCGCCAGCTCGTGGCGATGTCGCTGGCCGTAGTCAAAGCTCATCGTGTACAGCGGCAAAAACGCCGTCGCGCGTGCGATGGCAAGACAGGTCGCGCTGTCGAGCCCACCGGAAAGAAGAACGATCGCGGGACGGCGTTGGCAGGTCATCGCCACCGCTCGAACTCTGCGAGGGTCATGTCAACGTCCTTGAGGATCTTCGAGAAGAGGCCGGGGCCGATCGTTTCACCGGCATGAACGGGCACCACGGTGGCGCGTCCGTCGGGATGCCTGAGAAAATGATGACTGCCGCGGGTGCGAATCGGCGCGAATCCTGCGCGCCGAAGGGCTGCAATCACATCGCGGCCGCGCAATCGTGGCGATCGAGCCATGGTCAGACGGCGATGCGTTGGACGCCGATGAACTGATTCTTGTTCGGCGATGCCTGTTCAACTTCGAGACACAGTTCAATCGCCTCGCGAACGCGCACCATCAATTTATCGAGTGACCGAGCCTGGGTGTGGCAGCCGCGCAACTCCGGGACGGTCGCGACGTAGTTGTCGTCCGCGTCCCGCTCCACGATCACACTGAATTCGCGCTTTGCTTTTGCCATAATGTCTCGACCCAGTATACCCAGTCGGCGCGTTTCACGCTTCGCCCATCATGAGCCCCTCGATCGAGTGCGCCTGCACGATGGGTTCAAGCCGGTCGACGACGCGGCAGGTGAGGTGTTGCTTCACGGACTCCGGCAGGGTTTCGTAATAGGCGCGGGTGAATTGGAGATCGTGGCGCTCCGCGTTTCGGGCGTCCGGGGCGTCGACGCCGAGAACGAGGACGGGGCGGGATTTATTGGAGCGGTTCGGCGTGCCGCGGTGGATGGTGAGGGCGGAGCGGACGGAAATATCGCCCATGCGCGGCAGCTTGCGCTGGGCGCGCTGCTCGTAGCGCGGATAGAGCGACGGCGGCGGGAACATGCCGTGCTCGAACTGGGCCGGGTCATCCCACTGCGTGCCGGGGGCGATTTCGAACG
Organism: Phycisphaerales bacterium; assembly: GCA_034666045.1. GTDB lineage: Bacteria > Planctomycetota > Phycisphaerae > Tepidisphaerales > Tepidisphaeraceae > JAICTV01. Next base: position 1,603 of record JAXDMN010000091.1, on the reverse strand, counting down.
GGCCCATGTCTTCGGTGACATCGATGCCGGTCAGGTTGAACGCGAGCGAGTTGAGTCGGCGGCCGATGAGCGTTTCGTCGGGCGCGGGGAAATCGCGATGCCACGGCTGATACGCCGAGCCGGGGCCGGGGACGTCGAAGCCGATCTCGACGATTTTGTATGACGGGCCGAGCACCGATTCGCAGACGACCGTTACCCACGGGTGCGTGACGAGATCGAGGAAGCCGCGGATGGCTTGCGGATGGATTTCGACGTAATAGCGTTTCGGCCCGCGCCCGACGGCGCCGCCGGGACGCGCGAGCGCGTCTTCGAACGCCGTGTCGATGTCTTGGCGCATCTCGTGTGCCCAGTCGCGGTCGAATGCGCCCTTGAGGCCCATGAAGCCGTCGCCGTAGAGCGCGGCCATGATCTCGGCGGTGTCGATCTGCGTGGGCGATGCGATGCTCGTCGTGGTCATGGCGCTCATCCTAACAAAACGACTCGCGCAGCCATCAGGAATTTGCACGGCTCTCACGACCGCGGTGTCGCGCGGAGCGCGACGGGCGCGGCGTCAGCCACCAGAGCAATACGCCGACGGCAAGCAGCGTCGAGATCAGCAGCCAGTTCGGCGGCGCTTGCCGCGCCGCGCGGGCGCGGATGTCGGCGAGGGAATAAATCGTCTGTCCGTCCACGACGAAATCCCACGCGATCAAACGTCCGCGGAGCGGCGAACGGTGGTCGCTGTAGCCGATACGGGCGGTCATCCCGGGCCGCGCGATCTCCGTCAGCTTGCGTCCCGCGCGTTCGGCCAGCTCGGGGTCGACTTCGTACACGCGCGTTTCGTGATCGAGCCCGACATCAAAATGCCGGCCGCGGTCGTCGCTCCAATTGGCCAGGCGCAGCGTTCCCTGCGTGTACTGCAACTCCGCCTGCCGCGGCATCCGGCGCAGCAGGATCCCGGCAAGCACGGCGGCGGCGAGGATGCAGACGATCGCGATCGCGCGTAAAACGATCCGCCAGCGCGCCCAGCGCCGGCGCGCACGCTCTGCGGCGTCCGGTCCCTCCGTGCCGGCAAGCGCGCGAGCGATGCGACGATCATCCATGGGCCGGGATTGTAGCGTGAGCGTCGCGCAGCCGCCGTCACGCGTACCAGAAAGCGATCGGCGGTTGCCGTCGTCGGGCGGTGACAGTATCGTCCGCGGCGTCGAGCGAAAATGTTCACGCGCCACGCACGACCCATGGAGCAGTCATGAAGATTCACGAGTACCAGGCCCGTCAGATTTTGTCCGAAGCCGGCATTCCCGTTCCGCCGGCGGAAGTGGTTCGCACGCCGGACGAGGCGGCGGATGCGTTCAAGAAGTTCGGCGGCGGAATGTGCGTGGTCAAAGCGCAGGTCTACGCCGGCGGGCGCGGGAAGGCGGGGTTCGTCAAGCTCGTGAAGTCGGCGGACGAGGCGCGCGACGCGGCGAAATGGATGCTGACGCACCGCATGGTCAGCTACCAGACCGGGCCGGAGGGCGTGCCGGTGTCGGTGCTGATCGTCGCGCCGGGCGTGCACATCGCCAAGGAATTTTACCTGGGCATCACCGTCGATCGGACGCGCAACACGGTCACGCTCATCGCG
>JAXDMN010000090.1:0-10715 GCA_034666045.1 Phycisphaerales bacterium | reverse complement strand
AGCCGCTTCGGACTTTATATCCCGCGCGACGGCGCGCAGGAGATCGTCCTGCCGCAGGTCGAGCCCAAGGCGGTCAGTTATGTGACGGCGTACCCCGCGCATCCGTCGCATATTGCGGGCGACATCGAATTCCCCGCGCATCTGCAATACGTCGTCCCGACGCGCGACCCGGCGGACGAGCAGCCGGTGAAGATCTCGGTCCCCTACCGCAGCACGCTCAAGCAGTTCCAGGCGCGGCGCATCGGCGCGGCCGGGAACTCGATCGAGGGAAAGCCGGTCCTGCGCGAAACCGACGCCGGCTATGCACTTCAGGGCACACTGCTCAACGCGACCGGGCAGCGGCTGCGGAACGTCTACTTCATCTATCATCAGCCGGCCCTGCCCGAGCTGCGCCGCGACGGCGATCAGGGCGCGGATGTCATTTACTATCTGCCGTCGTGGGAGAAGTCGCAGTCGATTGACCTTCCGACCACGTTCGATCGCACGACGAAGTTCATCGGCCTGCCGCGCGAAGCGACCAATCTGAGCGGCCATCCCGAGCAAGCCGTCCCCCTCCGCGGCCAGCTCGGGCACGCGGGACAGGAAGAAGGATGGTCGCGCTACTGGTACTCGAGCCTGAAAAACAATGGACTCGGCAACCAGACGCTGGACGATCTCGACAAGCCGGTCAGCAAGGCGTTCCCGATGATGAGCATTTTCGGACGCCTGCCGCCGATGCGGAACCCGCCGAATGGTCAGCCGGACCGCGTGGAAGTCCTCCGTCGCGGCGGACGCGATCTCGATTGCTCCAGCGCGATCGCCGCCGGGCGGTTGCTCGTGCTGGCGCAGGCGGACGGGCAGGTTGGCCTGCCGTTCCCGCTTGAAGTCGAAGGGGACAAGGTCGAGGGGAGCGGGATGCTGCTTTACCAGGCGATCCTCGCGATGGATCAGATCGCCCTTCCGCCGAGCACGCAACCCGCGGTCGCCGGTAGCACGACCGCGCCCGCCGCGGAGCCGGCCGTCCCGCCCGTGCCGGCGCCCGTGACGCCCGCCGCCGTCACGTTCGATCCCGCGACCTACGCCGGCCCGCTGAACACGCTGACGCCGGCGCAGCGCGACGAGGTGCTGAAGTGGCGGCGTGACCAACAGCGGCAGCGGCAACAGAATCGTCAGTCACCGAACCAGCGACAGGTCCCAGCGCGTTGAGGCGTCGTCTTTCCGGAGTTCGCGAATGGCCGCAGTCATCAAGACCGTCAACCTCACGAAGCGCTACGGCACGCTGGTCGCGCTGTCGAACCTGAACCTCGAGATCGCGGAGGGCGATTGCTTCGGCTTCATCGGCCCGAACGGCGCCGGCAAGACCACGACCATCAAGATCCTCGCCACGCTGCTCCAGCCCACCTGGGGCGAAGCGCGCATCTGCGATCACGTCGTCGGCTACCAATCCCGCCAGATCCGCCCGCTGATCGGCTACGTGCCGGACTATTTCGGCGCGTATGAGGACATGGTCGTCCAGGAGTACATGGAGTTCTTCGCCGCTGCCTACAACATCAACGGCCCGGCGCGGTCGAAGGTCGTCAGTGACGTGCTGGAGCTGACGGATCTCGCGTACAAGAAGGACGCCGCGGTCGACGGGCTGTCGCGCGGCATGAAGCAGCGATTGTCGATCGCGCGTGTGCTCGTGCACGACCCAAAGGTGCTGCTGCTCGACGAACCGGCCGGCAACCTTGATCCGCGGGCGCGAATCGAGATGCGCGAGCTGCTGAAAGAGCTTCGCCGCATGGGCAAGACGATTTTGATCAGCTCGCACATCCTGCCGGAGCTGGCCGACCTGTGTAACACCGTCGGCATCATCGAGCGCGGCGAATTGATCTACAGCGGCCCGGTCGCCGACATCGTCAAGCGCGCCAAGGCCGGCATGATCCTGCACGTCGGCGTCGCCCACAACCAGGAACTCGCCGCCGCGTTGCTCAGCCAGGACCCCAACGTCGTCAACGTCGCGGCGAGCAACGGGCATCTCGAGGTTTCGCTGAAGGACGGCATCAACGACTACACGTTCATCCCGCAGCGGCTGGTGCAGAACGGTTTCAAGTTGACGCTGCTGAAGGAAGAGGAAGTGAATTTGGAGACGGCGTTTATGCGGCTGACGAAGGGGATGGTGCAGTAGAAATCCGAATGACGAAACCAGAATGACGAATGAATGACGAAGCCCGAATGACGAAGAAGGCCGCTGACAAGGGTGAGTTTGACCTCGAGGAGCGCACCGCGCGGTTCGGCGAGTCGGTCATCGCCTTTGCGAAGAAGATTCCACTGAACGACATCACCCGACCGCTCATTTGTCAGTTGGTTCGCTCGAGCACGAGTGTTGGAGCAAATTATGTTGAGGCGGATGACTCAGATTCGAAGAAGGACTTCCGCTTCAAGATCGGCCTGTGTCGGCGGGAGGCGAGGGAAACGAAGCATTGGCTTCGGATGGTCGTGGCGGCTGACGCACACCTTCGTGAGTCTGCCAAGCCATTGTGGCGGGAGGCGAAGGAATTGAATCTGATATTCGGCTCGATCCGCCGCCGAATATAACGAACTCGTTTCGTCATTCGTCATTCGGATTTCTTTCGTCATTCTGGTTTCGTCATTCGGATTTACCCCCATGCTCGGAGTAGGCGAATATTTCTGGCGACTGATCCCGGCGAATCCGATCCTGCTGCGCGTGGTCGAAGCGGCCAGCAAGCGGCGGCGGGATTTGTTCGTGCGCTGCGGGTATCTCGCGCTGCTCATCCTCGTCGTGATCTTCGCGCTCATTGGCTCCGGCGCGTCGCTTGGCGGCGGGAGCCTCGGGGAGCTGGCGAAAGTCTCGGCCAAGCTGTTCCAGCAGATGAGCTATCTCCAGCTCGGCCTCGTCGCGCTGCTCGCGCCGATTTTCACGGCGGGGGCGATCACGCAGGAGAAGGACAGCCAGACCTACGACATCCTCCTCGCCACGCCATTGACCAACGGCCAGATCGTCCTCGGATCGCTGCTCTCGCGGCTGTTTTTCGTCATCGCGCTGCTCGTCAGCGGCATCCCGATTTTTTCGATCACGCAGATCTTCGGCGGCGTCGCGATTCGGTCGATCGTCATGTCGTTCCTCATCGCCGCCGCGACGACGACCGTCACCGGCTCGCTCGCGATGGCGATCGCGACGTTCAAAGTAGGCACCCGGCGGACAATCTTCAGCTTTTACCTGTTCATCGTGATCTTCCTGGTCGGCGGGTTCCTGCTCGACCGGCTCGACTTCTTCCACTTCAACGTGCAGCTCGACGCGACGACCGTCGAGCGCTCGAAGACGAGCTGGCTGACCGGGATTCACCCCTTCCTCGCGCTGCGCACGCTCTTCAACGAGCAGACGTACATCCCGCCGCAACTCGGCGAGCTGCCGGCCGATCTGCGCGGCTGGCCGTGGGGCTGGTATCTCTCGCGGCCCGATACGTTCTTCGTCACCTTCATGTTCCTCCTCAGCGCGGTGTTGATCCTGCCGTCCATCGTGCTGCTGCGCCGCATGGCCCAGTCGACGACCAGCATCAAGACGTGGATCCTCCAGAAACTCAAGATCAGCTCGGGCGATCTGACGCGCAAGCCGCGCGTCGTCTGGCAGAACCCGATCGCCTGGCGCGAGGCGAAGACCAAGGCGTCCGCCGCCAAGGCGTCGCTGCTGCGCTACGGCTTCATCGCCGCTGGCATGGTCGGCGCGCTCGTCCTGGTCTTCCTCTTCTCGCGCGAGAATCTCACCGGCGAATACATCAATCCGACCAGCTACAACCCGGCCACCGGCTACATCTCGATCATCGACGGCGAAAAGGCGCAGACCTATCGGCTGACGCGCAACACGTCGATCAAGCTGAACGACCAGCCGGCCGGCGTGAACGCGCTCAGCGGGCGTTTCAAGGTGGCGCAGAAGATCCCGGGCCCGAGCATGACGCTGAACGCGATCAGCCTGGTCGATGTCCCGCGCCGTCTCGCCGCCGCGGACACGCGCAGCTTTCTGCTCGGCGCGGTGATCGTCGAGTTCGCGGTGATCCTGCTCATCGTCACCAACGCCGCCGCTTCCACCGTCACGCGCGAGAAGGAAGACGGCTCGCTCGACCTGCTGCTGACCACGCCGATCACCAGCCGCTACTACATCTGGGGCAAGCTGCGCGGGCTGGTCAGTTACGTGCTGCCGCTGGTCGCCGTCCCGATCGCCAGCGCGGCGATCTTCATCATCTACGACATGGTGCGTTACTCGACGACGCACGACCCGGCGTTCCAGTGGATCGTCTTTCCCGAAGCGGTGCTGATTCTGCCCGGGATGCTGGTGATCGTGGCGGCATTCGCGAGCATCCTCGGGATGCAGATGTCGCTGCGCTGCCGCACGACGGTGCGCGCGGTCATGAGCAGCGTCGGCATCGTGCTCGGCATCTGCGGCGCGCTCGGGTGGTGCGGCTACGGCGCCCTCGAGGGCCTGCGCGCCGGCGAACCGAGCCTCGTCGTCGGCGCCTTCAGCCCGTTCACCGTGCTGACGATCCTGATCGACCCGGAGCGCTACGGCGGCACCCTCTTCGACCCGGGCGGTTCCGCCGGCAACGGCCGCGCCATCGTCCTGATCTTCTCCTGGATCGCGACCGGGGCGTATGCGCTGGTCGTCTGGACCATGTACAAGTCGATGGTCAAGAACTTCGATATGACCATCAGGCGGCAAAGTCGGTAGGACAGGATTAACCACGAAGCCACGAAGAGCACGAAGCGTCGCTCGAAATCTTCGATAATTTTCTGCGTGCTCGCGCGTGAGCGATTTGAGCGGAAAAGAACCGCTTCGTGCTCTTCGTGGCTTCGTGGTTCATTTCCTTTAGGCGGCAGGCCGATAAAATAGAATATGACCGCTGCCCAGACTGACCGTCTCGCCCCGACTTCCGAGAAGCACTCCAAGTTCTGGCAAAACGCGCATCTCTACTTCGATCGCGTCTACCAGTCGATGAATCTCGATCCGCTCTGGCGGCAGACGCTTTCGTCGCCGAAGCGGGTGCTCACCGTCTCCTGCCCGATCAAGATGGACGATGGAGGGATCCAGGTCTTCACCGGCTACCGCGCGCAGCACAACAATGCGCGCGGGCCCTTCAAGGGCGGCATCCGGTACGACATCGCCGTCACGCAGGATGAGGTGATGGCGCTGGCGATGCTGCAGACGTGGAAGAACGCGCTGGTCGATCTTCCGTACGGCGGCGCCAAGGGCGGCGTCGTGTGCGATCCGAAGAAGCTTTCGATGGGCGAGAAGGAGCGGCTCACCCGCCGCTACACCGCCGAGATCATGCCCATCATCGGGCCGAATGAGGACATCCCGGCGCCGGACGCGGGGACTGATGCGCAGGTCATGGCCTGGGTGCTCGACACGTACTCGATGATGGTTGGTCACCAGGCGCTCGGCGTCGTGACCGGCAAACCGGTCGCGCTGTTCGGCTCTGTCGGGCGCGAGGAGGCGACGGGTCGCGGCGTGATGAACATCCTCCGCAAATTCCTCGCGACGCAGCACAAGACGCTCGCCGACGTGAAGGTCGCCGTCCAGGGCTTCGGCAACGTCGGCTATCACACCGCCCGGCTGCTGGCCGAGCGCGGTGCGGTCGTGGTCGGCATCGGCGAGAAGTCCAGCGCGGTCTACGATGACGGCGGGCTCGATGTCGAAGCGGCCGCCCGACACTACCGTGAGCACGGCACGCTCGTCGGCTTCCCCGAGGCCGACTCGATCACCAACGACGAACTGCTCACCTGCCAGTGCGACGTGCTGATCCCGGCCGCGATGGAAAACACGATTACTGAATCGGTCGCGCCGCGCATCCAGGCGCGCACGATCGTCGAAGGCGCCAATGGCCCCACCACCCCCGTCGCGGATGAGCTGCTTCGCGAGAACGGCGTCACCATCCTCCCGGACATCCTCGCCAACGCCGGCGGCGTCACGGTCAGCTACTTCGAATGGGTCCAGGGCCTGGATAATTATTTCTGGGACATGAAGCGCGTGCAGGACGAGCTTCAGCGCATCATGGAAAAGGCGTTCGACGAAGTGAACGCCAAGGCGGATGAAGCGGATTGCGATTACCGCACCGCCGCCTACACGATCGCGATCAGCCGCGTCGCGGAAGCGCTGCGGCTCAAGGGATTGTTCCCCTAAAGAGCGGACGCGACGGGACGCGCTTCGAGCAGCGGGCCGATCCCATCGGCCAGATGCGCGACGACTCTGCTCGTCAACTGGTATCGCTCCAGCGCCGCGGAAGCGGGCGTGCGATTCACGTCGAAGAGGACGACTTTTCCGTCGCGAATCACGTAATCGAGCTTGCCGTAATCGAGGCCGAGCCGGCGGCGGATTTCATCGAGCTCCGGCGGCGCGGCGGTTTCGTCGCAGCTCACCGCGTTCGAGCCCTTGATCACGCGCGCGCTGGAGCGCAGGAGAAAGTTGATCTGGCGGTCGCCGAAGAAGTAGCAGTAGCGCAGGCAGTAATCGCCGCCGCCGGAGAGCTCGGGGAGGAATTTTTCGACGACGAGGTTCTTGTTGTCGAACACGCCGCTCGGGACGGCGGCGAGCGACGGGAAGACGGGATAGTCGCCCGACTTGATCGATTCGACGGCCCGCCAGGCGGCGCTTTCTGCGGCGCGTTTGCCGCGCAGCATCGACAGCCCCTTGTTCACGATCCGCCGCGACAGCGAGCGCGCGGCTGCGCGCGGCTTCAGGCGGCTTTCCGGCAGGCCGCCGTAGTTGCAGTTCGTCTTGACGATCACCTCGCCCGCGTACGCGTCGCTTTTCGACAGCAGGTTGGCGCTGATCGTCGCTTTGGAAATGTCGATGAGCCGGCGATTCATCGCGACCGGGTAGCGGCCGAGGAAGGCGTGATAATCCGGCGGCAGGACGGTCAGGTCGAGGTGCGGGATGATTACGTCCGCGGGGACGAATGTCTTTGTGCCGCGCACGATCTCGATCGCGAGGCCGGCGGCGCGCCACTCGTCGATCAGCAAGCGCAGCAGATAGCCGTCGGCGTCGAAGCGATCATCTCGCTCATGCAGCAGGACAGCGGTTTTGGTGCGATGCATCAATTCGATTTCTCCGCGCGGCCCGGGCGGCGGCGACGACGACCATGACGAGTCAGCTAGAGCGCGAGCATTGTCATCCTGAGGTACTCCGAAGGATCTGCGTTGTCCGTCGATCGATGCCAGATCCTTCGGGTTACCTCAGGATGACAACTCCCCGCTCTCGCACGCGCGCGCCCCGCGCTAATTCGCCGTCAGCCGCTTCAGCATGTTGTTCAGGTCTTTGTACGCCTCGGCGAAGGCGTCGGCGTTGACGTCGTCCATCGCGTCCGGAGCGAGTTGCTCGATGAGCTCTAGGCGGCTGACGACCAGCGGGAGATCGTCCGGCGTGACGTGTTTCGGATCAGGAAAGCCGTTCTCGTTCAGGTCTTCGATCAGGTCCTGGCGGTCGTGCGCGCTGACGGCGGGATCGTTGATCGCCTCGTACCAGATCGCCTCGGCGGCCGGGTCGGCGCCGACCAGATCGAGCGCCTCGCGCGCGACCGGAACCGGCACGACCACGTTCGCATCGTCGGGCGTGTGCGTTTTGCCCGGGCTCTTCGCCGCGGCTTGCTGCGCGGGCTGCTGCGGCTTTGCGGCCGCGCGCGGCTCGATGTTCTCGCCGTGCTTCACCAGCTTGAGCCCCGCGTCGACGATCAGCCCGACGCCCTTCGCGTAAAGCTTGTACTCCGTGTCGTCCGGCTCGAGCGGCGTGGTTTCTTTCGTCTTCAGGCAGTCCTTGAATTCGCCGGCGGGCGCGGTGACTTGCTCGCTGTTGCTGACGATCTCGCTGCGGTCCATCGCGACCTTGGGGGCGATCTCCTGGTAAAACTTCGCGCCGATGCGCTGCGCGCCAGGCATCATCAGACCGTAGTGCGCGCCCTTCTTTCCGCTCTGCCACGCGCCGGGATGGCCGGCGATTTTGCCGTCCTTGTACTCATCGACCTCTTCGCCGAAGTAGTAGACGTCCTTCGTGTTCTTGTCGATCGCAAAGAAGTTCCGCGACACCTCGATCGGCTTGCCGTCGAGCGTTTCGCGCTCTTCGACGATGCGCGTCTCGACGCCATCCACTTTGCGCGTCTCGTTCAGCACCGTGATGACCAGCCGTGCGGGCTTGCCGTTGTCCGTGCCTTCGAGAATGAGCTGATACCCGGGCTCGAGGATGAAGAAGTCGTTGCGACCCGTCGAAGCGAAGTCCTGCGGCTTGACGTCGAAATGATCCTCGAACCCGTCCGCATCCGCGGCCCGCGCGACGACAGCGGGAAGCGCAACCGTCGCGAACACGATCGACATGATGGCCAGCAGTGAGCGGCGGGACATGTTAGTCTCCTTCGAGGTGCAGAACCTGTGAGGCGGCGAGTATAACCAAATCATGCCCCGTTCGCCGGGGGAAACCTGCTTTTGCCGGGCGGGGGCACGAATGACCCGGCCAGCGCGGCGAATCATTTCATCGCCGGGCGCGGCGCGCTTACACTCACGACCATGCGATACGGCTGGGCGATGTTGACGTTGATTGCGTGGGGGTTGTGGTTCGGCGGGATGATCGCGCTGTTCGTGTTCGTCAGCGCGCTGTTCATGACCGACCGGCAGACCGCGATGATCGCGGCGCCGCGGATGTTCGCGGTGTTCGAGCGCTACCAGTTCGTCGTGGCGGGGATAGCGCTGCTGTCGGCGGCGCTGTGGCGATTCGCTGCGCCGGGGCGGACGAGCATCAGCGTCATCTTTCTCTTCTTCGTCGTTGCGGCGGTCGGGTTGATGGTCTCCGCGGTGAAAATCCGCCCGCCACTCGAACGCCTGCGCTTGCAGGGGCAATCGACCAGCGGAGAGTTTCAGCGGCTGCACAAGCTGTCCGAGCGGCTCTACATGTGCGAGGCGATCGCGCTGCTGATGGCGGGGATCATTCTGCCGGCGGCGCTGACGCTGGATCGGCTTGTTTCGTCACCGCCGAAAACAGCGCCTGAAGCTGCGGGACCGACAGCACCTCCGGACGGGCCTGCGGATCGAGTTGCGTAGCGGCGATGGCGGCGTCGGCGTCGTGGCCGGCCTGCGACAGCGCCTTGCGCAGCGTCTTGCGGCGAAATGAAAAGAGCTTCTGCATGAATCGCCCGAACGCGGCGGCCTGCCCGGCGCTGCGGTCATCGCGCGTCATGCGAACGAGCGCCGATTCGATCTTCGGCGGCGGCCAGAACGCCTGCGGCGGAAGCGTGCGAAGCAGCTCGACGCGCGCGAGCAACTGCGCCATCACCGACAGCGGCCCATACGCCTCCGATCCGGCCGCGGCGCGGAGGCGGTCGGCGACTTCCTTCTGAACGGTGAAGACGAGTTGGTCGATCCCGAGGATGAGCAGCTCGATGATCAGGGGTGAAGCGATGTTGTAGGGGAGGTTCGCGACGAGCTTGCGGGGACGCGCGGCGCGTGGCGGCGCGGCTAAGACGCTGACAAGTTCTTCGTTCAGCGCGTGCTTCGACGACAGCGCATCTCCTTCGATGAGCCGAAAGCGCGGCTCGTTCCCGAAGCGCTCGCGCAGCAGCTTCGCCAGGTCGCGGTCGATCTCCACCGCGACGACTTCGACGCCGCGGGAGAGCAGCTCTTCCGTCAGCGTCCCGGTCCCTGGCCCCACTTCGATGACCACGTCCCCCGCCGCCAGCCCCGCCGCGTCGGCGATGACGCGAACGAGGTTCTGGTCGATCATGAAGTTTTGGCCGAAGCGGTGGCGCGGATGGGTGTTGGCGCTGGTGAGGAGGGATTGGATTTGGTGCTTGGTTTGGGGCATTTCTTGTTTTGCACGTGCGGGGGAAGACTTGGGGCTGAAGCCCCGGGGCTTGGCCCCGCTGGTGGGGAGTTGTAACCGGAGATTGTCCGTCCCGCCGCTGGGGTTGCTGGGATTAAGATCGGGGGCATGAAATGGATCAACAGCATGTTGTTTATTGGGCTCATGGTCGGGTGTCAGGCGAAGTCCACGGGGCCGCGCGGCGCGCCGCAGACGATGGATCGCCCGGGGTCAACGGTCGTCATCGAAACGCCGCAGGGCGATGCGCTCGGGCGGATGGTTTCGGACGTGCAGAACGCCCCCACCGCCGAGGCGGAGGCGAGTGCGCTGCGACGTCTGCGGGATTACGTGAAGGATAACGGCTACACCTATTCGATCCGCAGTTTCCGCCCGGATGACAACGCGCCGATTAAAGACCCGTCAGTCCGCCATGACCCGGTGCGTTCCGAGGTGACAATTTTCCGCGGACGCGACACGCTGCGCTCGTTCCAGTTCATGCCGCGGGATAATCGCAACCTCTCGCAGCTAGGCGAATGAAGTGCGAAATCTACGTCAACAAAGTGGTTTATAGAAAACCTCAGCACTTTTGTACGCTGCTCGGCCCGCTGGTTGCATATAGGCTGTTTGAAGGTGGCGCGGGCCTGCGCGACGGGTGCGGGTGCGCTTCTCGATGAATCATTCGTGTGAAAGGAGCCTCAACATGTCTCGAATGGAGAATCAAGTGGAAGGTCAATCAGGCAATCAGGGCGCGGCCGGGAACCTGAAGGATTCGGCGGCCCAGGTCACCGAAAACCTGCGCGACGTCGGCCGCCAGGTCCGCGACCAGGCGACCCAGCAGTACGACCAGCTTCGCGAACAGGCGACCGAATACTACGAGCAGGGCCGCCAGCGCGCGATGGAG
>JAXDMN010000089.1:0-8730 GCA_034666045.1 Phycisphaerales bacterium | reverse complement strand
GCGGCGGCGAGGGTGTCGAGCGCGAGCGGAACCCGGCGGCGCGTCGCGTTGTACGACGTGGTCGATAGCCGTAAGGCTTCGGCGCCGTTGCGGATCTTGTCGTCCGGGTGCGTCGCCAGCAGCCAGGCGAGGTTGTTCATCGCGTCCGTCCAGTCGGGACGCAAACGCAGCGCCTGCCGATATCCGGCGATCGCCTCGTCGACTTTGCCGGTGCGCTTCAGGCAGTAGGCGAGCTGGAAATGGCCCTCCGCGTCGGTGGCGCGCTCCTTGACGACGGCGCGGAACTGCGGGATCGCCAGCGCGTAGTTGCCGCGCTGCATCATGATCATGCCGAGCAGGTAATGTGCATCGGCGTGCGCGGGATAATGGCGCAGCGCCTCGGTGAGACGCGGGACCGCTTCCTTCGTCTTGCCCTGTCGATAAAGGGCCGCGGCGGCTTCATACTGCGCGTCGGCGAAGTTCGGACGCGCTTCGATCACTTTGCGGAACGCAGCGATAGCGTCGTCATATTTTCCTTGCCGCGCGAGCGCGCGCCCGAGGGCGAAGGTCGCGTCCATGTACTGTGGGTTCATCGCCAGCACCGCCTGGAACTGCTTGATCGCCTCGTCCAGACGCCACTGATCGATCAGCGTCATGCCGAGGTTGTAGTGGGCGTCGACGTGTTGCGGATTGAGCGCGACGGCTTTGGCGAAGTTGGCGCTGGCGTTGGCGACGTCGCCGAGCTGCACGAGGACGACGCCGTAATCGTTGTGCGCATTCGCGTCGTCGGGATGAAGGCGCACCGCTTCGCTGTAGAGCTGTGACGCTTCCATGAGCCGGCCGTTGTTGAGCAGCAGTTGCCCGAACTCTTTTCGCGCGGCCGGGAAGTCCGGGCGGAGTCGCATCGCTTCGGTGTGCGCCGCGATCGCGTCGCCGACGTCGCCGCGACGCGTGAGCGCGATGGCGCGGCGAAAGTGGGCGTCGGCGTCGTCCGGCTGAAGCTTGAGGATCGCGTCGTAGAGCTTGATGGCGTCGTCCCAGCGCGCGTTGGCGAGGGCGAGTTCGCCGAGGATGTGACGCGGCGCGGTGGCGGACGGATCGGCGGCGATGGCGTCGTGAAACGCGGCGACGGCGCCTTCAATGTCCTTCGCGCGCAGCGCGGCGCGACCGCGCTCGAAGGCCGGCCCGCTGCCGCCCGTCCCGAGGGTGAGTCGCGTCGCCGGCGATGTGGCCGGCATCGCGGCGGTGGGCGAAGACGGTGATTGTGCGGGTTGCGCCGGCGCGGGGGACGGTGCGGCGGGCGGGGCGGTCGCCGGCGCGGCATACGCCGAAACCGTAATGCAAATCACCGCCGCCGCTGTTCCCGCGGCCATTCCCCATCTGCCCGACGCTGGATTCACATGCATGCAGGAACTCCGATTTAGCCATCGTACGCGGCCGATTGCTTTTGACCCGCGCCGGGCGTGTGGTACAGTGAATTCTTCAGGAATCCTAATCAATTCGCTTCTCGCGGGATGGGCAATGAAAAATCAGGTCGCAAAATTCAGCAGGTGTGGGCTCGCGCTGATGTTGGGCGTGTCGGCGACGCTCGTCGTCGTCGCGCTGTCCGGATGCGGGTCGGCCGACAGCACGAAGCCGCCGGCGGCGGAGTCGCCGCGATCATTTGAGGTCGCGCTCAAGCCGGACATTCCGGAGGGATACAAGGACCGCGTCGGCAAATTTCAGAAACCGCTGCGGCAGGACGTGACGACGCTGCGGCTCGTTCGCCGTGATGACGGCGCATTCGACATCGAGTTTCCCGCGACCGCCGACGTGCCGCCCGTGAAGGCCGTCGATTTCCGCCCGTTCCTGCCGCGCGTGCCGAAGCTCGCCGAGGGCAACGGCGAGCTGACGAAGATCGCGCTGATCCAGCGCGAGCTCAATCGCAACCAGACGCGCTATGACATGCCCGGTTTCGGCAGCGCGTGGATCGCGAACAATTGCCTGAAGAAAGGGTTGTGGGAAATCGGTCTCGATAAGAAAGACGAGCAAGGCAACTGGGTGACGACGTGCCACGCGTGGTTCGAGTTCCCGAAGGATGAATACGAGCGCCTCTTCGACGAGGTGAACACAGGCAAGGATCCAAACGTCCGCCCGCACGCGGATTATCCGGAACTGAATGGGCTGCCGGTCGCGATGGATGCGCTGCGGTCGGTGAAGAACGAAGTCGCGCTGGCGAAGATCGACACGAACCTCGACAAGGCGATCGAAGCGCTGCCCGAGCAGACGCGGAAATTGAAATTGATCGTCGCGCCGCAGGCGAAGACGTACGCCGATTGGGTCGCGCCGGCGAATCAGCCGGTGACGACCGCAAAGTTCAGCGAGCCCGGGTTCTACATCAACGCCGATCCGGTCAAGTTCGATCTGACCTGGCTGGCCAAGCCGGCGACGGCGGAACTGCGCGACGCGAAGAGCGCGTCGGCGAACACGGACCTGGAAGAGATCGAGATCAAATTCGAGAATGGCAATCGGCTGGTGCTGGCGTCGTCTGAGCTGGCGAAGCTGCCCGCGCGCAGCGAGCCGCCCAAGACGGAGAAGGACGTTCTGAAGGTGACGTTTGGCATCGGCACGCCGGAGATTTACGCCGACGCGCCGGAGCGGCTCGCCGAATTCCAGCACCCGGCGAACAATTACCTGCTGCTGCTCGACGCGGCCGGCAAGCACGTCGACAACCACAAGGCGGGCATCGACCGCGTCTTCGCTTGGCGCGACGCGAAGGACAACCTGCACCTGTACCTCGTCGGCTACGAGCGAATCATGTTCGTCGGGCATCTCACGATGCCGCTGCCGGCGGGCCAGCACGCGGCGATGGACGCGGGCGCGACGAAGGTCGCGACCCGGTAAGCTCTTCACGTGGCACGGGCGCCCCGCCCGTGCATTCGCGGCGGCCAGCCGCCTCTTCACTCTGCCGCTGGCGCGGCGAGCTGCATGGGCGAGGCGCCCATGCCACGATGGATCGATGACGTCTGAAGTGAAATCTACGTCCACGCCCCAATCGCCCCCGCAGCGGAAGAAATACGTCCGCGCCGTCGGCCCGCGGCTGCGCGTGCTGCTCGCCGTCATCTTCGCCCTGGTCGCGCTGCTCGCGGCGAACTCGATTTACCTCGTCACGATCACCTTCGCCGAGTGGCTGCGCGGGCTCTCGTACCAGAACTATTTTTACCAGTACATGTTCCTGGCCCACCTGGTGCTGGGACTTTTGCTGGTGCTGCCGGTCATCATTTTCGGCGTCGCGCACATCCGCAACGCATACAACCGGCCGAACAAGCGCGCGGTGCGCGTCGGGTATGCATTGTTCGCGGTCGCGCTGATCCTGCTCTTCAGCGGCATTGCGTTGACGCGGCTCGATCTCGTCCGGTTCAAGATCGACATCAAGAGTCCCAACGTCCGCAACGCGATCTACTGGGCGCACGTGATCACCCCGATCGCGGCGGCGTGGCTCTACATCATCCACCGCCTCGCCGGGCCGCGCATCAAGTGGAAGGTTGGCCTGCGCTGGGGCGCGGTGACGGCGGTGCTCGTCGCAGCGATGGCGTTCTTCAATTTCCAGGACCCGCGGCAATGGGCCGGGCAGATCGGACCGAAGGAAGGCACGCAGTACTTCGAGCCGTCACTGGCGCGCACGGCGAGCGGCAATTTCATCCCGGCCGACACGCTGATGATGGACGCGTACTGCCTCAAGTGTCACCAGGACAACTACAAAGGTTGGTTTCACAGCGCGCACCATTTCAGCTCGTTCAACAACAAGCCGTACCTCTTCAGCGTGCGCGAGACGCGTAAGGTCGCGCTCGAGCGCGACGGCAACGTGAAGGCCTCGCGCTGGTGCGCGGGATGCCACGACGTCGTCCCCTTCTTCAGCGGCGCGTTCGACGATCCGAAGTTTGACGACGTCAATCACCCGACCGCGCAGGCCGGCATCACCTGCACCACCTGCCACGCGATCACCCACGTCAACTCGACGCGCGGCAACGCCGATTTCACGATCGACGAGCCGATCCACTACCCGTTCGCCAAGAGCAAGAACGTCGTCCTGCAATACATCAACAACCAGCTCGTCAAGGCCAAGCCGGAGTTCCACAAGAAGACGTTCTTGAAACCGCTGCATAAGTCGGCGGAGTTCTGCTCGACGTGCCACAAGGTCTCGATCCCGAAGGAATTGAACGGCTACAAGGATTTCCTCCGCGGGCAGAACCACTACGACACCTTCCTCCTCAGCGGCGTAAGCGGCCACAACGCGCGGAGCTTTTACTATCCGCCGAAGGCGGAGCAGAACTGCAACGGCTGCCACATGCCGACCGTCGCGTCGGATGATTTCGGCGCAAAATATTTCGATCCGGCGACGCCGAATATTTTGAAGGTGCACAACCACCTCTTCCCGGGGGCGAACACGGGGCTGGCGCACATCAACAAGTACCCGGACGTCGTGAAGGCGCACCAGGATTTTCTAAAGGGGACGATGCGTGTCGACCTCTTCGGCGTGAAAGAGGGTGGCACGATCGACGGCAAGCTGATCGCGCCGCTGCGCCCGCAGATTCCGACGCTCAAACCGGGTCAGTCATACCTGTTCGAAGTCGTCATCCGCACGGTCAAACTCGGACATCCCTTCACGCAGGGAACCGCGGACTCGAACGAAGTCTGGCTCGATGTGAAAGCGTCCAGCGGACTACCCACTGGACTCCCCACTTCAGTGGGTAGTTCTTCCGCCGAGAACATCGTCGGTCGCAGCGGAGGTCTCGGACCAAAAAACGGAGTCGACCCCTGGTCTCATTTCGTCAACGTCTACATGCTCGACCGCGACGGCAATCGCATCGACCGTCGCAACCCGCAGGACATCTTCACCCCGCTCTACAACAACCAGATCCCCCCGGGCGCCGCTCAAGTCGTCCACTACTCCCTGCGCGTCCCGCCCGATCAGAAGACGCCGCTGACGGTCGACGTGAAGCTGCAATATCGAAAGTTCGACACGACCTACATGCAGCACGTCTTCGGCAAGGATTTTTCCAACGACCTCCCGATCACCACCCTCGCCACCGATCGCGTCACATTCCCCATCGAAGGCGCGGCGAACGAGACCATCGCCAACGAAAAGTCCGCGATCCCGGAATGGCAGCGCTGGAACGATTACGGCATCGGCCTGTTCAACAAGGGCGACAAGGGCTCGGAAAAGGGCGAGCTCGTGCAGGCGACGGCGGCGTTCGAGCAAGTGGAAAAGCTTGGCAAATCGGACGGGCCTCTCAACCTCGCCCGCGTCTTCGTGAAGGAAGGCCGCTTGAACGACGCGGTCGCTGCCCTCGATCGCGCGGTGAAATTCGATCCGCCCGCGCCGCGCTGGACGGTCGCGTGGCTGAATGGCCTGGTCAACAAGCAGAACGGTTTCCTCGACCAGGCGATCGCCGACCTGCGCAGCGTGCTGGAAGACACCTATCCGGAAATTCAGCAGCGCGGCTTCGATTTTTCCAAGGACTATGAAGTGATCAACGAGCTGGGGCAGACGCTGTTCGAGCGCGCCAAGCTCGAGCGCGGCGAAGCGCGCAAGGCGGAGCGCGATAAGTTTCTGCTGGCCGCGCGGGAGCGCTTCGAGAAGACGCTGTCGCTCGATTCGGAAAACGCCGCCGCGCATTACAACCTCGGCCTGATCTATGCCGAGCTCGGCGACGCCGCGCAATCGGCGGCCCATCGCAAGCTGCACGAGCGTTTCCGCCCGGATGACAACGCCCGCGACCGCGCCATCGCCATTGCTCGTCGTCGCGATCCGGCGGCGGACCATGCGGCGCAGGCAGTGGTCATTTATCCGCTCCAGCGCGCCGGCGCATTCGAGTTGCCGCCGCCGACGTCGAACACGCCGGTGCAGCCGGATAAAACCGCGGACATCAATCCTCGATGAGCCAGGTCGACGAAAAAATTCCGACGACCACGCCGACCCCGGACGAGGAGTGGGTGAGCTCCGACGATCGCGTCATCGGCCGCGCGATCTAGTTCTCGCTGCTGGGGCTGGCGATCGCGCTGCTCGGCCTGGGCGTCGCGTGGTACGTCGCGCATCGCAAGCCGCCGCCGCCGCCGGTGCGGCAGACGGCGGTCGTCGCGCCGACGGTTCCGCTTCGGCCGGAAGAAAAAATCCCGGACGCGCGCTTCACCGACATCACGCAGGCGTCCGGCATCGCGTTCGTCCACAACAACGGCGCGTATGGCGACAAGCTGCTCCCGGAGACGATGGGCGGCGGCGTCGCCTTCTTCGACGCCGACGGTGACGGCGATCAGGATCTCTTATTTGTCAACGGCACCTATTGGCCGAACAAAACACCCGCCGGCAAGACGCCGCCGCCGACGCTCGTGCTTTATCTCAATGACGGCGGTGGAAAATTCGCCGACGTTACAATGGGTTCGGGCTTAGAGAAGAAAAGCTTCTACGGCATGGGTGTCGCCTGCGGCGATTTCGACAACGACGGCCGCGTCGACCTCTTCGCCACCGGCGTCGGCGGCTATTCTCTGTTCCGCAACCTCGGCGGCGGAAAGTTTGAAGACGTCACCGAAAAAGCCGGCGTCGGCGGCGCGAAAGAGGACTGGGGCACCTCCGCCGCGTTCATCGACTACGACAACGACGGAAAACTCGATCTCTTCGTCTGCAACTACATCCGCTGGTCGCCGGAGATCGATCGCGAGGTCGGCTATTCGCTCACCGGCATCGGCCGCGCGTATGGTCCGCCGACGAATTTTCGCGGGGCGTTTTCCCGGCTCTATCACAACGACGGCGGCGGAAAGTTTTCCGACGTCTCCGCGGCCGCCGGCGTGCAGATGAACAACAGCAACAGCGCATTAAATGTCCCGGCCGGCAAATCGCTCGGCGTCGCGCCGGTCGACCTCGACGCCGACGGCTTCGTTGACCTCGTCGTCGCCAACGACACGGTGCAGAATTTCGTTTTCCACAACTCTGGTGGCGACACGTTCAAGGAAATCGGCGCCGAAGTCGGCATCGCTTTTGACAGCTACGGCAACACGCGCGGCGCGATGGGGATCGACACGGCCCGCCATCGCAACGACGGCTCGCTCGCGATCGGCATCGGAAATTTCGCCAACGAGATGATCGCCTTCTACGTCTCGCGCGGCGGCGAAGGCGGGGGCGGTGAAGGCGGGGGCATGCTCTTCACCGACGATGCGATCCCGGAAGGCGTCGGCCCGGCGTCGCGGCTGCTGCTGAAATTCGGGCTGTTCTTTTTCGACTACGACCTCGACGGCTGGGAGGACCTTCTCACCGCCAACGGCCACCTCGAGGAGGAAATTAACAAGGTGCAGGCGAGCCAGCAGTACGCGCAACCCGCGCAGCTTTTCTGGAACGGCGGAAAAATCGACGCCGGCTTCGTGCCGGTCCCGCCGACGAAGGCGGGATCGGAACTGTTCAAGAAAATCGTCGGGCGCGGGTCGGCCTTCGCGGACATCGACGGCGACGGCGACCAGGATGTCGTCCTCACCCAGATCGCCGGTCCGCCGCTGCTGCTGCGGAATGACCAAAAACTGTCGAATCATTTCGTGCGCCTGAAATTGATTGGCAAGCGTGCGAATCGCGACGCGATCGGCGCGGTCATTCGGCTGAAACTGGGCGACCAGACGCTGACGCGGCAGGTGATGCCGACGCGCAGCTACTTGTCGCAGTCGGAACTGCCGGTGACGATCGGCCTGGGGCCCGCGGCGAAGTCGGATTCCATCGAGATCGTCTGGCCCGGCGGGGCGGTGCAAAAACTCGCGCCCGCTGATGTGAAGCTCGACGCGCTCACGGTGATCGAGCAAACGAAGTAAACTCATTTTCGAGTGAACGTTTTATTCTGCATCGCCGTCCTGCTCCTCGCTCCGCCGCCGGAGGAGCGCATCGCCACCGAGAACCTCGGCGTCGCGCAGATGGGCCGCTTCGAGTTCAACGCGGCCGCCCTGGCGTTCGCGAAGATCGTCACGGACTATCCCGACGACGTCGACGCGCGCGTGAACCTCGCCATCGCCACGCTCAATCGCCAGCAGGAAGGCGATTCCGAAGCTGCGCTGAAGCTGATCGACGAGGCGCTGGCGAAAAATCCGGATCATCTGCGGGCCCGCTACATCAAGGGCCTGCTGCAACTGAACCGCGCGCAGCCGGCCGATGCGCTCGAGCATTTCCGCTTCGTCGCCGAGCGCGATCCGCGCGATCCGTACGCCGCCTATTACGTCGGCCAATGCCTCGCAGGCGCGGGGAAGCACGAGGACGCGCTCGCCTGGTACGCGAAGGCGTCCGCGATCGATCCGAACCTGCGCAGCGCGTACTACGGCGCGTTCCAGTCGCTGCAGCGCTTGAAGCGCATCGACGAGGCGAAACAAAAACTCGCGGAGTTTCAGAAGCTGAAGGACCATCTCCAGGCGCGCCTGGTCGAGTTCAAGTACACGCGGATGGGACCGAAGGCGGAGACAACGGTTTCATCTACCGCTGGCGGTGTCGCACCGCCCGCCTCGCAACCCGCCGGTTCCGTCTTCGCCGATCCCGCGCCGCTTCCGGTGAAGAACGCCGAAGCCGAAAGCTTTCCATGGAAGAGCGACGCGAGCATCACCGCGGCGGACATCGACGGTGACGGCGCGATCGACCTGTTCATCACCGGAAAAGATCGCAACGCGGTCCTCCTCAACCGCGCTGACCTGTTCGAGCTGGCGAAGGACCATCCGCTCGGAAAAGTGTGCGACGTCCGCGCCGCGCTC
>JAXDMN010000088.1:0-4150 GCA_034666045.1 Phycisphaerales bacterium | reverse complement strand
GGCATGCCGCGATTCGACCGCGGGATGCTCGAAGTCGTGCTCTACAGCGTCGCGGCGGTCTGCCTGATCATCGCCGGCTATCGCCTCGGCCGGCTCGTTGGCCGCCGCAGCGCGGTGAAGGCAATGGCGCGCAAGGAGCAGGAGCTCTTCACCGCGCAGCGCGGCTTCAAGAATCTCTACGAGCAGGAGCTCGCGACCGTCCGCGCCGAGAACGAGCAGCTCAAGGCGAAGGCCGAGCAGATGAACGTCAAGGTCGATGAATACCGCAAGAAAGCCGCCGGCCTCGGCGGGCTGTTCGGCGCCGGCAGCAAAAAGGCCGACGCGATGTACGCACTGCTGCTGGAGAACGAAGCGCTCGAAGAGGCGCTCTATTCGCAGAACGAGAAGCTCCGGCAGGAGCGAACGGATTCGCTGAAGGAGCAGATGCGCGCGACCGGTTATCGCCGGGTGCTGATGAGCCAGTTGCTGAACGATAACCGGATCAAGGAGTATGTCGCGGAGATTCTGAACGACGAGAAGATGCTGCCGCGCCCTTCCGAGAGCACTCGCGCCTTACCCGCGGCGGCCGCGCCGGAGCGGGAGGATTCCCCGCGCGGATAAACCCTTTGGACGACCTTAGACCGCTTCCGCCGCCGCGCTCGCGCGTGGGGTCGGCGCGATCGCCCGGCGCAGCCCCAGCGTCCAGATCGCCACCGCCGCGGTGATCGCGCTCGCGATGAGATACGGCGCGATGTGGTGCTTGCCATAGACCGCCCCGGCGATCGCCGGACCGATCGCGCGCGACAGGCCGCCCAGCATGTAAAACAAGCCGAAGACGGTCCCCTGCTGCCGCGCGTCGCTGAATTGTGAGATCAGCGCCGACAGCGTCGGCGTCTGCAAGCTTCGACCCGTCGCGTTCGTGATCAACGCGACGATCACCAGCGCCAGGAACGGCTTGTATCCCACCAGCGCCAGCAGCAGCATCGCCGCCGCGACCAGTACCGGCCCGGCGATGACAAGCGGCCATTCGCCGAAGCGCTTGCTCCATTTCCCCACGAGCCGCCCCTGGACGACCGCGATCGTCACGCCGGCCAGCGCGAAGAGCAGACCGACGCCGAGCGTCTGGTAACCGAACGAATCGTGCATGAAGAACGCGAACGTCGACTCCATCATCACGAATGCCATCATGCTGAAGAAGTAGATCAGCAGCATCTGCAGAACGGTCGAGTCGCGGACGATCGGCAGGAAGCGGCTCGGATGGAGCAACGCCTGGACTTCGGCGCTGGGGACATGACGGTGCGATTCCGGGAGGAACTTCCACGTTTGATACGCGGCCGCGAGACAGAGCAGCGCCGCCGCGTACGCCGGCAGGCTGAGATGGATGGTGCCAAGCAGTCCACCGACTGCCGGACCCACGGAAAAGCCGAGGCCGAACGCGGCGCCGATCATCCCCATGCCCTTGGCGCGGTTCGCGGAGGTGGTGACGTCACTGATGTATGCCTGCGCGGTGGAGATGTTCCCGCCACTGAGTCCGTCAATGACGCGCGACAGGTAAATCAGCGCCAGCCCCAGTTCCTGGCTCGCCCAATGCCCGGTCATCGCGACGCCGAGCAGGATGAATCCAGCGACGGACCCGAGCTGCGAAATGATCAGCACCGGCCGGCGGCCGACGCGGTCGCTGATCATCCCGAGCACCGGCGAGCCGATGAGCTGGCAGACCGAGTAAACCGAAAAGAGCAGACCAACCTGGAACGCGCTGATGTGATACTTCTGCGCCCATAACGGCAACAGCGGGATCACGATGCTGAAGCCGAGCAGGTCGGCCAGGACGATCAGGAAGATCGCGCGCATCGCCCCCTCGGGCGGGCCGCCGCTGGGCAGCGACTCGTCCGGGATGGTTGCATCCTCGAGATGATCGGGTTCAGTCATCGGGCCGTGCCGTTATAGATCGGTCGCGCTCTCCTTGCGAACCTCCGGAAGCCGGCGCGGCAAGATCGCGCCACGTCGCGGGCGGCGGCGACGTCGCCGAAATCCGGCGAGCGGCGGCTAAGTCAAATCCTCGCGCGTGCCGACAATGGTTGATATGGGCTTATCCAACCGCCCGGGCACGAAGACGCATGACCGCATCATCGCCGAACCCCCGTTATTATCGGCCGCGAAGGCGCCGTCGCCGCCGAGGCGGGACATCTCGGCAAAATCGCTGAAATTCGCCGAATCGCGGGCGGAGCGGCATGCCGCCGTCGAGCACCAGCAGCCCCGGGCAATCTCGCCCTGGCACGCGATGCCGGCGCTCGTGCGCGTGATGTTCGCCCTGGACCTGCTGATGGGGGCGCTCTATTTCCTCTCGCGCCGCCTGCGCGACGTCATCGGAAAACCGCTCGTCAACTTCTTCGATCTCAACGGCGAAACGAACCTGCCAAGCTGGTACTCCGCGGCGCAACTGGCGCTGATTGGCGCGCTGCTGATTGCGTTCGCGACGTCAGGTCTTCGCCGCGGCGCGCGGGCGGCGTGGGCGATGATGCTCGGCGGCGCGGCGTTCCTCTTCCTCTCGCTCGACGAAACGACGAGCTTGCACGAACGTTTCGGCTACTGGCTCGACACCGTGCGCAACCGCCGTCACACGATCTTTCACGAGACCGGCTTCTGGATGCTGATCTGCGCGCCGCTCTTTATCGCCGCAATCGCGCTGCTCGCAGTCGGCGCGCGACGCTACCTGCGCGGACGCCCCGGCATCGTGCTGAAGCTCGCGGCCGGCGTAGCGCTCTTCATCGCCGCGGCCGCGGGCGTGGAAGCGCTCAGCAACTTCGCTGAAGCACACGGCACCGCCGCACGAGCGCTGGTGCTGCTGGAAGAAGTCGGAGAAATGCTCGGAGCAACGATCATCCTGTGGGGCGTGTGCGACTTGATCCGCGCGCACGGCGTGCGGATGTTCATCGCCGACGACAGCGTCTCACTTTGACGGCGGCAGCGCACCTTGCCACCCTCTACGTAACTGCTCGCTCAACTCCTTCACCGTCTGAGCGCGATTCGGTTCGGCGGCGACGTTCTTCGTCTCGCGCGGGTCGGCCTGATGATCGTACAACTCGCGCGCGAGCACCTGTTTTGAATCATCGCGCGCCTGCCACTCGGTGTAGCGATACCGATCCGTGCGCATCGAGTAGCCCATCGCCTTCTGCCCGCGTGGATACTGGCTGAACGCGGCGGACTTCCACGGTCGCTTCGGATCGTCGAGCAGCGGGAGAAAGCTGACGCCTTCGAGCCCGTCCGGTTTCGATAATCCGGCGGCGTCGCAGAGCGTGGGATAGATGTCGACGAATTCGACGAACGCGTCGGTTTTCGCGCCGGCGTTCTTGTGGCCCGGGATGGAGAGGATCAGCGGCGCGCGCGTGGCGTTTTCGAAGTTCGTGTGTTTGCACCACTGGCCCTGTTCCAGCAGGTGCCAGCCGTGATCGCCCCAAAAAATCACGAGCGTTTTGTCGCGCAGCTTCAAGCGATCGAGCTCGGCGAGCACCTTGCCGATCTGCGCATCGGTGAAGCTGACGCAGGCGCGGTACGCGCGAATCAACTCGCGGGCCTGTTGATCGGAGACCGGCTCGTCGCCCTTGGGCATGCCGGCGTAACCTCGCAGTTCGCCAAAGGTCGTCGTCGCGAATTCCGGCGCGTTCTGCGGCGCGGTGCGGTTCTCCGGCAGCTCGATCTGGTCGGCCGGCGGATAGAGTTCGAAATATTTCTTCGGCGCGACGAACGGAAGATGCGGCTTGAGAAAGCCGACGGCGAGGAAGAAGGGTTTGTCTTTCACCTCGCCGAGCGCCTTGATCGCGCCGGCGGTGGTGCTGCCGTCGGGGAGTTTTTCGTCCTCGACGTCCGCCGCCTCCCACGCCGGGCCCTTCATGCGACGATTCAGCTCGCGGCCGGTGATGCCCTTCTTCGTCAGCTCCTCGCGGCGGCGTTGGATGTCCCTGGCGATTTGCGGATCGCCGTACGCCGCCCCGCTCGGCGACGTGTGCGGAACGCTCCAGGAGCGTTCGTCGTTGAGCGAGCCGTGATAGATCTTGCCGAAGCCCTGCGCGTGGTAGCCGTTGTTCTTGAAATGCTGCGCGAGCGTAACGACGTCGGGAATCGTGTCGCGGAAATGCGTCTCGAGGTCGAAGATTTTCGTCGTGTCCGGTCG
>JAXDMN010000087.1:0-15297 GCA_034666045.1 Phycisphaerales bacterium | reverse complement strand
CTTTGTCTTCCTCTTTTTCCCGCGCGGCACGGGGGCGAACTTACTGGGGCCGCTGCAATTCAAGCCGACGCGCGCGTTGACCGGCTTCAGCGAGCAGGTCGGGTTCCAGCAGGTCGCGCGGATCACGCAGAACTATGCGAAAGTCGCCAGCGTCTACGTCTGGCACAACGACAAGCCGGTCGAAGGCAGCCAATCATTGCTCCTGCGCGGGCTCACGCTCGACTACTACAACGGCAACGCCGACAACCGTTGGGGGCGGACGCCGTACCAGTGGATGCGGCTCGTCCCGCACGGCTCCGATCGCAGCAGTGACCGCGAACGCGACGTCAACCTGACCGATGAAACCCTCACCGGCGATTCCTGGCGGCTGAAGGTAAATCTCGAGCCAACCGGATCAAGCGTCCTGTTCGCGCTGCCCGGGCCGGTCTCGGTTCATCCGGCCCGCCGCGCGGCGATTCGATATTCGGCCGTCGATGAAGTCATCCAACTCCTCGAGCCGCTCGTTCAGCCGCTCGAGTATGAAGTCGTCTGCCGCGGCTTCTTGAAATACCAGGAGCCGCCGCCGCAGGTGCTGCCGCCGCGCCGATGGTGGGGCGGCGGTGGCGGCGGTGCGGGCGGTGGACCGGGCGGACGTGTCGCGACGACCCGGCCGTCATCGAACATCGACCAGCAGATCGCCGATTACGCCCGCCGACCTGAAGTCTCCGGCGTCGGCGCGGGCGGCGTTTCGCTCGTCGAGCTGCGCCGCCGCGAGATCGACGCCAAGCTTGCCGAGATGCAGCGCAACAACCAGGAACTGCCGCAAGGCCCGTACACGGTCCCGACGCGCTTCGATCAGCAGATTGCGCTCAACATCGAGAAGCACCTGCGCAGCACGTTCACCTACACGCTCGATCTCACGGACGTTAAGCGCATCGAAGGCCAGGACCCGATGGTAGCCTTCCTCTACGAATTGAAGCGCGGGCACTGCGAGTACTTCGCCGGCGCGATGACGCTGATGTGCCAGAGCCTCGGCATGCCGGCGCGGATGGTCATCGGCTTCAAGTGCGATGAGTACAACGCGATCGGCGGGTTCTACATGGTGCAGCAGAATCACGCGCACGCGTGGGTCGAGTGCCGCATCGGCGATTCGCCCGAGGCGGCGCAGTGGGCCACGTTCGACCCGACGAGCGGGCGCGACGACACCGCGATCCGCGCCACCAGCATGATGACGCGCGTCCGGCACTTCTTCGACTTCCTCGAGCACAGTTGGGCGAACAACGTCATCGCGTACGACCGCGGCACGCGCGACAACCTCGTCAACACGCTCGAAAACCGCCTGACGAGCACCGCCGTCACGAGCAGCCAGAAGATCGCCGACATCCCGGACCTGCTCAAGACGGAGAACTGGGCGATCTCGTCCAAGCTGATCAGCGTGCTGATCGTGCTGGCGGTGATCGCGCTGATCGGCGCAATCGGGTGGTTCGTTTGGGAGCGCTATCGCATGTGGCGCCGGGCCGAGCGTATCGGCCTGGACACGCTGCCCGCCGAGGAGCGCCTGCGCCTCGTCCGCCAGCTCGGTTTCTATGACGACCTCGTCCGCCTGCTCGAGCGTCGCGGCATGATCCGCGCGCGGCACCTTACGCCCATGGAGTTCAGCGATTCGCTGTCGTTCCTCCCGTCCGAGGCGTACCACTCGATCCGCCGGACCACGGAAGTCTTTTATCGCATCCGCTACGGGCGTCACGAGCTGTCGGTGGGGCAGCGCGAAAAACTGAATCATGCGATCGCGAACATCGAGTCGATCCTCGGACCGCCGAAGATGGTATAACTCGCGCCCACATCGCATGAAAAACCTTCTCGCGGGCACCCTCGTCATCCTCGCGTCGCTCTGCCTCCCGCTTGCCGGTTTCGCAGCGCCCGCGCCCGCGCCGTGGGAAAAAGTCGCGCCGGTCGACTGGTCGAAGATCAAGCTCGCGGACTTCACCGACGACCAGCTCGATCTCCCGTACTACCTGCACCATTTCCACACCGTCGCCAACGCCGTCGAGGAAAACGGTCCGACGCGCGGATTCATGACGCTTCCCGTCTGGCGCGGTCGCGATAAGAACCAGCAGGGGCCGCACAACGCGCGCGTGATGGAAAGCTACCTGACACTCGCCTTCTTCTATTGCACCGACCGGCCGTGGAATCCGTACTTCGGCGATCGGAACGTGCGCGACCGCCTCGAGGCGATGCTCACGTTCTGGTGCAACATGCAGAACCCTGACGGCCGATTCAGCGAGTACAAGCCGCAGGGTTGGAACCTCCCCGCGACGGCGTTCGCCACCAAGTTCATGGGCCAGACGCTGACGCTCCTCAAGCGCGCCGGCGATCGGGCGCCGATCGATGCCGCGCTGCACAAGCGCGTCATCGACGCGGACCGCAAGGCGATCCTCGTGGTGTTGACGAACGAGGACCTCTACAAGCACGGCACGCGCTTCACCAACCAGTACACCAACGTCTTCGCCGGCGCGGCGGCGTATCTCGATCTCTTTCCCGACGAAAAGGAAATCCCGCCGCTGCTCGAGAAGAAGTTTTTCCAAGCCGACAAGGATTTCCGCAGCCCCTGCGGCTACTTCTACGAAGCCGACGGGCCTGATTTCGGCTACACGCTTCACACACACCACAGCAACGCGCGGATGACCTATCACTACTTCGGGCACGACACGCCAATCGGCGCGACGCTCGAGAAACAGGACGCGGCCTGGAACGACTGGCTCGGCTACAACCTGCTCCGCGAGCCGGACGGCTCGACCTTCGTCTTCAACCGCGGCGTCCAGACGCGCCAGAACCAGCCAAACTGGGACCGCCAGGACGGCCCCTTCGGCGAGCGCGTCGAAAACGCCCGCGCCTTCGCCACCACGCGCGAGGAGCGCGATGCGTGGGTGAAGACGCAGCGCGCCGAGCTGTCGAAGAACTGGGGCAAGTTCCCCGATCTCGTCTTCAGCGCCGGCGCCCGCGGCTCGCCGGTCAGCCCGTACAGTTTTCTTCACCGCGATCACAAGACGTTTTATCCGACCAACGCCCAGCGCGACGCCGCCGTTGCCAAGCTGCCGTATCTCGCGAGCGACAACTTCATCAAGCAGCTCAAGGACACGCGCAAGAACGCCGTCTTCACCTTCGTCCGCCGGCGGACGTATTATGCGGCGTTTAACTCTGGTGAACACATCACCGACCAGCAGCGCCTCGGGCTTGGCGTCATTTGGAGCCCGAAGGCAGGCACTATTTTGCAGTCACAAACCGGCAGCGACGATCACGCCTGGGGCACGCGCGCCGACGGCGCCGAAAAAGTCTACGAAGCCGGCGACGTCGCCGCGCGTTTCAACGACGATTTCACCCAGGCGAATTACCCCCTCGGCAGCGGCGGCAAGAAATCTGTCGTGTTCGCCGAAGGCAGAATTGAGGTTCTCGTCGAGCATCCCGGCAACTTCACCGAACAGATCCCCTTGCTGGCGACGGACGCGATCGAAGTTTATACATCGTCGTCAAAAGTGTCTTGGTTGACGAAGGACGGCCCCAAGGTCTTCGGTGAGCGGGCTGTGCACACCGTGGTCATCTCCGCCACCGACAGTCTCAAGTACAGACTCCACATCAAGCCATGAAATCGATCATCCTCTCCGTCGGCGACGAGCTCGCGCTCGGGCAGACGGTCGACACCAACTCCGCCTGGATCAGCCAACAGCTCGCCGCCGTCGGCTGCGACGTCGCCGCCCATCTCATCGTGCCGGACGATCAGCGCGCCATCGAGCAGGCGATCGAGGAATCGGTGGGGCGGTGCGATTTCCTCATCATCTCCGGCGGCATCGGTCCGACCGAGGACGATCTCACCCGCCAGGCCCTCGCCGCTGTCATGAAAGCGCCGCTCGAGCCGAACGATCAGTGGCTGCACCGCCTCGAAGCGTTCTTCCGCAAAGTCGGTCGACCGATGCCGGAGTCGAACAAGATTCAGGCGATGATCCCGCGCGGCGCGACGATGATCGACAACACGAACGGCACCGCCGCCGGCATCGACGCCACTTTCGTCGGCGGCGATCAGAAAACCATCTGCCGCGTTTTCGTCATGCCGGGCGTGCCGAAGGAAATGAAGGCGATGTTCGCCCGGGATGTCCTCCCGCATATCGCCCGATCCACCGGCGGCGCCGTCATCCTCTCGCGCACGCTGCACACCTTCGGCATGGGCGAAAGCTGGATCGCCGAAAAGCTCGGCGCGATGATGATGCGCCAGCGAAACCCGTCTGTGGGGACCACCGTGTCGCACGGAATTGTCTCCGTCCGCATCAACGCGCGTTATTCGTCGCTCGACGAAGCGCAACGAGAACTCGACGCCACCACCGCCGCCTGTGAATCCGCGCTGGGTGACCTCATCTTCGGACGCGACAACGAAAGCCTCGCCGAAGTGGTCGCCGCGTCGCTTGCCCCTTCGCGGAAGACCGTCTCGACCGCCGAATCCTGCACCGGCGGTCTGCTCGCGAAGATGCTCACCGACATCCCGGGATCGAGCGCCTATTTCCAGCAAGGCTGGGTCACCTACTCCAACAGCGCCAAGCGCGATCGTCTCGGCGTCTCCGAAAACCTGTTAAATGTCCACGGCGCCGTCTCCGAACCCGTCGTCGACGCGATGGCTCGCGCCGCGCGCCGCCTCGCGAAATCCGATTTTTCCCTCGCGATCTCCGGCATCGCCGGCCCGACCGGCGGGACCGCCGCCAAGCCGGTCGGCACCGTCTGCATCGCGCTCGCGAGTCAAAAAGATCCCGAAGCGCGCGCCGACGCCCGCTTCGCCGACTCCGCCGTCGTCGCCCGCACCTTCACCTTCCCCGGCGACCGCGAAATGATCCGCGACCGCGCCGCCAAGATGGCGCTGGCGATGCTCCGCTTCCATCTCCGCGGCAAGGCGATGCCGTTTTAGTAGCGCGTCAATCGTCTTTGGTCGGGCGCCACCGGCCCGAGGACGGGCCGGCTCCCCTTGCGCGAAGGAGAGCCGGCCGGTCCTCCGACCGGTTTGCGCGCGACTTGGCAGGGTTGACAGACTGCTAGACGCAACTCGCCGAGTCACGGCCAGAGCGCCAGCCCCTCGAGTCCCGCCGTTTCCGGCTGATCGGTGATGAGGTTCGCGTTCTGCACCGCCTGCCCGGCGGCGCCTTTGCCGAGGTTGTCGATGGCGGCCAGTGCGATCACGAGATTCCGCTCCGGGTCGGCCGCGTACGAGATGAACGCGAGGTTCGAACCGCTCGCCCATTTCGTGTGCGGTGGTTTTTCCGTCACGCGAACGAACGGCCGGTCTTGGTAAAACTTGCGGGCGGCGGCGAGGCATTGCTCGGTGGTCGCTTTCCCGCGCGCGTAGATCGTCGCGAGGATGCCGCGCGTCATTGGCACGAGGTGCGGCGTGAAGACCAGCCCCTGCGCCGTCGTGCCGGCGATTTTTGAAATCGTCTGGCTCATCTCCGGCATGTGCGTGTGTTTCAATAATCCGTACGCGGCGAGGTCTTCGTTCACCTCCGCGTAGCCGAATTTCGACTCGCCGCCGCCGCGGCCGGCGCCGCTGACGCCGGTCTTGGCATCGACGATAACCCCGTGCGGCTCGATCAGCTTCGCGTCGAGCAGCGGGGCGAGCGCGGTCAGCGTCGCCGCGGGATAGCAGCCGGGATTGGCGATGCGCGTCTTGCCGCGGATTTCATTCGGCCAGATGTCGGCGAGCCCGTACGTCCAACCCTCGACGTAGCGATGATCGCCGCCGATGTCGACGATCTTCGTGGACGCGGCGACGCGGCTAAGCGGTTCCGTCGATTCGCCAGTAGGAAGCGACGCGAACAGCACGTCGACCTTCGCCGCGGTCGGGTCCCACTTCTGAATGATGAGGTCCGCGAGCTTCCCGCTCAGTCCCGGAAAGCGCTCGCCGAGTTTTTGTCCCGCCGATGATTCGCCGGCGACGTACGTCAACTCGAACGTCGGATGCGACGCGATCAGCCGAAGCGCTTCGCCCCCGCCGTAACCGGAAACGCCGACGATGCCGACAGGGATGCTCATGGTGCGAATTCTAGCCTTAGTGTCATCCTGAGCGTACTCGCGAAGGATCTGCGTTTGACGACGAGGAACGCACATGCTTCGGAGTACCTCAGCATGACAAATCTCGCGGTCTACTACTCCGAAGGAAGCAACCGCTCGTACTCCTCCGCGCTGCCGTTGCTCAGACAGCACTCGATGATCTGCTTCCCAAGCGGCGACAGATCCGGGTCGGCGAACTTTTTCAGTTGGTCGCGGAAGAAGCCATATAAAATCTCTGCGCCCTTGTCGTATGCTTCGACACCCACCTCCGGCTGCGATTCGACCTGCAAAAACCAGCGCGGAATCTGTCGCCCCTCCACGGACAACTGGAAGATCGAATATCCGAGCAGCGGGCAGCGCGCCGCCTGGATCTGGTCGGACTTGAACTTCGCGTTGCCGCGGCGGGCGAGATACTCGCGGGCGATCCATTGCGGCATGAAGCCGCATTCCCACGCGCCGACGTGCTGGTTCGGGCAGAGGATGTAGCGCGTCTTGCGCGTGTTCTCGAACTGGCGCAATAAAAGATTCGCCTGGTCGACGCGCCGCCCGGTCGCGAAGGGCCAATATGAGCCGACGCCTTCGCTGCCCATGCCGGCGGTATCGACGATGCTCGGGTTCGCATGCCCGCGCGGCGACGCGAGCCGCCAGAGCCACGCCAGCGCCGGCGGCAGCACGTGGAAGATGCCGAGGATGCCGTAGCTCGGCGTCTCGCGCGTGCAGGGCGGCGTGCGCACGCCGAAGCTGCGGATGTCGACGGTCACCGGCTCGGTGACGACGTTGGGCACGATCTTTCGCGGCACGATCACGCGCGGGTTCGGACACGGTTTTCCCGGCGCGTCCTCGATGTGCTCCCACAGCAGCGCGCGGCTGCCCGGAACGGCGTCGATGCTCAGGAAAACCAGCGGCTCCGAGGGTTTCGACGTCAGCTTCTCCAGCGCCGGGTCCATGCCGTAGCCGGTCAGGTGATTCACGCGGACGAACCACGCGTCCTCCGCGTCGACGAGCGACAGTTTTCCGCCGCTGGCTGTTTGCAGCGACGAATGGCACATCGCCATATCGTCGGTCACGGGGCGAAGCTCGCACGCGCGCGGGATTTCGAGATGCCGCCGCTCGTTGCTGAGAATATTTCGGCCGAGCAGCAGTCGGCCGTCGGGCTCGCGGTGCACCTGCTCGAGCATCTCGCTCTTGCCGCCGCCGCTGGCGCCTTCGTGCATGATCGTGACGACGTTGTCGTACGGCGTGACCACCTGCACCGTCGAGCAGTGCGCGGTGACCCACCCTTCCTGTTCGCCGAGGTTGATGAGCATTCCATAGATGCCCTTCTTCGCGCTCGGCCCGGGGTAGAGGTTGTAGGCGAACAGCTCGTGGCGTTCTTTCGTGCGGTTGTGGACGACGACCTGCTTGCCCTGAAAATGCGTGTGCCGGAAGGGCGGGGCGACGTAGATGATCGCCTGGGGATCGAAATCCGCCGACAACTCGCTCAGCGGCGTGATGCCCTGGAGCAGCGCGAGGCTGTAAGCGAAGAATCCCGCGTTGGCCGGGGCGACGACGACCGCATCGATGCCGAGGGCCGCGCGTCCCGCGACGAATGCGAACGCGGCGAGGTCCTGCGTCTTGAGCCACTCAAACGTCTCGTCGCGCAGCTTGGAAAATTCGTACCCGAAGCGGTCCTTGAACTTGACCTTGTTGGTCGGCTGATCGTCCGCGATGAACATGCAATCCGGATCGCGGCGGCGCATGTAGGGCTCGGGATAGTTCGCGACGATGCCGTTTCGCACCCGCGCGACGGTCGCCTCGATGACGACCTGGCTGCCGCCCGCAGGGCCCTTGCCCGGGACGTCGTAGGCGACCTCGCAATAATCGTGATCCACGCCGCCGCACGAGGCTTGGAGCAGATCTTCCGCTTTTTCGTACCACGTGACGTTCGGGGCGGCCTCGAGGATGGCGCGGAGCTCTTCGGGCAGGCGGATGTGGGGAATAAACTTGTTCGGCGCGTGCATAGCCCGGCTAGTTTAGGGCATTCGCAGGCGAGAGAAAACTCTCGCGCGGACAAGGCATCAGGGCAATCGGGAAATCGGTTATCGGTTCCGATAAGGCTGCCGGCCGAGGAAGTGCGCCCGACACCGTCGCCCCGCGCGCCGCTCGACTCCCCGCCCCGCGTGGCAACATTGAAAATGCGATTGCGGTCCGATTACCCGCCGCTGCAATGGTGCATCACGCCCGCGCGAAACGATTTCGCATCAGCGCGAAATGGTTTCGCATCGGCGCGAAATGATTTCACATCGGCGCGAACTCGTTTCGCACAGGCGCGAAATCGTTTCACATCGGCGCGAAATCGTTGCGCATCGGCGCGAAATCCTTTCGCACAGGCGCGAAATCATCTCGCACAGGCGCGAAATGATCTCGAACAGGTGCAAAACGGCTTCACACGGGTTCGAAATCATTTCTCGCCCTAGGTGCCTCTGAGTCTTTACGGCTTCAGCACGATCTTGATGCACCCGTCGCTTTTCTCGTTGAACATCCGATAACCGTTCGGCGCTTCGCTCAGCGGGAGCTTGTGGGTGATGACGAAGCTCGGGTCGATGTCGCCGTTGCGGATGTGGTCGATCAGGCGCTTGATGTAGCGGTGCACGTGGGTCTGGCCGGTCTTCATGGTCAGGCCCTTCTGCATGAAGGCGCCGAAGGGGACCTTGTCGAGCAGCCCGCCGTACACGCCGGGGACCGAGACCGTGCCGCCCTTGCGGCAGCAGTTGATCGCCTGGCGGAGCGCATGCGGACGGTCGGTGGCGAGCATCATGGCGGCTTTGGCCTTGTCGATGAAGGCATCGACGGTCAGGCCGTGGGCTTCCATGCCGACGGCGTCGATGCAACTGTCGGGGCCGCGCCCGCCGGTGAGTTCGAGCAGTTTTTCGTAGACGTACTCATCGTGCATGTCGATGACGATGGCTTTCCCGTCGGCGGCCATTTTCAGGCGCTCGGGGACGCGCGTGCCGTCGTCGATTGCGACGACCTTCTCCGCGCCCAATAAAAACGCGCTGCGAATCGCGAACTGTCCGACCGGGCCGCAGCCCCACACCGCGACGGTGTCGCCCGGCTCGATGTTGCAGTTCTCGGCCGCCATGTAGCCGGTGGGGAAAATGTCGGTGAGGAAGACGAGCATGTCGTCGTCGAGATCGGTGGGGACCTTCTGCAGATTGAAATCCGCGTACGGCACGCGCGCGTATTCCGCCTGTCCGCCCGCGAACCCGCCGGTGAGATGCGAGTAGCCGAACAGGCCCGCCGTCGCGAAGCCGTAGGCTTTTTCCGCGAGCTCGGCGTTCGGGTTCGTGTTGTCGCAGCAGGAATAAAGCTGCTTCTTGCAGAAGAAGCAGTTTCCGCACGCCTGGCAGAACGGAACGATCACGCGATCGCCGACCCTGATCTTATCCTTGGCGACGCCCGGCCCGACTTCGATCACCTCGCCCATGAACTCATGGCCGAGGATGTCGCCTTTCTGCATCGTCGGGATGTAGCCGTCGTAGAGGTGCAGATCGGATCCGCAGATGCAGGTCGACGTGATCTTCACGATCGCGTCGCGCGGGTTGATGATTTTTGGGTCGGGGACGTTGTCGACGTTGACTTTGTAAGTTCCACACCACGTGACGGCTTTCATCTCTGACTCCTATTTACAAGAAAAGGGAACCACCGATGAACACGGATGAACACAGATTTGTGATCGAATCCGTGTGCATCTGTGTTCATCGGTGGTTCCTTCAAATTAGTTGTTTGAGCGGTCGAATCTGCACCGCGACGACATCGCAGCGCTGGGGTTGCGTGATGCAATAGTGGATGCAGCGCGCGATGTCCTCGGGGAAAAGCATTTCCATCTTTTCGAGCTTGGTTTGCTCTTCTTCCGGTGATTTTTCCTGGATCGGCGTCGCGACGGCGCCCGGCTCGATCAGCGTGACGCGGATGCCTTGCTTGTTCGCGGTCTTGCGGAGCGATTCGCTGAACGCCTGGATGGCGGCTTTCGTCGCGACGTAGATGTCGCCCTCCGGTTCGCGCAGGTCGGCGCTCATGGAGCCGACGTTGACAATGTGCCCGCGCATCCCGCCGGGGCCTTTACTCTTCATGCGCTCGAGCGCTTCGTGCGTGCAGGCGAGGTAACCGAAGAGGTTCGCGTCGAGCGTGTAGCGGATGTCCGCGATGCGCTTGTCGAAGACGCTGCCACCGCTGACGGCGGCGTTGTTGATGAGGATGTCGCAGCCGCCGATGCGTTCGTCCGCCTCGCGGAAGACACGTTCAACGTCCTCTTGCTTGGACTGATCGGCGACGGTGCCGTGACATTCGCCGGCCGCGCCGCCGACGGTCTGATGAATGTCCTGCTCGTGCCGTCCGAAGACGAAGACACGCGCGCCCGCCGCTGCGAGCAATTGCGCCGTGGCGCGGCCGATGCCGGTGGTGCCGCCGCTGATGATCACCGCTTTGCCGGCGAGGTTCGTCGCATCCTGTGACGCCGCGGGCGCGGGCGAGAGTCGTGGGCTGACCATGACTCACTCCTCGATGTAGCCTTCGCCGGAACAGTTCCCGCGCGGCTGCCCCTTTGTGGTCGCGAACTCGCCGGTCTCCATCACGCGCTTGAACATGCGCAGGTCTTCGCGGATCTGCTGATCGGGCGCTTCGCCGAACAGCTTCGCGACCCATTTCCCGATCCGGCCGGCAGGCGGGATGTAGTCGATCACTACTTTCACTTCCGTCCCGCGATCGCCCGGCGCGGGGACGAAGCGCACCGAGCCGGCGTTGTCGACGTCGGCGTTTTCGAGCGAACGCCAGGCGATCAGCGCGTTCGGCTCGTCATTAATAATCTCCGCGTCCCACTCGACCTTTCCGCCGGCGATGGCGGGCGCTTTCGCGACCCAGTGCGAGCGCTTCTCGTCGATCACGGTGACCGATTCGAGGTGCGACATGATCTTCGGGAGGTTTTCGAAGTTGCGCCAGAACTCGTAGAGCTCCCACGGCGATTTATTGATGGTGAGCGCTTCCTCGACATGAATGCCGCGCTCGAAATAGTCTTCCGGGTCCGCGCTGGCGCGCGGTTCATCGGACGTGTCGAGGCCCATCGCGTGGTAGACGGGGCACGATCCGCTCACGCCACGATAGATGAGCCCGCCGCCAATCGCCGCAATGACCAGCCCCGGCAATGACCGGCGGCCCAATCCGGCGAGCGCGAGGATCGCGCCGGCGGCGGTCGACACGGTGCGCTCGGTCGAGCCGACGTTGGTGTGCGGTTGCTTTGACGCCGCGCCGTCGCGCGGAGGGTCGATGAGTTCATCTGGCGCTTGCTGGCCAAGGGGAAGACTGCGATTGAGGGTCGTCATGTGCGGCTCTCCTGCGTATGCGAATGGCGAGGTCAGTGTGTCACGGTCGGGGCCGCAATCGGCCCAGACTGACGCGGCGCAGCACCATTCGCGTGCCGCGTCGCACATCTCATTGCAACTGAAGTGCCAGCGGGAACGCGGGACGCGACGGCGGAAGCTGCGCGTAGCACGGGGTTTGCAACCCGTTGCGCGACAACGGAGAAACTCCACATGCCCCGCGGCGACAAGAGCAGCTATTCCGGTAAGCAGAAGCGACAGGCCAAGCACATCGAAGACAGCTACAAAAAGCGCGGCAAGGGCGGCAAGGAAGCGGCACGCCGCGCGTGGGCAACCGTCAACAAAGAGACCGGCGGGGGAAAGAAGAGCGGCTCCGGGCGCGGCAAGAAAACCAACCGCTCCGCCTCGCGCAAGGGCGGACGAAAGGGTGGCGCCGCCAGCGCCGGTCGCCGACGATCGACTACGTCGCGCTCACGATCGAAGAAGTGATTGAAGTTGCCCCGAGACCGACACCATTGACCGGCGACCGCAGCGTCGCAGAAGTATTTGATGATGACATACCCCGGTGAGGCAGGCGACGGTGCGGCGGCGAAGTCGCAACGGGCCGAATTGTCGTCTTCAGTTTCGCCCACGACGGCCATTGACGAGATGACGCCGGAGCAACTGCGCGCCGAGCTCCAACTCCTGCGCGATCGCGAGCGTCAGATCGCCGAATTGATCAGCGCGAAATCGCCGGACCGCATCCTGCACGACCTGCGCAACCTGCTGAACGAAGTGCAACTCCTTCGCATCCTCGCGGAGCAGGGCAACGCGTAATCACAAGCGGCACTCAGAAGTAGCGAAGTGTCGCTTTTTCAATGTCAGCGCGCACGAGACGCCGCGAATTTGGCCGCGCCCTTGGCGGCGTGGAATTCGTCCGTCCCGCAGACGAGCGTCCATTGCGGTCGGGCGACGCGTGTTAAATCTTTTTCCACCATCGTCCGGATCGTCGGGAGCAGATGCTTCATGCGGATGCCGATCCCGCCGGTGAGCGCGACGTGATTCGGACAGTACATCGCGTGGCAGATGCGGATCGCGCGGGCGAGGGCTTTCAACGGCGGATCGTTTACGCCCAGGCCGGCGAGGTTCTTCGCCATGTCCGGGCCGTAGCGTTTCACGAGCGCGGGCGCGCCGAGATAGCCCTCGAGCGAGCCCGCGCCGCCGTCCGGGCCGATGACGGGAACGCCTTCAATCGAGACGTCCACCTGCCCGATGTGCCCGGCGGATTCGCCGTCGACGAAAAGCGGGACGCCGCCCGCGTCGATGACGGCCACGCCGATGCCGGTGCCGAGCGCGAGCGAGCAAAGCCGGCCCTGCAGGCTGTTGGTGAGATAAACGTCGACGCCGGTCGCGTTGGCGTCGGTCATGATCTCGATGCGCGCCGGACGCACGCCGACGGATTCGGCGACGAGGTCGTCGAGTTTTAAGCCGTTGAGGGCGGGCAGGTTCACCGATTGGATCACGGTTCGTTTGTCGATGTCGCGGGTGCCGGGAACGGAGATTCCCACGGCGCCGCCGGCTTCAAATCGTCCTGCGATCGCCTTGCGGATGACGGCGGCGAGCTGCTCGCGCGTGGGCTGCGTGTATGTGTCGCTCTGCGTCTGCCACAGCGTTTGACCGTCGCGAACGAGTGCGAGCTTGACGGATGAACCACCGACGTCGATGCCCAGGGATGTCATGCGGCGGGTGAGGATAGCGGCGTGCGCTGCGCTTGGGTAGGCTGGCGCGCCGTCGACGTCGCGGACGCGAACGTGCAAGCGATCATGTCGACTCAACCACGGCCAAGAGCTTCGCAAACGTGCAGAAACTCGCGAATTTGCAGCGGTAGCGAATGATTATATAATTCCATGCGTCGTAGTTCAGGAACAGGAATATGCCCAACCATCAGCAGCAACAGCATCAGGCCGACACGACAGGCGTGATCGCGCCGCACGTCGCCGCCTACGGCGTCGAGAAAATCCCCGTCACCGTCTACCCCACGAGCGGCCAGGCATCCAAAGCCGTCGCCGCCGAGATCGCGGAGCTCATCCGCGCCAAAGCCGCGCGCAGCGAGACGGCCGTGCTCGGCCTCGCGACCGGTTCGACGCCGACCGCCGTCTACGACGAGCTGATTCGCCTGCATCAGCAGGAAGGGCTCTCGTTCAAGAACGTCGTCACGTTCAACCTGGACGAATACTTCCCGATGAACCCGGACGAGCTGCAGAGCTACAACCGGTTCATGAAAGAGCACCTCTTTGCGCACATCGACATCGACCCGCGCAACGCGCACGTGCCGGACGGCACCGTGCCGCGCGAAAAGATCTGGGAGTACTGCCAACAGTACGAGAAGCAGATCAAGGAAGCGGGCGGACTCGATTTTCAGTTGCTCGGCATCGGCCGCACGGGGCACGTCGGATTCAATGAGCCGGGTTCGCCGCGCGACAGCCGCACGCGGCTGATCACGCTCGACCGCGTCACGCGCATGGACGCCGCCTCTGATTTCTTCGGCGAATGGAACGTGCCGCGCAAGGCGATCACGATGGGCGTCGAGTCGATCATGTCGGCGAAAAAAGTCGTGCTGATGGCGTGGGGCGAAGGCAAGGCGCCGGTCATCAAGAAGGCGGTCGAAGGGGAAGTGACGACGCAGATCCCGGCGACGTTTTTGCAACAGCACGCCGCCGCCCGGATCGTGCTCGACACCGCCGCCGCCGCGGAGCTGACGCGCTTTAAGACGCCGTGGCTGCTCGGCGCGATGGAAGATTTCGGCCAGAAGTGGGATGAGCCGACGACGCGCCGGGCGGCGATCTGGCTCTCGGTGCAGGTCGGCAAGCCGCTGCTGAAGCTGACGGATGAAGACTACAACGAGCACGGGCTGCAGGAGCTGGTCGCCAGCCGCGGCGGGGCGTACGACATCAACGTCGAGATCTTCCGCGAGATGCAGGCGACGATCACCGGCTGGCCGGGCGGCAAGCCGAACATGCCGGGCCACACCGACACGCACGCGGGCGCGCCGACTTTCCAGCATCGCAACCCGGACGTCTTCCCGAAGCGCGTGCTGGTTTTCAGCCCGCATCCGGACGACGACGTGATCTCGATGGGCGGCACGTTCATCCGCCTGTGCGAGCAGGGGCACCAGGTGCACGTCGCCTATCAAACGAGCGGAAACATTGCGGTTTTCGACGAGGCGGCGCTGCGGCATGCGGATTTTGTCCGCGAGTACGCACAGGCGTTCGGGCTCGGTGGGCAGCAGGCGCAGCGGATAGAAGATCAGATCGAAACCTTCATCCGCGGCAAGGTGCCGGGCGTCGTCGACAGCCCGGAGCTACAGAAGATCAAGGGACTCATCCGCCGCACCGAAGCGCGCGCCGCGGCAAAGTTTTCCGGCGTCAAGGAAGAGAACATTCACTTCCTCGACATGCCGTTCTACGAGACCGGCCGCGTGCGCAAGAAGCCGCTGGCCGAGGAAGACATCAAGATCACCATGGCGCTGCTCGAGGACGTCAAGCCGCACCAGATTTACGCGGCGGGCGATCTGTCCGATCCGCACGGCACGCACCGCGTCTGCCTCGCCGCCGTCTTCGAAGCGGCGCGGCGAATGAAAGACCGCGACTGGATGAAGAAGGTCGAAATCTGGCTCTATCGCGGCGCATGGCAGGAGTGGGGCGTCGACGAAATCGAAATGGCCGTCCCGCTTTCGCCCGACGAGGTGCAGCGCAAGCGCATCGCGATCTTCAAGCACGAAAGCCAGAAAGATCGCGCCCTTTTCCCCGGCAACGACAAGCGCGAGTTCTGGCAGCGCGCTTCAGATCGCAATCGCGCAACGGCCGAAGCGTATGACGAACTCGGTCTGGCAGAATACGAA
>JAXDMN010000086.1:0-13669 GCA_034666045.1 Phycisphaerales bacterium | reverse complement strand
CCCTCCCGCCTTCGCCGGTGCCGCTTCCGATGCCGCCGCTGCCAATCATGGGAGTCCGACCGCACCGGACGAGCAGACTTCTTCCATTTTTCGATCCGCCCGCGCGGCGCAACCCACAGCACCGGTGGCCGACTGGAAGAAGAACAAGTGGCTGATCGGCGTCAGCATCGGCGCCGCCGCCGCGCTGCTGATCGGCGTGATTGCCTGGCTTGCCCTGTAGCATCACGCCCACAACCGGTGGAAATCAGCCCGGAGCTTGTTAAGATGCCGCCCGTACGCGCACGGGTGCGACGGCGGAGCCGTCAATCGCGCGGCGATGTTTCGTAGGGCAACGGAGTGCCGACATGTCTCACGCGAGATTTCTTGAAAAATTCTGGGCCGGCTGACCGATGAACCCTTAGGCGAGGCCAAGGGGTCAGCAGTTTCGTTTTCTCTCTCGCTCGGACCGGCCAACACGTGAAAAAGTCACAGCGTAAACTCGTCGTCTTCTCCACGCTGCTTGGCGTGCTCTCGCTCACCAGCGCGCTGCTCATGGCGCTGGAACCCGCGCCGATCACGCCAGACGCGGCATCCAGCCTGTTCGCGGTCGATGAGCCGCGCTCGATGGACGCAGTCTTCGAGACGAAAATCCCCGTCCCGGCCAACCGCTGGAAGTACATCTACATCCACCACAGCCGCACGGCGTCGGGCAACGCGCTCACGCTTGGCGAAAAGACCAACGGCGTCGGCGATCATTTTGTGATCGGCAACGGCGACGGTTGCGTCGAGGGCGAGATCCAGCTCAGCCAGCGCTGGAACCAGCAGCTCGCCGCCTTGCCGCCGGCCGGCGCAAACACGATCGACCCGGCGTGCATCAGCATCTGCGTGGTCGGCGATTTCGACAGCACGGTGCCGACCCGCACGCAGCTCCGCCGCCTCGGCCAGCTCGTCGGCGCGCTGCAGGGCCAGTTGCACATCGACGCATCACAGGTGCTGCTGATGCAGGAGCCGCGCACGGCGGCCGGCGTCGGGCGCTATTTCCCGACCAGCGCGTTTCGGCAGCAGTTGCTTCCGTAAATCGCGATTCCCTCGCCCCTGGGCGGGGCGCCCATGCCACGTGAAACAAGAACCGGGCGGCTCGCATTGAGCCGCCCGGTTCGCGTTGCGCCATTCTTCCACCCGACGATGCGCGGGGATAAGGAAGACTACTGCTGCTTGGCCGGCGGTTCGGGGAGGGAGAGGACCTGGCCGGTCTTGAGGGCGTTGATGTCGTCGCCGATCGCGGTCTTGTTCGCTTCGTAGATGCGCGTGCTGCGGTCGCCGCGGCCGTAGAGTTTCTTGGCGATGCTGTAGAGGCTGTCGCCCGGCATGACGCGATATTGGGTCGCGGGGTCGATCGGCGCTTCGACCTTGGTCGAAGAGACGGTTGCGCGATCCGCGTGGACGGCGGCAGCGGGAGCTGCCGCAGCCGCGGCCGGTTTCAGGTCGCTGAGGGGAGGAATGACGATCTTCATCCCGGGGCGGAGTTTCAGCGGGTCGATGCCTGGATTCGCGCGCATGATCGCGGCGTAGAGGTTCGCGTTGCCGTACTCGCTCATCGAGATCGTCGAGTAGGTGTCGCCCGCGGCGACGATGTGAATTTTCTGGCCGCTGGCGTCGATCGAAGTGCGGGCGACGCCGTGCGAAAGCGCCTGCTCGGCGGTCGGCGGGCCGGCGATTTCAGTGGCCATCGCGCTGGGCGGTGACGGCGGCAGCGCGGGCGCCGGTTCGGTGATCGTCTGCGCGGGCGCGGGCTCG
The DNA here is from genome assembly GCA_034666045.1 of Phycisphaerales bacterium. Taxonomy (GTDB): domain Bacteria; phylum Planctomycetota; class Phycisphaerae; order Tepidisphaerales; family Tepidisphaeraceae; genus JAICTV01. The sequence goes on along the minus strand of JAXDMN010000086.1, from coordinate 11,893 downwards.
ACCGGCGGCGGCGCCTGCGTCGTGCGCGCGGTTTGTGACGCGTACGCCGGTGGCGGCGTGATCGGCGTCGGGCCGGGCTTGGTGATGTCGGGTGAGGACGATGACGCGCCGCCGGATTTCGCAGCCGCCGAAGCCACGGCCGGCTTCTCCGGCGTGACCAGCTTCACCTGCTGCGAGTCGTTCAGCAGCTTGTTCCAGTCAAGATTGCTCTTGCTGCCGCTGCTTGCGACGGCTTCCGGCTGCTCGAACGGATCGGTGCGATCGGCCGACGGCGTGAAGGTGCTCGGCGGCGCTTGTGCGGTGGCGCCGTTGCCATTCGTCGGAGTCACGGGCGCCGGCGGTGTCACCGGCTCGAGGCTGACCCCCGCCCCGCCGCTGCCACCCGTCTGCGCTGCGCCGCCTTCCCCGGTTGCCGAGGTGAGCCGCTTGTCGCCGCCGCCCGGCACGACCAGCACGTACACAATCAGCACGGCCAACAACACGCCGCCGATCGCAAAGCCTAGTTTTACGTCTTTACGCATATGGGGCATCCTTTCCCACGGTCTGGATGTGGAATCCGTTCAGCTCATTCCTCAGGCCCGTTGTAATTGTCCGACAGGCTCGAGGGATTTCCCCGTTCCCTTCGATTCGCGTTTTTCTTCGCGCGGGCCTTCGTCTGCGCCCTTGTCGCCGAACAGCAGGATCGGCGACGCGATTGCGATCGAGGAGTACGTGCCTACCAATATGCCAAGCAACAAGGCGTATGTAAAGCCGTGGATGCCCGGGCCGCCCCAAACGTACATCACGAAAATCGTCAGGATCGTCGTTCCGCCGGTCAGTAAGGTGCGTGACAGGGTCTGATTGACCGAATCGTTGATGACGCGGCGGCTGACCGCGCCGAACTTGCCGCGGTTCTCGCGGATGCGGTCGAAGATGACGACCGTGTCGTTCATCGAGTAGCCCATGATCGTCAGCAGCGCGGCGACCATCGTGAGGTTGATGCGGAAGGGCTCGATGAGCAGCGCGCGGCCGATGAAGGTCGGCGCGATGTAGTGCGCGAAGCCGATCGCGGCGAGGGTGAACAGCACGTCGTGCGCCAGCGCGACGACGGTGGCCGTGCCGTACTTCAGGTTGCCGAAGCGCAGCCAGATGTAGGCCATGATCCCGCCGATCGACAGGATCATCGCCAGGCTCGCTTCGCGCTGCGTTTCGGAGGCGACCTGGGCGTCGAAGTTGACGAGTTTTTGCAGCGACGGCGCCCCACCGACGCCTTCATTCACCAGCCGCCAGATCGGCTCGGCCAGTTCCTGGGCCCATTTCGCTTCATCGTCCTTGTGCGGGAAGCGCGGATCGGAGACCAGCACCACGAGCGTCTTCGACGGCTCGTCATTGCCGTCGGCGTTGACGACGTCGGTGTCGCGATACGGCTGGATGCTGCCGCCCGGCACCGGTTGCAGGCGCACGCGCTCGACGCGCGTCTTGACCTCGCTGGGCTTGAGCGGCGGCGTCAGGTTCTCCAGCACGATGGCGACGCCCTCGAGATGCGACGTGAGCTGCGGCGGCGTGAAGCCGGCGATCTGCTGGTCCGGCTTCTTGATCGGCACGATCTGGTTGTTCAGCAACTGCGCGAACGGCTGGTCGGAGCCCTTGAACTGGCTCGGCAGCTCGAGCTTCAGGCGATCGCCCAGCGAGGTCAAAATGGCCTCGCGCACTTTCACCGCGTCCGCCGTCGGTGTGACGACTTCGTAGGTGGTCTCGGAATTCTCCACCGAATAAATCGACGGCGACGGCAGGCCGTCGGGATTCCGCGCGCTCTCGGCGTTCAGGATGTGGCGGACCTCTTCGATCTTCAGCGGCTGCTTCAGCTCGAACTGCACCCCGGTGCCGGAGGCGAACTCGATGTCCATCATCTGCCCCTGCTTCAGCTTGATGCCGAACAGGGTCAGGCCGATCACGATGAAGATGGCGCTGAAGGCGTAGAAATATTTCGCCTTGCCCATCCAGTCGATATTGGGGCGGAGCATCTTGTCCCACTTCGGGAACGTCAGCGGCAGGCTGCCGAGCTTGGTCACGCCGCCGAAATCGATCAGCAGGCCGAAGATCGTCTTCGTCACGTAGAGCGCGGTGAAGAGCGAGGCGCCGATGCCGATCAGCAGCGTCAGGCCGAACCCTTTGACTTCCTCGGAGCCGAAAACGTACAGCGCCCCGGCGGTGATGCCGGTGGTGACGTTGCCGTCGAGGATCGCGCTCCACGCGCGGTCGTAGGCGTTGCGCAGCGCCATGCGCAGCGACAGGCCGCGCTGCTGCTCTTCGCGCAGGCGCTCGAAGATCAGCACGTTGGCGTCGACCGCCATGCCGATCGTCAGCACGATGCCGGCGACGCCCGGCAGCGTGAACGTCGCGTTCATCGCCGCCATCGCGCCCAGGATGATCACCATGTTCAGCAGCACCGCGATGAACGCGACCACGCCGGCGAGGTAGTAGTAGCCGATCAAAAAGACCGCGACGACGAAGAGTCCGAACCCGCAGGCGATCAGGCCCGCTTTGAGGTTGTCGGCGCCGATCTGCGGGCCGACGGTTTGCTCGCGGATCGGTTCATCGGTCAGTCGTGCCGGCAGCGAGCCGGCGCGGAGCATGCTGACGAGGTATCCCTGTTCCTTGGCGCTGAAGCCGCCCTCATTGCGATTGCCGGTGATCTGCCCGCGCGCGGAGATGCGCGAGTTGATGACCGGCGCGCTGATCATGCGGTCGTCGAGGACGATGCCCAGACGCCTGGTGAGGTTGGTCTGCGTGAGGTCGCCGAAGTAATCGGCGCCCTGGGCGTCGAACTCGAAGGAGACGACGCGTTCGCCGCTGCTCGGATCGGATTCCGCCGTCGCGCGGGCGAGTTCCCAATGCGGCTGTCCGGCGCGATTCGCCATCGAATGGGCGGGATCGGTGTAGGCGAGCACCCAGGCCTGGCCGTTTCGGTCGGTGACGGCGACGTCGCGCATCTCCTCGGGGCGGTCGAGCTGGTACCAGCGCATCGTGTCCGCCGCCTGCACGACCGGGCCGCGCTCGAGCAGGCGATCGATCATCGCCTTGACGTCCGGGGGCGGGCTGTGCTGCTCGTATTCGACGATGATGTGAAATTCGAGCACGCCGGAGCCTTGCAGCAGCCGCTTGAGCTCGCCGGCGTCGTCGAGCGATCCTTTGACGGCCTGGTATTCCGCATGGGCCTTGGCGAAGCGCTCGAGGGCTTCAAGGCGCGCGGGAAAATCGGCGAACTGCTGCTTCAACTCGCCTAGTCGCTTCGCGCCCGCGGGCGAGGCGAGCGTCGATTCCAGCGACGCCGCGCCGACGTTCGTCGATTCGATCTGCGCGCGCAGGTCGTTGTATTCGATCTCCTTGTCGGCCTGCGCGGTGGCGTTCTGCTCCTTGCGCGCCTGCTGGAGCTGGTCCCACACCGAGGCGAGCGCGCCGAAGAGCTTCTCGCGCTGCGCGCTGCCGGCGGCGAGCTGGCTCAGGCGGTTCCGCCGCGCGTCGCCGGTCATCTGTTCGACCGCGTTGAGCACCGCCGACGAGCGGACGTTGGTCTGCTCGAGCTGGCGCTGCGCCTCGGCGAATTCCTGGCGTTTCTTTTTCGACTCGCCGCTGTTGGCGGTCAGCGGCATCTGGATCTCGAGCCGCTCGTTGCCCTGCGGACGCCAGATCAGGTTGCGCTGCCCGTCCGGATCGACGCGCTTCTTGAGCGCGCTCATGACCTCTTCCGCCAGCCGCCCGCTCGACGGGCCGCCGGACTCGGACTTGATCTCGTACAGCAGGCTGGTGCCGCCGACCATGTCGATGCCCGGCTTGAGGTCGGGGCGAAAACGTCCCGACATCTCCGGCTTGAGTTTGAGCATCCCGGGGAAGATGCTCCAGATCCCGACGAATATGACCGCCGCGATGATGAGGATCCGGCTGGTGTAGCTGGTTGGCATGGGTGACGTCCGTCAGATTTGCAATTTGCGATTGCCGATTTGCAATTGAATTCAATCGCAAATTGCAAATTGCAAATTGCAAATAGTTACTTCGTTTCCGCTTTCTCCGCGCCGACGACTTTATGAACGGCGCTGCGCGCGTACCAGATCTTGGTGTTGCTCGATTCGTCGACCTTGAGCAGGACGCGATCGTCGCGGGTTTCCATGACGCGGCCGAACTCGCCGCCGATGGTCTGGACTTCGTCGCCCTTCTTCAGGGCTTTGATCATCTGCTGCCGCTTGCTTTCCTGCCCTTTTTTCGAGCGGAACATGAAGACGTACATCAGGATGATGAGCAGCAGGAAGGGCATCATCGGCCCGGCCCAGAACGGGGCGTCCTGCGTTGCCTGGGTTGTTGCTGCGCCCGGCGTTCCGATGGGCGCGGTTGTCTGTGCCACGATTGCGATCTCTTTCAAGCGGACTCCTCAGTCTGACGAATGGTGATTGATGAGTGGTGATTGAACAGACATTTTCTTTCAATCACCACTCATCAATCACCATCTTCTTCTGTTGCCACGATGTCTGCCTCACGCGGCCCGAGGCCACACCTCGGGTCTGACAAGCGGAACTGCTCAAAAGTCCCCTCTCGAATCGCCTGGCGGAGGTCAATCATCAGCCGTTGGTAGAACCGAATATTATGCACGGACGCGAGTATTGGTCCAAGCATCTCGCCCGCGAAAAAAAAGTGGCGGATGGCGCCGCGGCTGAAGTTGCGGCAGGCATAGCAATCGCAACCCGGCTCGATCGGGCCCGCATCACGCGTGTATTGGCTGTTCCGCAGGCGAATCGCGCCGGCCGCTGTGAATGCATACGCGTTTCGGCCGTTGCGGGTCGGCATGACGCAATCGAACATGTCGATTCCCGCCGCCACCGCGGCCACGATGTCGCGCGGAAAGCCGACGCCCATCAAATATCGCGGCTTATCGGACGGCAGCATCGGCGTCGTGTAAGACAGGACGCGCTTCATCGCGTCGAAGCCTTCGCCGACCGCCAATCCGCCGATCGCATAGCCCGGAAAATTCATCCCGATCAGCTCGCGGGCGCACCTTTGCCGAAGCGCTTCATCCGTCCCGCCCTGCACGATGCCGAAGAGCGATTGATCCTTCGGCCGCGCGTGAGACTCGACACATTGCTGCGCCCACCGCAGGGTTCGCTCGACCGCCTGCACCTGGTACTCGCGCGGCTTGTTCGGATCGGGGCACTCGTCGAACGCCATGATGATGTCGGCGCCGAGGTCGTTCTGTATTTGCATGCTCCGCCGCGGCGTGAGTTGCACGGTCGCGCCGTCGATGTGCGAGCGGAAGGTGACGCCGTCGTCGGAGATCGTGTTGATGTCCGCCAGCGAGAAGACCTGGAAGCCGCCGGAGTCGGTCAGGATCGGCCCAGGCCAGTTCATGAACTTGTGCAGGTCGCCGAGATCGCGCACGACCGTCTCGCCCGGCCGCAACATCAGGTGATACGTGTTGGCCAGGATGCACTGCGATCCGGTCGCGGCGATCTGATCGGGGAGGACGCCCTTGATGGTTCCCTGCGTGCCGACCGGCATGAACGCCGGCGTGTCGAAGACGCCGTGCCGCGTCGTCACGCGTCCGACCCGCGCGTGCCCGCCCGGTGTCGGATCGCTCTGGAAGCGCTCGTATTTCAGCGGCGGATCGACCATCACGTGCTCATCGTAGCGCACGCGTTGGGAACATGACAGTTGGTCGGGGCAGACAGGCGACGCGTCTCATCGGTTCGCGCTGCGCACCGGATACGTGTCCGGGTCCTGCGCGTTGTAGACGTATCCGACGCCGACGAAATCGCTCGGCGACATCACGCGCAGACGGTCGTGCTGCATGTCGCGAATGATGCGCTTGAGCGCATCGGCGAAGTGGGGAAGCGGAACGGGTCGGGGGCTTTCCAGGCGTTCGAGCACGCGGCGGCCGAAGGTCATCAGCGGGACCGGCCCGCGCGCTTCCTCGACGATGTTCAGGCCGATCTCTGAGAGCAGCTCGAGGAGTTGGCGGTGCTGCTCCTTGGTGAGCATCCACGTCTGCACGGGTGGCGGCTCATCACGAAAGAACAAACGCAGGATGCGACGCATGGACCAGCCCTCGCGCGCGCGAACAACTCGATGTGGACGCCGGCGCCATTGTAGGCGAGCCGACCGCGCCCCGTCACGCCCGCTTTGCCGCTGCGGGAGCGGGTTCGCCAACTACCCATATCCCGTCGGGGGCGAGACAGGACAAGGCGGCGTCGATCATGGCGTCTCCGGACTTTTCGTCAGCCGCAGCCCGCGGACGCGGATGCGGCCGGGCGGATTGCGGTCGAGCGGCGAGAGGCGCGTCTGATCCAGCCCCGTTTCCGGCAGCTCGATCGTGCCGACGATCATCCACTTGTATTGTCCGCCGGTGTCGGGAAGGGACACGTCGAGGTTGTGGTCGAACGCGGAGTAGCGGAACGTCGCCTCGCCATCGCCGCCGGTGCGGGCGTACTCGATCTCGACGTTGAACTTGCCGGCCTGCTTCGCGAGCAAGTGCCAGAGCATCTTGTCGTTGGTTTCGGTGAATCCGCCGACGGAGGAATCGAATTCGCTGTAGCGCACCCACTGCCCGTGCGGGCTGCAATCGCGGGCGGCGAGGTCGATGGTCTTCTGCGGCGCGTCCCAGCGCAGCGGCGGATCGACGTCGGCGTCGCCTTCGATTTTCAGGACGAGGACGGAGTCGTACGGATCGGCGACGTCGCCGGGGAGTTTTATCGTCAGCTTTCCGGCCCCGACTATTGTCTCAAGCGGCGTGTGAGTCGGATCGGCGAGCAGAAACGCGCTCGTGACTTTGTTGCGCAGCCCCGGGAGCTCGAATTTCCCGCCCGCGGGCCAGCGCAGCAGGTGGATGTAGAGCGTGCCGGGTTTCTGCGTGCAGCGCCAGTCGTGGCCGGCGACGGTGAACGGGCTGTGCGTCGTGCCGTAGATCGATTCGCCGTTCGTTTTGATCCACCGCCCGACCGCGCGCAGGCGCTCGGCGGATTCTTCCGGGACCGTGCCGTCCGCGCGCGGGCCGATGTTCAGAAGATAGTTGCCGCCCTTGCTGACGACGTCGACCAGGCGATAGACGAGGAACTCAGGGGACTTCCAGTTGTGGTCCTTCGTCTTGTAGCCCCACGTGTCATTCAGCGTCGCGGGAATCTCCCAGGCGGTCTCGGCGTAGACGTCGGTCGGGGTCATGTTGTCGCCCATCTGCCGATAGTCGCCCAGCCCGTGACCCAGGCGGCTGTTGATGAGCGTGTTGGGCTGCTTCTCGCGCACGACGCGCTCGAGCTCGAGCACTTGATCCTTGGTCAGCAGCGTCGGCGTGTCGAACCAGATGAGGTCGAGCGGGCCGTAGTTTTCGAGCAGCTCGTGTACCTGCGGCATCACCTTGCGGTTGAGGTACGGCGTGGCGTTGCGCTCTTTGGTCGGCGGTTGGAAATCCCAGTCGTTGCCGGCGGCTTCCGGCTCGTGCCAGTCCTGCGCCTGCGAGTAGTAGAAGCCGTACTTCAGGCCGCGACCGGCGCAGGCGACTTGAAGTTCCTTGAGCGGATCGCGCTTGAATGGCGTCGCATCGGCGATGTTGAACGGCGACGCTTTCGACGGCCACATGGCGAAGCCGTCGTGATGCTTTGACGTGATGACGAGATATTTCATTCCCGCGTCATGCGCGAGCTGCGCGATCGCGCCGGCGTCGAATTTTTCCGGGTTGAACTGGCGGGCCACCTGCTCGTATTCGCCGACCGGGATCTTCTTCCATTTCATGATCCATTCGCCGATCCAGGGATGGTCCTCCCCCTTCCACTGCCCGGCCGGGACGGCATAGACGCCCCAGTGGATGAACATGCCGAATTTATCCTTGCGGAACCATTCGAGGCGGCGCGTGCTCGCGTCGCTTTCATTCATCGTGGTCGGCTCGGCTGCCGCCGCGGCGGAGCAGAGCAGCGCGAGAAGCAGGAGTGCGAGCGATGGGCGAGTGCGGGGCATCCATTAAACAATAGCGGGAGGAGCGGACACTTCTACTTTGCGGGCGCTCGATTATCGTGTGCGTTCATGAATCGTCGAGACTTTCTGAAAGCCTCCGCGGCCGTCGTCGCGGCGGGCGTGGCGGCGGGTGGATGCGCGAGTGCGTCGAATCCGAAATGGCGTCCGCCGCGCGGGGCGCAGATCTCGTCGGTGACGACGCGGCCGGTCGGCGCGAACGGCGACATTCGCGTCGCCATCATCGGATTCAACGGCCAGGGCAAACAGCACATCAAGGCGTATCGCGCGATGCCAGGCGTGCGCATCGTCGCGCTGTGCGACTGCGACGCGGAGGTGCTCAACACCACCGCCGACACGCTGGCGAAGGATGACGTGCGCGCCGGGGCGGTCACGCGCTACGCCGACCTGCGCAAGCTGCTCGACGACAAGGAAGTGGACGTCGTGTCGATGGCGATGCCGGTGCGCTGGCATTCTCTCGCCGGCATCTGGGCGTGCCAGGCCGGGAAGGATGCCTACGTCGAGAAGCCGGTGTCGCACTCCATCTGGGAGGGCAGAAAGCTCGTCGAGGCGGCGCGGCGGCACGGGCGGGTCGTGCAGGCGGGATTGAACAACCGCTCGCGGCCGGAGCTGGAAGAGACCTACTCCTTCATGCGCTCCGGGCAGCTCGGACGCATCGTTCACGTGCTCGCGTGGGACTACAAGCGCCGGCAGAGCATCGGAAAAGTGATCGGCCCGCAGCGCATCCCGGCGAGCGTCGATTACAACCTCTGGACCGGCCCGGGGCCGATGCTGCCGCTGATGCGCACGCGCCTGCACTACGACTGGCACTGGCAGTGGACCAGCGGCGCCGGCGAGATCGGGAACAACGGCGTCCATCATCTCGACATGGTGCGCTGGGCGCTGGGGAAGGATTTTTCGTTCTCGCTGCCGCGGACGGTCATCTCCTTCGGCGGGCGCTACGGCTATGTTGACGACGGGCAGACGCCGAACACGCACGTCTCGGTCTACGATTACGACGGCATTCCGGTGGTTTACGAGGCGCGCGGGTTGCCGGCGGGTGCGGGCGCGGGCGCGGGCGCGACGACGTCACCGTCCGAAATGATGGACGACACCGTCGGCACGCTCGCGACCGGCGCGCCTTTTCGTGTCAAAGGCAAGTCGGGCGCGGTCGGCGGCGTGGCGATCGTGTGTGAGGGCGGATATTGCGTCGACTCGACCGTGTATGACAACACCGGCCGCGTGATCAGGGAGCTGCCGCGCCGGCCGGTGCGCCCGCAAGACGCCTTCCTCGCCGCCGTCCGCTCCCGAAACATCGCCGACCTGCGGCCGGACATTCTCCAGGGGCATCTCTCCACCGCCGTCTGCCACATGGGCAACATCTCGCTGCAATGCGGCGAGGCCATGTCGCTCGCGAAGGCGTCATCGTCCGCCGACGTCCGGCAAAACGTCCACGCCGTTGCCGCGATGGACCGGATGATGCAACACCTGGCGGCGAACGGCGTCGATCCGAAAGCGACGATCGTCACACTCGGGGCGAAGCTGACGATGGATTCGCAAAGCGAGCGTTTCGTCGGCGCCGGCAGCGAGCGTGCGAACTGGTTTATCAAAGACAGCTACCGCGCGCCCTTCGTCGTGCCGGACCAAGTGTGAGAGGACAAACAGAGCAAAACGCAAAAATGCCACGCGTTGTCCTCCTGAGAGCGTATCTCAGAAGTCGCTCTTCGGTGGCATGGGCGCCTCGCCCATGCATTCGCGGCGGCCAGCCGCCTTCGGCAGACACCAAGCGCCGCTGGCGCGGCAAGCTGCATGAGCGAGGCGCCCATGCCACGACTTCTTAGATTCTTTTGACACCCTCTCCGGACAACAAGCTTTCTCTACGCGAGGCGGACGAAGAGCCCGCTTTCAGTCATCATTCCGCACTCCTCGTTGCGCTTTGGCTGGCCCCCTATCGTGTGCCGAACTTTCGCTTGCTCAACCGGGGCTGTATGCCTTAAGGTAGCTTGCGAGCCGCGAACGAGGCCATTCGCCCGGACGGAGCAACGTTTTTGTTCCGCTCCGCCCGCCGTTTGGGGGGATGGATTTGCACCCGCGTTGCGGCAGCGCAGCGACAACTGAATACGCTGACTAACACGTGGGTTCTGCCCGGTTCGGTCTGTGGCCGCCTATCATTCATAACGCGTCATCGGCCACGACGTGCGAGCAGTTCCGCCCTGGTTTGCCACCTGCCGGGGTCTGGAACGGGCCAACTCCCCGCGCGCACTGATCCTGCGCGGGTCGCGCGACCGCAAGGTGGGTACGTTCAATGGCTCAGAAACTCCTGCACTACGATGTTCTGGAGCGTTTGGGAGAGGGTGCCGGAAGCACCATCTACCGCGTTCGCGACCCCAGCACCGGGCGCGAGCTCGCGCTCAAGCACGTCGTCCGCACCGACCAGAAGGACATCCGCTTCGTCGAACAGATGGAGACGGAGTTCGAGATCTCGCGCCAGTTCACCCACCCCAATCTCCGCCGCAGCTACGAATTGAAAATCCAGAAGACGATGCTGGTCAAAACCGCCGAGGCGTTCCTGTTGATGGAGCTCGTCGATGGCAAGCCGCTGGACGTCAATCCGCCGCGCGACATGATGGACACGCTCGATACTTTTATCGGCGCCGCCCAGGGGCTGCGCGCGATGCACCAGATGGGCTTTGCCCACTGCGACATCAAGCCCAACAACATCCTGCGCAACGACAAGGGCGAAGTAAAAGTCATCGACTTCGGCCAGAGCTGCCGCCTCGGGACCGTCAAGGAGCGCATCCAGGGGACGCCGGACTACATCGCGCCGGAGCAGGTGACGCGCCGGCCGATCAGCGTGCAGACCGACGTGTTCAACCTCGGCGCGACGCTCTACTGGGCGTTGACGAGCAAGCCGATCCCGACGCTCTACACGGTGAACAAGAAGGGTGAAAATTCCTTCCTGCTCGACAGCAAAATCGAAACCCCGATGGAGCTGAACCCGCGCGTCCCGCCGGCGGTGTCGAACCTGGTCATGGAGTGCATCTCCACCAAACCCTCGAAGCGCCCGGCGGACATGGACCAGTTCATCAACCGCCTGGAGCTGGGCAAGCACATTTTAATGAAGCAGATGAACGCCACGCCGCAGTAACGAAAAAGAAGAGGTAACCACAGATAAACACAGATGCACACCGATTGAGAGACGCAAAGTTCAGCCGTCCTCATCCGTGTCCATCTGTGTTCATCTGTGGTTCATTCTTCACGGAAACGGCAGCGCGAGTTCAAAAACGCCCGCCCACGTCCCGCCATCATCAACCGCGACGATTCCCGACGCCGCCGTCGCCGTCAGCTTCACCAGCTCGCCGCCGACCGGCCCGAGCTCCGCCAGGCCGACATCCACCGTCGTCGCATCAAACAACGTCGCCGCCGCGCCGTCGCCGTCGAACTCCACGCCGAGATCCGCATCCGCCACGAAAATCTGGCTCCCCTCGATCCCCGCAATGTCGATCGCCCGATCAAACACCAGCCGCACCCGCAGGTCGCCATCCGAATAGGTCGCCGCGACCAACGTTAGCGCCGTCGGCGGAGCAGGATGCGCAGCCTGCGCTTCGCGCTTCTCGTGCCCGCGGCGTTTGCGAAATTTGGGAGGGGGGAAGAGAAGCATGGGAATCGAAGGATGAAGGATGAAGGATGAAGGATGAAGGAATTCAATTCAGCCTTCATCCCTCATCCTTCATCCTTATTCACTACGCCGCCATCGGCATCGTGCCGCCGTAGTTGATGAGCGTCCCGACCGCCGCGCAGGCCGGGCCGTTCTGCTTGCGCTCGTTGAAGAAAAACGCGGTCAGCCAGACCTGCGTCCCCGGGGCGACGCTCTCGGGAAAGAGAATCTCCACCGTCGTCCGCGAGGTGCTCCCTTCATACTTGTACG
>JAXDMN010000085.1:0-3761 GCA_034666045.1 Phycisphaerales bacterium | reverse complement strand
GAGCGCGATCCGCGATCGGATCGTGAGCACGCTGGGCGCGGATTGGGTCGGCTATCGCAACGCCGTCGGCGCCGCCGCGACGACGCAAACGTCCGCCGCGCCGACCACCGCCGCCGCGCCCGTGTCGTCGCAGGGCGTCCCGTACGCCAGCTTCGAATATCTTCAGAAACTCGCGCAGCAGATCCAGGCGAATCCGGCTTTCGGCGTGCTGCCGACGGCCGTGTCGATCGCCGATCGCTGGCTCACGCTCGATGAACTCAACAAGCTTCCCGGCATCGGTCAGGCGCACCTCAGCGGCGAGCCGATGAGCAACTACGTCATGTCCCGGTCGATCCCGTTCATCCCGGAAGCGCAGCGCAAGGACGGCGGCTGGCTCCGCGTGATGGAGCCGACCCGCCCGATGATCGACCCCAACGACACCATCTACATCGTCCGCCTCAGCGCCGCCGAGCCGTCACACAAGCCGGCGACGATCGCCGAGGTGGAAACAAAGCTTCGCGCCGACATGCTGACCGCTCGCGCGTATGAGTTGGCCAAGGCCGATGCCATGAAAACGCTCGAGGACGCGCGTCAGCACGGCCTCGCCGACGCCGCCGCGGGCAAAACCGTCGTCACGGCCGGCCCGCTGACGAACCGTCCGGGGCAGGTTGTTCCGTCGCTCGCCCTCACCGGCCCGGCCGCCGATCGATTCGTGAGTCGCGCGTTCAAACTTCTCGCCATCGGCCCGACCACTCAACCCGCCACTGCCGCCACGCCGACGGTTCGCGCGACAACCAACACCGCCGTCGCCACCACGCAAGGCGGCGCCGCCATCCCGAAAGCCGTCGGCCTGATCGAGCTCCAACCGGACGGCCGGGTCCTCGTCGCCCAGCTCGGCGACGTGCAGGCGTTGTGGTCGCAGCAGTCGCTGCCGATGGAACAAGTGCAGGTCCAGCGCGCCGTCGCCGTCGGCCTGGTGGGTGAGTTCATCCAGTCGTGGTTCGACTACGACTCGGTCGTCGCGCGTCTCAACTTCGTCCCCGAAGCCAGCGCCAAGGAAGAGTTAGAAACCGGCACCGCTCCCCACCAACCGGACGCCCCGATTTTCTGACCGCCCGGTGTGGCCGACGAACAGTCTCTGCCGCGAACCGCATCAGCTTGACAACGTATGACCTCCAGCTAAAGTTCCCAACCCACACGCGCCATTAGCTCAATTGGCAGAGCAGCTGACTCTTAATCAGCGGGTTGTAGGTTCAAGTCCTACATGGCGCACTTTTATTCCTCCACGCGCGTCTCGGCCGCGGCGGGCACCTCCGCTGACGATCAGTAGTTCAGATAAAGCGATTCGAGAACGCGCTCGACTGAGCCGTTCAGCACTTTCCCCACCGGCGAGTTTCCGCTCGGCAGGAGCAGCTTGCGCTGGAACAGCTTCTTTGGAACGGGATGCGTCAGGTCCGATGTCCCGCGATGCCCATCAAACGAGAGCGCCCACTTCACGCCGCGCGAATTCAGGCGGTCCAACTGCTTCCAGAACGCATCGAGCTTCAGATCTTCGCAGTAGCGCTGTTGATTGCCCGCGTACGGCGGATCGAGATAGATGAAGTCATTCGCGGCGGCTGATTTCAAGGTTTCCTGATACGACTGGCAGCGAAAGACCACGCCCTGTATCCGCTCGTGCCACTTCAGCGCGACCTGCTCGAATTTCTCCGGCGACATACCGGGCCGTGACAGGTGGAACGAATTGTTGAATTTTCCGTCGTCGTTGAAGCGAACGATTCCGTTCACGCACGTCCGCATGAGAAAATTCAGATCGAGCGCGTTGGGCGAACGGTTATACCGCTCGCGCACCACGTAAAAATAATCCGGCAGCGATTTTTGCAGCGCCTTCCACTGCCCGGCGTAGTCTTTGATCAGTCGCTGCACGTCGCTCTGCACGAGCTTCCAGAACTCCATCAGCGGCGGATACACATCCGTCGCGATCGCGCCTTCATGCGCCGCCAGATAGAGCAGCGCGCCGCCGCCAAGAAACGGTTCGATGTAGCGGGTGAACGGCGGAAAATACCCGGCGATGCTCGCGGCCTGCGAGCGCTTGCTGCCGGTCCATTTGAGCAGCGAGGGAATCGTCCGCTCACGCCGAACAAGCGTGGCGATCTGCTTCGTCGCCGGCGCAAATCGCTTCGCGCAAATCGCCGCGTACTGCCGATCGATCTCGAAGCCTAGAAAATCCAATCCGGACTGCTGTGCCGCCACGCACTCCGACCCCGCGCCCGCGAACGGAACCAGGCACACCTGTCCCTTTCGCGCCGACAGCGCGATCAGCCGCTTGAGCAGCCGCACCGGTTTCTGCGTCGGATGTTTTCCATATAAAAGTTCGTCGGCCGACTTGTTGTTCGGGATATCCCAGACGGTGCGCATCTGCTTGCCCGGCTCTTTGAGCGCATCTTCCGGGCAGGGCATCTCCTTGCTCTTGTCGTAGTTGAACAGGTACTCGCGCTGCTTGCCGGTATGGCACCAGAGGATCGTCTCATGGCTGGCCGTCAGCCGTCGGCCGGAGAGATTTGGAAAACTGTTGCGCTTGTACCAGACGACCTCGTTGATGATTTCGATCGACAGGAGCTGAAGCGCGAAGTTGATGATCCCGATGTTGTGATACGTGCCGTGAATCCAGATCGATCCCGTCGGCCGCACGACGCGCTTCAACTCGGCGAGCCAGAGCACGGTGAACTGGAGATAGTCCACCAGTTCCATGTTGTCCCACGACTCCATGACCTTCTGCCACTTCCCGCCGAAGCCGGGCAGCTTCACGGACTGATCCCACTTCCAGTCGCCTCCCTTGCTCAAGTTGTAAGGCGGATCGGCGATGGCGAGGTCGCAACAGAGATGGGGCAAGAGCCGCATCGCCGCGATGGCGTCGGTGCAATGGACGCGATTGAGCGCGAATGGACCGATCGTCGTCATTCTACGGCCGCGCGAGGATCTCGCGCAGCGCGCTCAGGAGCAGCTCGACATTGCGCTTGTTCGCGCTGTGCCCCATCAGGCCAATGCGCCAGCCCTTGCCCTTGAGCGCGCCGAGGCCGCCGCCGATTTCGATGCCGTGTTCGTCCAGGAGTTTTCGGCGAACGGTCGCGTCGTCAGCGCCCGGCGGAACTTTTACCGCGTTGAGCATCGGGAGGTGATGGCCCTCCTGGCTCAGGTAGGTGATGCCCATGTCGCGCAGGCCGGTCTTGAGCATTTCGTGAACCTGGCGATGGCGCGAGAAACGTTTTTCCAATCCGTCTTCGAGCACGAGGCTGAGCGCTTCGTGCAGGCCGTAGAGCATGTTGATCGGCGCGGTGTGGTGATAGGCGCGTTCCTGGCCCCAGTACTGCTTGACCATGGAGAGATCGAGGTACCAGCTCTGGCATTTTCGCTGCCGTGCGGCCATGCGCTCGACGGCGCGCGGCGACAGGGTCACTGGCGACAATCCGGGCGGACAGGAGAGGCACTTTTGCGTGCCGCTGTACGCCGCGTCGACGCCCCATGCGTCGATCTCGACCGGCACGCCGGCGAGGCTCGTCACGCAGTCGAGCAAAAACAGTCCGCCGCGCTCGTGAATCGCGGCGCCGAGTTTGTCCACGGGTTGATGCGCCCCGGTCGATGTTTCCGCATGCACGAGCGCCGTAATCTTGGGGCGAACGCGCTCGACCGCCGCGATCACCGCATCCTGCGGGAAGACGTGCCCCCACGGCGCTTCGATGCGCTCGACGATCGCGCCGCAGCGCTCGGCGACGTCGCACATGCGC
>JAXDMN010000084.1:0-4885 GCA_034666045.1 Phycisphaerales bacterium | reverse complement strand
ACGGTCCTGCTTACGGTCGGCGGCGCATCGGGGGCCGCGCCGCCCAACATCGTCTTCCTCATCTCCGACGATCACAGCTCATTTAGCCTGGGCTGTTACGGCGGAAGCAATCGCACGCCGAACCTCGACAAGCTCGCCGCGAGCGGGATTCGATTCACGAACGCGTTCGTCGCGTCGCCGCAGTGCAGCCCGAGCCGGTCGGCGATGCTGACCGGGCTGTCGCCGCATCGCACGAACACTTCCCGCCTGCACACGCCGCTGCGCGCGGAGCATCGGTCGATCATCGAGCACCTGAAAGCGGCCGGCTATCACGCCGGCGGATTCAAGAAGCATCACCTCGGGCAGGAGGTGCGCGATCGGTTCGACTTTTACCAGAACTCGGAGAACTGGCCCGCGTTTTTCGACGGCCGGCCCAAGGATAAGCCGTTCTTCCTCTGGGTCGGCTTCACCGATCCGCATCGCGACTACGAGCCGGGCGCCGCCACGCCGCCGCACGATCCGGCCGAGGTGAAGGTGCCGGCGTTCCTCCCGGACACGCCGCAGGTGCGCGCCGACCTCGCGCTCTATCACGACGAGATCACGCGCATGGACGGACACTGCGGCGAGATCCTCGCGCTGCTCGAGAAGCACGGCGTCGCCGACAACACGCTGGTCTTCTTCTTTGGCGACAACGGCATGCCGTTCCCGGGCGCGAAGGGGACGCTCTACGACCCGGGCGTTCGGGTGCCGCTGATTGCCTGCTGGCCCGCCGGCAAGCTCGCCGCGGGGCGCGTCGTCGACTCGCTCGTCTCGCTGATCGACCTGACGCCGACGTGTCTTGACGTCGCCGGCCTGAAGCCGCTGGCCGAGGCGGACGGCGTCACGTTCAAGCCGCTGCTCACCGGCGACGCGAAAAGCACGCGCCAGTCGATCATCTCCGAGCGCAACTGGCACGACAACTTCGATCCGTCGCGCTGCATCCGCACCGAGCGGTTCAAGCTGATCTACTATTGCCGCCCGGAGATGCCGTATACGCCGATCACCGATTTGGCGCGTTCGCCTACGTGGCAGTCGATCCTCGCGCTCGAGCGCGACGGCAAGCTCGCGGCCGACATGCGGCGGCGGTTCTTCCAGTCGCCGCGCGCGACGTTCGAGCTGTACGACTTGGACGCCGACCCGAACGAGACGAACAACCTCGCGGAAGATCCCGCGCACCGCGGCACACGGGAAGATCTGGAAGGCCGGCTGAATAAGTGGATGGAGGAGACGAACGATTTTCTCCCGCCGCCGCAGCGCGCGGCGCGAGCGCAGCGGCTGATGAATAAAAGTCGACCCGCTACCACGCGTACGCCATAGGCGCTTCCCCGCCCGGGCCGGGCCAGATTTCGTCGAGCTTCTTCAGCACTTCAGGCGACAGCTTGATCTCCGGCACTTTTAACACCGCCGTGAGCTGGTCGATCGTGCGCGGGCCGATGATTGGAGCGGTGACGACGGGGTTGTGGAGCAGCCAGGCGAGGGCGACGTTCGCGGGCTCTTCGCCGATTTCGCGGCAGAGAGCTTCGTACTTTTCCAACTGCGGGCGGCGTTTTTCGATGAGTTGTTGTTTCTCGTCGATGCGCGTTTTCTGGCCGGCGCGCTTTGCGATCGCACCGCCGAGGATTCCGCCGCCGAGGGGGGACCAGGGGATCAGGCCGAGGCCGTAGTGGCGGCAGGCGGGGATCACTTCCAGCTCGGCCATCCGGTTCTCGAGGTTGTAAATGCTCTGCTCGCAGACGAGGCCGAGAAAGTTGCGCTGCCGCGCCGTGTGGTTCGCGGTGGCGATGTCCCAGCCGGCGAAATTGCTCGAGCCGACGTAGATGATCTTGCCCTGCGTTTGAAGCGTTTCCATCGCCTGCCAGATTTCGTCGAACGGGCACGCGCGATCGATGTGGTGCATCTGGTAGAGATCGATGCGGTCGGTCTGCATGCGGCGAAGCGAGTCTTCGCAGGCGCGAATGATCTTCGCCGCCGAGAGGCCGCGCTGCATGATGACGTTGGGCTGGGCGGTTTTATCCATGTCGCCGAAGACTTTGGTGGCGATGACGGTGCGCTCGCGTCGGGCGCCTCCCTGGGCGAACCATTGGCCGAGGATGCTTTCGGTGATGCCTTCGCCGCGCTGCCGGCCGTAGACGTCGGCGGTGTCGAAGAAGTTGACGCCGCTCTCGAGCGCCTTGTCCATGATCGCGAAGCTGTCCGGCGGCGAGGTGAAGGGGCCGAAATTCATCGTGCCGAGGCAGAGCGGGCTGACTTTCAATCCGGTGCGGCCGAGGTGTCGGTGGGTCATGCCGGACAACGTAACGAGTTGATGGAAAATCGGAACTGTGGGATTCGCGAATTTGTCGGATCAGAATTTCCAGCCGACGCCGATCGTATAGCGCAGGTCGTTGTATTCCGCGCCCGGTGCGGGCGAGGCGTCGTGGCGCCATTCGGCCTTGAACTCCGCGAACATCGCCGCGGTGAGCAGGGCGCGGATGCCGACGTCGGCGTTGAGGTTGAAATCGCGCGGGTCCTGGACGTTGGGCAGGAACTCGACGTTGTGCACGAGCGAGACCTTGTCGTTCAGCTTCTTGTCGAAGTGATACGCGCTGCGCACGGCCATGTGCTCGGTCGAGCCGTCGTTGTCGTACGATTCGTAGACCCACGTCGCGCCGATTTCGCTGTTGAGATGCACGTCCGGCTTGTTGATCCAGCGATAGCCGACGCCCGCGCCGGGCGAGACGCGCAGCGCGAGATTCGCGACGCTGTCCTCCTCGAAGCGGACCAGCGCGTAGTTGTACCACTTGGGCCCGAAGGCGTAGTCGAGCTTGGCGGCGGCGAACCAGTTGTCGATGTTGGTCGTTTTCTCACCGGTGGTGGGGTTTTCCGTCTGCCCGAAGGCGTAGCCGGCGGCGAGGGTGAGCGTGTTGTTGTCGCCCTTGCGCAGGGCGTCGATGGAGACGCGCACGCTTTCGCTGTCGGAGTTTCCGCGCGTCGCCAGCGCGGTGGCAGTGACGGCGCCGGACCAACGTTTCACCGGCGGCGCTTTGACCGGCGCGGGCGGCAGCGCGGGCGCCGCTTGCGGTTTCGCCGCGCTGACGGCGGGTTGCGATGTCGGTTGCGACGTCGCCGGCTGCGTCGTCGCCGGCCCGCTGAACCTGGTCGAGGTGAACGATTTCACGTCCGATAACTTCGCCGTGATCGTGCCGAACTTCGTTTCCGCGATCGTGATCTTTCCATCGGCGATGCCGGTGACGACGCCGGTGACGCGATCGCCGTTGTGCAGGATCACCTCATCCGCTCGCGCGGCGACCGCAGGCAACGCCATTGCCAGCAACAGGATGGAAAAAAATGAGCGCAGTCTCACGCGTCTGGAATCGGCGGGCGCGCATGAGGCGCGTCAAGATTTTCGACGGAAGCGCGGGAGGCGTTGGAAGGTCAGATAATGCGCGTGGTGCTAACTGTGGGAATCACCGGCAGCGTCCGGAAATACGGCAATCGCGAGCAAGCTCTAATCACCCTCGGTGATCTCCCGGACCGGGACAAAAAGCTTCTGGTCGATCACCCATTTGTTGCCGGGCGTCTTGTCGCCGGTCTTGTGATAAAAATCGCTGCGTTCCCCGTGCCAGTCCGGGAAGAGGTAGTTCGCCGCCTTGTTGTGACGCAGGTAGATTCCGTACTGCTTGTAGCTGCCGTCCGTGTGCACCAATGTCCCTTGCCAATTGGTGAATGGACCGGAGTTGGTCGAGATGTAATCCGGCTTGATCGCGCCCTGCATGAGGTGATAGCCGTCGAAGAGCACGATCGTTCCCTTGGGCATCTTCGAGATCTTGATGAACGGTCCCCAATACGGCCCGGTGGTGACGCCGGGCGGGCGGATCTCCGGGACGAAATATCTCGTCATGCCGTAGCCGCGCGAGCCGGGCCGATCGGATCCGCCTTCGTCGCCGCCCATGCCCCAGCCGGGGCAGACGAACACGCCCTTGAGCGATCCGGAGATCGGGTATTGCCTGCTGCCCTGCGGGTCGGTGAAGCTCCACCCCTTGGGGAGATTTTGCTTCATCGAACCGGCGAGCACGAGGCGCTCGGGCCAGGTCAGGGAGATCGAGCCGGGCTTCACGCGGAAGTCACGATTCGGGCCGGGGCTCGGGAGCCACCCTTTGTTCTCGTTGAGGTAAATGTTGAACGCGATGCCGATCTGCCGCATGTTGCTCAGGCATGCGCTGGCGGCCGCGGCTTGTCGCGCGCGGCGAAGCGTGGGCAGCAGGATCGCGATCAACACGGCGATGATGCCGATGACGACCAGCAATTCGACGAGCGTAAAACCTGTTTTGCTGGCGCGTTTCATGCCGGACCTCGGATTATCCCCGTGCACGCTGCGACGCGTGTGCTATCGGCGGCGTCGGCGGCGGCCGAGCAAGCTGGCGGCCGCAAGACCGATGACCGACAGCGACGCCGGTTCCGGCACCGCCGTCACGCCCGCGAGTCCGGCCGACCCGCTGGTCGGGAACGGCGCGCCCTGGGCGGCGTAGTTGAAGTCGATCGTTGAATAATCGTCGCCGCTGACGATGCCGTCGTAGTTGAAGTCACCGTTGACCCAGCCGTCGGCGCCGCTGCCGACATTGAAGTCGATGGTCGAGTAATCGTCGCCGGAAATGAATCCGTCCAAGTTCGCGTCGCCGGCGTACGTGTACATTGCGATCGTGGTCGCGCCGTTGATCGTCTGGCCGGCGAAGAGATCGGTATCGGTCGGTCCGAGCCCGCGCACCTGCTCGCCGGTGGCGACGCCGATGGAGGTCAGGCCGGTGGCGGCGTCGGGCATCGACGTCGTCAGGCCGCCGCCGTCCCAAGTGCCGCCGTTCAAGGCCCGTTGCACTTCACCCTGGACGCC
>JAXDMN010000083.1:0-17730 GCA_034666045.1 Phycisphaerales bacterium | reverse complement strand
GAGACTACGGCACCGCCGCATGGGCTAAACTGCGGGCCGGGGTGGGGCAGACGAACGCTTCCTGATGAACCTTCTCGAAGTCACCAAGCTGGTCAAGAGCTACAACGGGCGAACCGTTGTCAACGAGGTCAGCTTCGTGCTGGCGCAGCAGGAGATCGTCGGCCTGCTCGGCCGAAATGGCGCGGGCAAGACCACTACGTTCCGCATGATCCTCGGCATGGTCACGCCGGACAGCGGGGCGGTCGCCTTCGACGCGCGCGACATCACGCAGCTCCCGATGTACAAGCGCGCCCGCCTCGGAATCGGCTATTTATCACAGGAACAGAGCATTTTCCGCCAATTGACGGTCTGGCAGAACCTTCAGGCGATCCTGGAAACGCTCAACATCTCCCGCCCCGAGCGCAACAAGCGGGCCGCGCGCCTGCTCGATCAGTTCGGCCTGCACACCGTGCGAAACCAGAAGGCGATCCTGTGCAGCGGCGGCGAAAAGCGAAAGCTCGAGATCGCCCGCGCGCTGATCAAGGAGCCGAAGCTGATCCTGCTTGACGAGCCCTTCAGCGCCGTCGATCCGATCGCCGTCGAAGACCTCCAGCGCGAGGTGAAACGGCTGAAAGAGGAGTTCGGCAAGAGCGTGCTGATCACCGATCACAACGTCGCCCAGACCTTGCGCGTCTGCGACCGCGCGTTGATCATCAATGACGGGCGGGTCTTCAAGGAAGGGACGCCGCGCGAGATCATCAATGACGCGGGCGTCCGCGCCGCGTATCTGGGCAACACGTTCCGCGGCGACGAATTCGACGGCGACGCGAATGCCGCCAGCGGCAGCCGAAAGCGCGGCCATCCTTCGACCGCCTCGTCCACGCCAGTGACGTAGCCCAACCGACCGGCCTACGATCTGTCTGTTCAGGTGAGCATGCAAGTTCGGCTTGCCTCTTCGCGGAGATCTTCAATGGCGCGTTTCAACCGGTCCGTTCCAATCGTCGTGCTGTCCGTTCTGTTCGCCGGCATCATGGTCGCGTTCGCGTACGCAGCGGCGGACGATGCGCCCGCGACAACCAAGGCGACGACGACCACCACCGCCGAGTCGAGCAAACCTGCCGACGTCGCGGCCGACGCCGCGCCGCTGCTCGCGAAACTCGCCAACGCCTACAAGAATCTCAAGACGCTCGATCTCGCCGGCACACTGTCCGGCGATTTCGACATCGATGGCGAGAAGAACAATCAGAAGGTCGACGTCACCGGCTCCTACGCGGCCCCGAACCAGTTCCGCCACGCGCTCAAGAACGAGCTTCTCGTCGGCTCGACCGGCGAACAGTTCTACATCTTCGAAGAGCGCGCCAAGCTGTATAAAACGTCCGAAGCGAAGACGCAAAAAGTTCCGACCGCCGACTTGCCCGATCCGTTCGGACGAATCCTGCTCGATCAGAATCTCTCGCTCGCCTTCGCGCTGTCGAGCGATCCCGCGGCGGAGCTGGGGCAGATGTACGAGAAGATCGCCAAAGCGCCCGATGTCACGATCGACGGCAAAGCGCATCCGGCGCTGGCCCTGTCGAACGAGCACGGATCCGCGACGCTCGCGCTCGATCCGCAGACGAACCTCATCCGCCGCATGACGATCGACATGGCCAAAGCGGTGAAGCAGCGCGGCGCGCAGGAGGTGGCGAAGGCGCTGGTGACGATGGATTACCCGACGTCGACGCCCGGCGCCACAACCAAGCCCGCGCAGTTCGCCTGGGCCCCGCCTCCCGGCGCGCGCGACGTGGCCACGATCCAGACGCCCCGCGAGGGTGAGCTGCCCGCGCTGGCGATGGTCGGCAAGCCGGCCCCGGCCTTCAAGCTCAAGGACTTGAATGGCAAGGACGTTTCTCTCACGGACCTGAAGGGGAACGTTCTCGTCTTCGACTTCTGGGCCACCTGGTGTCCGCCGTGCGTCGCCTCGATGCCCGGACTCAACCACCTTGCCGAAGAGATGAAGGACAAAGGCGTCAAGGTCGTCGCGATCGATCAGGACGAAGAGAAGGAACTCGTGCAGGGCTTCATCAACTCGCGGAAGCTGAACAGCCTGATCGTCCTGCTCGACCCGGACACGACCATGTCGAAGGAATACATGGGCAACGAACTGCTCCCGACGACCATGGTGATCGGCAAGGACGGCACGATCCGAAAGGTCATCACCACGGGCGGCTCGCAGGCGGAAAAAGACTTGAAGGAAGCGGTCGAAGAAGCGTTGCGCGCGACGAAATAGTCGCGCAACGGTCCAGCTCGCTGCACATCAAAAAGCCAACGGGCCGCCCCGGATAGACCGAGGCGGCCCGCCTTTTTTAATATCACCGCGAAGACGATTATTAGTTCAAGTCTTACCTATCTTGACCCGATTCGAATGCTGAAGCGGTTCGCGGCGTACCCCACGCATGCGGCTGCCCGGCTGTTGAACGTGAGCGCGTGACCGACGTTTTTCACCGCCGTCACGAATTCATTTCAGCGGCATTTACAATTAACGCCTTGATCGTTGCGTCGACTGTGTCATGTGTCACACACGTCCAATCGACGGAAAATGGCCGAAAAACCGCCACTTTCAGCCTGTCGCTAGTTTCGCCGCGGCAGCGGACCAACGAAGAATCGTGACCCGCGACACGTGCCCTCGTCCGCGCGCGCGATCGGCCGAACCGTTTCGCGCGACGCTCGTAGTGGTCGTTACCGCGAAGGGTTCGTGACCAAACCGGCGGAGCCGGCGTAAAAACGCGATGCGCAGGAGTGAAAATTTTCTGCTTTTTTCGCGCAAATTCGGTTGAATCGATTTGGTCTCTGCGGATCATTCGCCGCTGCCTTGCCGGGGCACTAAGCCGGCAGGGGACAACGTTGTTGTTGTTCTAAGTCCAAGCAGACCTCGCCTCATGAATGGGTTATGGGCGCAGGGGCTATCTGGGCTGTCCCCTAAATCGACTCGCGACGGGCGCTGGGTGAATTGAGTTCGCCCGTCACAGAGTAATCACTGAACGCTCGCCGACTGCGAGAGGACAAGGGATATGCGCGCTACGCTCGCACGGGCTCTCCGTGTTTTTTCGGGCCTGAACGATTCCGCCGCCGCCGAACGCAATGCCTTCGCGGGTGCTGCTGTTGCCGCCGCCATCTCGGCGCGCGCCTCATCGCCCGCGTCGATGGAACCGCTCGAAGACCGCCGGCTGCTCTCGACGTACTACGTCAACACCAGCGGCTCCGACTCGGCATCGGGAACCTCCACCGGCACCGCCTGGAAGTCCATCAACCGCGTCAACACACAGAATCTCAAGGCTGGGGACAAGGTCCTCTTCGCCGGCGGGCAGACCTTCAGCGGCGGGTTGTACATCCCGTCCAGCGAGGGCGGCACCGCCTCGGCGCCGGTCACCTTCAGCACCTACGGCACCGGCCGCGCAACGATCAGGAGCGGCACCAAGGCCGGCATCGACGTCGCCCAGGCCGCCGGCATCTCCATCAGCAACCTTAATTTCATCGGCAGCGGCGGCTCGGTCGCCGGCATCTGGATCCACGTCGACTTCGCGAACAAGGACGTCTCGGGCGTCTTCGTGAAGAACGTCGACGTGAGCGGCTACGGCCGCGAGGGCATGCGCATGATGATCGCCGGCTCCGGCTCGAGCATCAGCAACGTCAAGATCGAGCAGAGCTCCTTCCACGACAACGTCTATGGCGGGTTAAAAATCACCGGCAAGCCGGGGAACATGACCACGACCAAGAACTACACGATCGACCACGTGAAGGCGTACAACAACTACGGCAGCACCTCCGCCACCGGCGTAACCGGCAACGGGATTTACGTCGCCGACGTCGACGGCGCATTGATCAACCGCTGCATCGCGTACAACAACGGGAAGAACGGCGCCGCCCCCGTCGGCATCTGGGCCGCCGGCGCCAATCGCGTCACCATCCAGTACTGCGAGAGCTACAACAATAACACGCGCACCGTGACGGACGGCGGCGGGTTCGACTTCGACTGGGACGTGTCGAACTCGATCATGCAGTACAACTACAGCCACGGGAACGCCGGCCCCGGCTACATCCTCGCCGCCGGCACGCACAAGAACTCCAACAACGTGATTCGCTACAACGTGAGCGAGAACGACGGCCGCAAGAACGGCCGCGCCGCCATCCAGATGTGGGGCAACGTCCGCGACGCGAAGATCTACAACAACGTGGTCTTCATCAGCGCCACCGGCAACAGCAACACCGCCGCCCTCTACGCCCACGACAACGGCTCGAGCGGCATGCGACCGTACAACGTCGAGATTCGCAACAACATCTTCTACACGACGGGCGGCGTGAAGCTGATCAACACGACCGCGGGCGTCGCCGGCGTCGCGGGCGGATTGAAGTTCGCCGGAAACGCCTACTACTCCGGCGGCAGCACCTTCAAGATCCAGTGGGGCAGCAGTGCCTACGGCAGCCTCGCCGACTGGCGCTCCGCCAAGGGACAGGAGAAGCTCAACGGCCTCTCGACCGGCTACCAGGGCGATCCCAAGCTCACCAAGGCCGGCTACGGCGGCACGTTCGGCAACGCCGACAACCTGAAGAACCTCAGCGCCTACCGCCTCCTGGCCGGCTCGCCGCTGATCAACAAGGGCGTCGCGCAGCCGACCTTCCTGTCCGGCATCATCACCAGCGACTTCTTCGGCGACAGCCTCCCCAAGGGCGGCAAGTACGACATCGGCATCGACGAAGTCGCGTAACGATTCGTTGGTTAGTGACGACGGAGGACCGAGAGTGTCTTCCGGAGGGCAAAATTGAACCGGCGACGCGCCACCGCGCGTCGCCGGTTTTTTATTGGTGCGTCGGCGCCGGATATTTCGGCGGGCGCCCTTCGAGCACTTCGACGATATCGCGCACCACCCAGCTCATGTTCTCGATCGCCGTGTGCGTACGCGCGGCCATGTGAGGCGTCAGCAGCACGTTCGGGAGCCCCACGAGCGCAAAATCCGCGGCCGGGGGCTCCGGATCGAACACGTCGATCATCGCGCCCGCCAGCTTCTTGGCGCGGATCGCCTCCGCCAAGGCGGCGATGTCGAGCACTTCGCCGCGGCTGGTGTTGATGAGGATCGCGGTCGGCTTCATCGCTGCGAGCTGCGGGCGGCCCACCAGGTGCTCGTTGCCCTTGCGCATGTCGACGTGGAGCGAGAGGACGTCCGCTTCGCGGTAAAGCGTCTCCTTGTCGACCGCCGCCGCCGCGAAGGGCAGCGGGCCGATGTCGATCACGTCGTTGTAGATCACGCGCATGCCGAAGCCGTTGGCGGCGATGCTGCTGACGCGTCGGCCGACCCGGCCCATCCCGAGGATGCCCAGCGTCAGCTCGTTCAGTTGCCGCCCGCGCAGCGCGCCGCGGATACGCTTGAACTCCGTCGGCGGATACATCGCGCCGCCGACGGCCGCGAACGGACGCAGCAGTTCGATCATCCCGCCGAAGACGAAATCCCCGACCGCCAGCGTGTTCGCGTCCGGCGTGTAGACGACTTCGATGCCTCGGCGTCGGCAGGCGGCGACGTCGATGTTCTCCAGCCCGACGCCGCCGCGCCCGACGACTTTTAAATGCGGCGCGCTGGCGAGGAATGCCTCGTTCACCTTCGTGTACGTGCGCACCACGACGCCCGCCGCGCGGGCGAGCTGCTGCGCGATTGCCGGGTCGTCGTACTTCACCTCGACGACCTGGGCGCGCTGGCGCAGCCATTCGAGCGGGCGGGGATCGGAACCTTCGGTCACGACCACGACGGGAAGGGATTGCGCCGCGGCATCTGCGTCGGCAGCGGTGGGGCGGGCGGAGGAACGGCTCATGGCGACAATCTGCTTCCGCGGCCCGGCGGCGTCAACGTCGGCGGCGCGGTCATGCCGTCCGGCAGCGTGAACGGCCGCGCGGAACTACTCGTCGTCGGCTGGGTCGTCGCCCACGCCGGCGGCGGGGGAAACTGCGAGAGATCGAGCCGCTGGCCCGGCCGGTCGTGCGTCAGGTTGATCTCGGTGTCGACGAACTGCACGCCGTTCATCGCGACGCGCACGCTGTACCGCCCGTAGTCGAGGTAAAACGGGATCGCGAAGCGCTCGCCGACGCCGATTACCACCTTGTGCGCCTGGAGGACGTTGATCCCGTCGACGGTCACTTCCGCGCCGCGCAGGGCCGCAGGCGCTTCGACGATCAGCACGCAGGTTGGCTCGCGCATCGTCGCCCAGCGCAGGTAGAGCAACCCGGCAGTCGCGATGAACAGCAACGACGCCAGCGCGATGGTGATCCCGACGAGCATCCGTCGCTCGGGGTGGGGGGGGTGTGACTGCTCGTGTGTTTCCTGCTCGGGCGATTCTGGCGCGGGGGGTGTTTGCGTCATAAGGGGTGCGCTTCGCGCGTGCGGCGCGTCGCGCGTCATGTCCGCGAACCACGTGTGTCCATAGCGGTGTTACCCGCTGTCGCTCACCGGAGCAAGCGCACCCGCATCGCGCCGATCTTCATCCGATCCATTTAGCCGCGTCGCTCGCGGGGCGCACCTTTCCGCCCGCAACCTGCTATTTCATCGTCCGCGCCACCACGTTCCCTCTTGTGCGTTATTCCCGCACCCACTATTTTCGACAATGACAACGGATCATTTACCTAACCTCTGGAAGGAGACCCCCATGATTCGATCGAAGACCCTGGCGGCGGCGTTTCTCGCGGCTGCCGTGATGATGGGCTGCGAGTCGCGCGAAGACACGACCACGCCGCCGACCACGCCGACGACGCCGCAACCGGCGCCGACGGCGGACGTCACGCCCTCGACGCAGCCCACGGCCGGTGCGGCCGATGCGCTGCGGACCGGCGCCTCCAACGCCGGCGACGCCTTGCGCACCGGCGCGTCGAATGCCGCTAACGCCGGCTCTGCGGCAACACGCGCCGCCGCCGGCGCCGCCACCAAGCCGGCCGCGCCGTAATAGTGAGCGCGCACGATCGCGCGATCATTGAATGTTTCGAGGAAGCGGCCTGAACGGGCCGCTTCTTTTTTGGACGTGTCGTAAGCGCCCGCGGGAGGCTACCTTCCTGGCGCTGCATCGAAAAAGGAGTCGCCCATGCCCTCGCGCAAGTCCAGCGGCAAGTCCTCGTCCTCGCGCTCGCGATCAACCGGAAAATCGAAGGCGGCCCGGGGCGCAACGTCACGCGCGGGCGCATCGAAGTCGAAGTCGTCGGCGAAATCCTCAAAATCCGCGAAATCTTCGAGGTCGTCTGCATCATCGAGGTCGAAGAAGTCGTCGGCGACGTCAAAGCGCCGCACGCCGGCGCGCGCCGCGGGGGCGTCTGCATCGAAATCCCGAAAATCATCACCCCGCGCGGCCGCCAAGGTCGGCACCAGCCCGCGCGCGGCGCGACAGGTCGGCGGGCGCGGCGACTTTGGCATCAAGCCGGGCGCGCATACCGCCTCCGTTGCCGGATCACCGGAGGCGCGCGAGCGTCAGGCGCACGAGCAGCCGATCAAGGGTCATCTCGGCCGCGAGCTGCCGCGCGCGGGCGTCGACTCGCGCGAGGCGGGCGTCGGCGGACACGAGGCCGGGCCCGGGTCCTACAGCGGCGGCGACATCGATCCGAGCATCATCGGCGTCGGCACGGGCGGCAGCGGGGTGGCGGCGTCCGGGCCGGACGATCGCGTGGGCCGCGCTGAAGTCGTCAGCGACGCCGGCAGCAATGCCGACATCGACGACGATGACCCTGATTCCGGCCTGAAGGTAGACGACGACGACGACGAGCGTTGATGCCTCACGCGCGCCCAGCCGCGCGCGGGAGCGAATTGCCAATGGACAAAAAGAACAAGCAGCGCCGACAGAAGACGCCGACGAAAGATGAACTGGTCGATGTGGCCGGCTCGACGCCGCCCGGCGCCAGCTTCGACACCGAAGCCGGCCGAGCCGCCCAGGGCATGCGTCCCGACCTCGGCGGCCCGCCGGAGGACGACACGGGCGTCGCGCCGCCCCCAGATGCTGAAGATAATTCCGAAGAGGACAAGAGCCCTGACCGCGCGAAGGATGGTGATTGATGAGTGGTGATTGAAAAGGGGATTCTTCTCAATCACCACTCATCAATCACCACGCATCATCTCACATCTTCTGCCGCCCGCTAATCGCGTCCGCCAGGACGTTTCGATTCGCGTATTCGATGTTGCTCCCGGTCGCCAGCCCGCGCGCCAGCCGCGTCACGGCCACATTCGGGTGCCGCGCGATGACGCTCTGGACGTAAAGCGCGGTGCCGTCGCCTTCCATGTTCGGGTTGGTCGCCATGATCACTTCGCGCACGGTGCCGGACTCCAGCCGCTTCGCCAGGGCGTCGATCGTCAGGTCTTGCGGATTGATCCCCTCCAGCGGCGAAATCCGCCCGAGCAGCACGTGGTACGTGCCCTGATATAAACCGGTCGCCTCCAGCGCGAGCAAATCTTTCGGCTGTTCGACGACGCACACGAGTCCCTGGTCGCGCGATGTATTCGAGCAGATGTTGCAGGGATCGCTCTCGGTCAGGTTGTAACAGACCGAACAGTGCTTGATGCGCGTCTTCACGTCCCGAATGGCATCGGCCAGTCGCATCGCATCGTCCGGCTTCTGCTTGAGCAGGTGAAACGCGATCCGCTCCGCGCTGCGCACGCCAATC
Source organism: Phycisphaerales bacterium (assembly GCA_034666045.1). Taxonomy (GTDB): domain Bacteria; phylum Planctomycetota; class Phycisphaerae; order Tepidisphaerales; family Tepidisphaeraceae; genus JAICTV01. The sequence continues at coordinate 9,092 of JAXDMN010000083.1, read as the reverse complement.
CCCGGCAGGCGCGACAACTCGTTCATGAGATTCTGGATGCTCTGCGTATGTGATGACATTGGGTCGCGGATTATAGGCGCGGAAGGCTAGTTCTTCGCCTGCGCGGCGCGCGGTAAATCGATGCAGAACACCGTGCCGCCGGAGGCGTTTTGCTCGAAGGTGATTTTGCCGCCCATGCGCTCGACGGCACGGCGGGCGACGGTTAAGCCGACGCCCAATCCCGGGTAGCGCTCCGCCGCCGGGAGGCGTTCGAAGATACGGAAGACGCGCTCGCGGTCTTCTTCGCTGATGCCGATGCCGTTGTCGGCGATGCACAGGCGCACCGTGCCGTCGTCGCGCTCCTTGGCGCTGATCGTGACGTTGGGTCGCACGCCGGGCGCGACGAAGGTGATCGCATTCGTCAACACGTTCAAAATCACCTGCTGCAACGTCAGGCGGTGTCCCATCGCCCAGCCGAGCGGCTCCTGGACGATGACCTGCGCTGTCTCAAACGCCGGGTCGCGCTGCAGGCGGCCCAGCAGCTCGTGCACGATCAGGACGAGGCTGAGCGGCTCGGTCTTCAGCTCGCTGCGGCTCACGCGGCTGTACTCGAGCAGGTCTTCGATCTGCCGCTCCATCCGCGCCGCCGCGCCGACAATGCGCAGCGCGTCGGCCGTGCCGTCTTCGTCAAGTTTTTCGGCGTGGTGATCGAGCAGGTCACGGGCGATCTGCTGGAGCGAGCGCAGCGGGATGCGCAGGTCGTGCGAGACCGTGTAGGAAAACGCTTGAAGCTCCTCGTTCGCCTCCTCGAGCCGCGCGGTGCGTTCGTTGACCCGGCGTTCGAGCGACTCATTGAGCGCGCGGATCTCCGCCTCGGCGCGTTTTCGGTCGGAGAGGTCGACGAAGATGCCGATCGTGCCGGTCCAGTGTCCGTCGCCGTCGACCAGGGCGGCCGTCCACAGGTTCAACTCGATCAGGTGCCGGTCCTTGTGCTGACGCACGACGTCGATGCCCTGCAAGCGGTTGCCGCTGACGTGGTCGCCGAAAATCTGCGCGAACGCCGCGCGCTGCGACTCCGGGATCGTCGGCAGCGGCCGGCCGATCACCTCGTCGGCGTTCCAGCCGAACAGGCGTTCCGCCGCGGGGTTCCACCCGCGCACGTTGCCCGCGCTATCGAGCGTAATGATCGGCAGCGGCGATGATTCGATGATCGACACCAGCGCCTGATTCGCCTGCTCGAGCGCTTCGCGCGTGCGGCGACGCTCGGAGATGTCGCGCCACAAGCAGAGGAAGCTTTCGACGTTTCCCGCCGCGTCGCGCAGCGCGGTGACGTGCCAGCGGACCCAGAACCGGCTGCCGTCCTGTCGCACGCGCTCGACTTCTTCCTCGATCCAACCCTTCTCCGCCGCCTCCGCCAGGTCCTGCTGCGCTTTGCCGGCCGCGACGTCGTCGGGCGGATAAAAAACCGACACGTGCTGACCGATGATTTCGTTCTGGGCCCAGTCGGTGATCTGCTGTGCGCCGCGGTTCCAGCTCGTGACGTTGCCGGCCGGGTCGAGGGTGAAGATCGCATAGTCGCGGACGCGCTCGATCAGGAGCTGCGTCCGCTGCTCGGTGTCGCGCCGCGCCTCGGCCGACGCGCGCACGGCCGTGAACGTGCGGCGAATCCAGAAGTACAGCATCACCGCAGTCACAAGGATGAACGCCCACCCCTTGGCCGTCTGTAGCCACGCGTATCGCCGCAGCGTCGCTTCGCCAATGAGCTTCGTCAGCACGATGTCGCTGAAGCGGATGTAAACCAGCCCGATGATTGCGTAAGCGACCGCGATGCGCAGCGCCGCGCGCCGCGGCGGGCGCGCCCCTTGCCGCATCTGCGGATGCAGCACCCGTTCCGAATCATCTCGCGCATCGCGCCCGCGCATGGTCGCGCATGGTAGCATCGGCCTCGATGAAATCTGCAAGGATCATCCTGCTGGCGCTGCTGCTGATGACGTTTGTGACCGCGTGCGCCTCGCGCCCGAGCCCTCGCCCGCGCCATCCCGCCGTCTCCGTCCGCGTCGTCGACGATTACGTCTTCGGCAAGTTTGCCGGCGAATTCGCCAGCCCACCGTCCGCCGATGGGAATCCGCGCCGAGCGGTCGTCATTTCGTGGCGTGATTTCCCGCAGCGCTTCGTCTTCGCGCACGAGGGCAGCTATTGCCCGTGGATCGAGCTGCCGAGCGGCGCCGCCGCGTGCTTCCAGTTCTTCGAAGGCAACGACGGCGTCGCCGAACTGTTCAACCAGTTCGGCCGGCAGGAGAAAAATTCCTTCGTCGAGATCATCGAGACCCGCCCGGACCAGGTCCACGTCCGCTGGACGTACTTTGGCGTCAACCAGCAGAGCGGCGAGCGCTACTACCATGCGACGGAAGATTTCTTCGCCCGCGCGAACGGCCAAATCGTTCGCAAGCAGACGTTCAAATCGCTCAAGCCGGCCGACCCGCACGGCTACGCGCGCGAGCCGATCGAGCTGATCGGCCTCTGCCCGGTCGGCCAAACTTGGCGCGAGGTCCTCCGCCCGAATCCGTCGAATCCCGATGAACGCCACGCCCTCGCCGCCCTCGATCCTTTCTCCGACAAGCGCTACGACGTCTACTGGAAGCCAAAGCCTGCGACGCTGATCGAGTCCACCGTCCGCCGCGCCGGCTGCACGTGGAAAGAACTCGACGACGCGCCTGGCATCATCCTCGCGCTCCCGCTGCGCGAGGCGACGCCGTACGTCGTCTTCGGCACGGCTTCCGGCTTCGACGCCGCGACCACACGCATCAAGGAACATAGCTTCACTGACACCGGCGGCATCGGCTGGGGCTCGATGAGCTGGGACCATTGGCCGATCGGTTGGCTCAACAGCCAGGGCCACGAGGTCGACGCGACGACGCTGCAAAAGTATCCCAATCACTTTTCGCCGGCCGGCATGGACTTTTTCGCGCAGCGCAACGAACAAGTCGAGCAGGGCGTCTACTGGTCGCTCATCGGCGTCGCGGGCGCGGGCGCGGACATCGAAGCGACTCGCCGCGTCGCACGCGAATGGTTCGAGTCGCGGCGATGACCGAGAGCGTGCCATCCTTCACGATGTTCCGCTCTGCGATCGCTAACTTTTGTCCCACGCATCCGCCGCTCGGAAGTTTCTTTGCATGAGCGAACCAACACCCCCGCGCGGCGGATTCAAGTGGCTGTCGATCGTGTGGGCCCTGCTGCTCGGCGTCGGCATCATCGCGCTGGCCGGCAGCATCCTGCTGCCAAGCACGAAGCGCGCTCGCGTCGATTGGGACGAGGTGCGACGCATGAACGCTGAAGATCAGGCTGCGCTAACGACGGCGCCGACAACCGAGCCCGCGAAGTAGGATTTGTTCTTGGTTCTTGGTTCTTGGTCATTGGGACCCTCCCCCATGTCCAATCTCGCTTTCCACATTCTCTCCGCTGGCCTGAGCTTCATCGTGCTCTTCGCAATGTTTCGGCCCCTGGAACTCGCATACCCCGCCAAACCGGGACAAGGATTCTTTCGCCCGCAGTGGGCGACGGATCTGTGTTTCCTGCTCGGCGAATACCTGCTGTTCAACGGCGGCGTGCTGTGGGTCCTGGAAAAGCTGGGGCCGTGGATTCACGCCACGACGCCGGATGGCGTGCGCGCGTTCGTGGCGTCCCTCGATACCTGGGCGCAGCTCCTCCTCGTGATCCTGCTCGGCGACGTTCTCATTTACTGGGGCCATCGCCTTCAGCATCGCGTCGATTTTTTGTGGCGCTTCCATTCGATCCATCACAGCAGCGAGCACCTCGACTGGCTGGCCGCCCATCGCGAGCATCCGGTGGATTCGCTTTACACGATCCTGATCGTGAATCTCCCGATCTTCGCGCTCGGCTTCCCGATCAAAAGCCTCGCCTACTTCGCCGCCTTCCGCGGCTTGTGGGCGATCTTCATCCACGCGAATGTCCGCTTCCCGCTTCCGCGCCTGCTGCGCGTGCTGATCGGCGCCCCGGAGCTTCACCACTGGCACCACGACCGCGATCGCGAATCCGGCAACTACGCCAACGTCTCCCCGCTGATGGACATCCTCTTCCGCACCTACCACTGCCCCGACACCGAACCGCAACATCTCGGCATCAACGAACCCGTTCCACAGAGTTATCTGGGACAACTCCTCCATCCCTTCCGCCACCCGCGCGCGTAGCGGTCGGGCCGAAGGCCCACCAGCCCGAACCGCCGCGAATCGACCCCCAACCGTCCCCCATGCTCTTCAGGTACGATCAGGCCAATTGACATTGCCCGCCGCGGGCGGGGAAAATAAAGCAGACTGTCATTTCGCGCAAAATGACCGAACGCAGCGCGCGGGCGCGGGCCCGTCCTGGGAAATTGCACGTTAGGGAGGCTGTGATGGATCCGAAGTTCGCCTGCAATCAATGCGGCAAGACCTACAAGTGGAAACCGGAGTTCGCCGGCAAGAAGGTCAAGTGCAAGTGCGGCTACGTGATGACCGCGCCCAAGGCGCCGGCCGCGGCGGCCGATGAGCCGGATCTCGATGCGCTGTACGACCTCGCGGAAGACGGCAAACAGGCGGCCGCTGCGGCGCCGGCGACGATCCGCTGCCCATCCTGCACGCAGGAGATGGAGCCCGGAACGCCGGTCTGCCCGTCCTGCGGATTCAATCTCAAAACGGGTCGCAAGGCCAAGGCCACCGGCGGCGGCGGCGGCGGTGGCGGCGGCGGTGGCGGTGGCCTTGGCGGCGGGGGCCGACGCGCGGCGGCGGCGGGTCCCTCGTCGGCCGCGATCCCTTCCGGCGGCGGGGCGGCGGTGGCAACCGCGCCTGGCAGCCCGCTCGCGGCGTTCCAGGCCTTCGGCGCGCCGCGCAAGGGATTGCAGAAAGACGCCGAAAACACCGGCGTCGTCACCGAATTCGTCTTGCCGATCGTCTTCATCGTCGTCGGCCTCGCCGTAGCGCTGGCGCACGCGACGATGTTCAACGCGACGACGATCTCGCTTTCCGACGCGATGATGCAGACCGGCACGCGCCTCGTGCTCAGCCTCGTGCTGATGACCGTGGCCGGCGCGCTCTGCATCCAGTGGGGCGAGATCGCCTTCGGCTCGCCCGGGCCGGCGGCGCTGAAGCTCGCCGCCCTCGCGATCGGCCCGTCCGCCATCGCGTTCCTCGTCAGCTCATTGCTCAATGATCACTGGGGACTCGTCGGCTTCTTCCTCGCGTTCGGCTTGTACTTCACGATGTGCCACTACCTCTTCGAGTGGGACATGAGCGAGAAGTGGATCGTCACCGGCGTCACGCTGCTGATCTGCATGCTCGCGGTCCCGATGATGACGCTGATGATGTTCGGCCCGGCCAAGAGCGCCACGCGCAACGACGACGCCTTCATCAAGGCTCGGCAGGACATGGGCCGCACGGTGGAAATGCAGGCGTGGCTGAAGGAAAGCGGCGGGCGCATCGTCGGCGATCTGCCGCGCGGCACGTCGGAGGACCTGGTCAAGGAACTGCTGGCGCTGGGCGCGTTGGAAGTCCAGGTGCAACCGGACGGCCCGCAGGCCGCCGAACTGCATGTCCGCATGCCTAAGGACGCGAAACGCCGCAAGGCGATCGTCGATTTTTACAACAACGACTTCTCGCCGAAGCACAAGGTCGCGACCTGCGAGGACAAGGGCGGCAAATGGATGCTGCTGCGCTATCTCCCGATCGCCGATCCACCGACGATGGATTTTTAGCGCGAGGCCGCGCGATCATCTGCTGACCGCGTGTCTGCCAAGTCGTCGCATGGGCGCCTCGTCCATGCAGCTCGCCACGCCAGCGGCTGGCCGCCGCGAATGCACGGGCGAGGCGCTCGTGCCACGAACCCGTCGCAGCCCTCACACCTGCATGATGTCCTGTTTCTTTTTCTCGACCAGCTCGTCGACTTTCGTCTCGTGCTGCTTGGTGAGTTCCTGAACCTGTTCTTTCGCGCTGCTCGCGTCGTCCTCGGTCATGACGCCGCCTTTTTGCTCGGTGTCGAGGACCTTGTTCGCGTCGCGCCGCGCGTTGCGGATCGCGATCTTCGCGTGCTCGGCGAAACCCTTGCACTGATTCGCGAGTTGCACACGCCGCTCCTGCGACAGCGGCGGGAGCATCAGCCGAAGCTGTTTCCCATCCGAATGCGGCGTCAGGCCGATGTTGCTGTCGCTGATCGCGCGCTCGATCGCCTTCAGATCGCTCGCCTGGAACGGCTTGATCAGCAGTTGCGTCGCCTCCGGCACCTGGATCGACGCGATCGACTTCAGCGGCGTGAGCTGCTCGTAATACATCACCTGGATGTGCTCCACCAGCGCCGGCGTCGCCCGCCCGGTGCGGATCGTCTTCAGCTCATGCTGAAGGTGCTCGATCGCCTTTTCCATGTGCTCTTCACAGTCCATTAGGACGTCGTCGACGGGCATGATGAGGCTCCAATCACTTCAAGGCGTAATCCGGGTGCCGACTTTGTCACCGCGCAGCACGCGCGCGATGTTGCCGGGCGTTTTGATGTTGAAGACGACCAGCGGGAGCTTGCGTTCCATCGCCAGCGTGATCGCGGTCAGGTCCATCACGCGGAGTTGGTCGCGGTGCACCTGCTCGTACGTGATGTGTTCGTACAACTTCGCGTTCTTGTCCTTTTTCGGGTCGGCGGTGTAGATGCCGTCGACTTTCGTCGCCTTGAGGAGCACGTCCGCCTGGATTTCCGTCGCGCGCAGGGCGGCGCAGGTGTCGGTGGTGAAGAATGGATTCCCGGTGCCGGCGGCGAGGATAATGGCCCGGTTCTTTTCCAGGTGGCGGATGGCGCGGCGGCGGATGAACGGCTCGGCGACGCTGTAGACGCTGATCGCGCTCATCACGCGCGTCGGCTGCCCCATCTTCTCCATCGTCTCCTGTAACGCGACGGCGTTGAGGACGGTCGCGAGCATGCCCATGTAATCGGCGGTCGCGCGCGGGATGTTCCCTTCCTCGCTGAAGGTCGCGCCGCGGATGAAATTCCCGCCGCCCACCACCACCGCGAGCTGCACGCCGGTCTTGCAGACGTCGACGAGCTCGCGGGCGATGGCGTTGAGCTCATCGCCCTCGATGCCGAACCCGCCCTCCGGGCAGAAGCCTTCGCCGCTGATTTTCAGGAGGACACGCTTGTACATCGGGCCGTCGGGCATAGGCGGGGCATTATACGGGGCGCGGGTCATTCGTCACTTGTCACTGGGCACTTGTCAGGGAAGGGACCGAGTCGACGCCGCGCGCCTTTGACAAGTGACCAATGACAAGGGACAAGTGACCACAAGTATGAGCATCGTCCTCATCGGCTATCGCGGGAGCGGCAAGACCAGCATTGGCAAGCGCCTTGCCGATCGGCTGTGGCAGAAGTGCGTCGATACCGACGAAATGGTCGTCGCCAAGGCCGGAAAGAGCATCGTGCAGATCTTCGCCGACGACGGCGAAGCCCGCTTTCGCGAGCTGGAGCACGAGGCGGTCAAGGAAGTCGCCAAGATCCAGGACGTGGTGATCGCCCTCGGCGGCGGCGCGCCGCTGAGCGAGGACAACCGCCGCCTCATCAAGGAGGCCGGACACCGCGTCATCTACCTCAAGTGCGAGCCGGACGAGCTCCTCCGCCGCATCCAGGCCGACCCGGATACCCCCACGTCCCGCCCCAACCTCACGGAATTCGGCGGCGGCGTCGAAGAGATCAGCAAAGTGCTGGCCGAGCGCGAGCCGATCTATCGACAGATGATGGACGCGGAACTGGAAGTCACCTACCTCAATCCGGATGAGGCGATGGTTTATATCATCAGGCTGCTCTGAGATTTGCAATTTGCAATTTGCGATTTGCAATTGAATTCAATCGCAAATTGGCAATCGCAAATTGCAAATCTTCATGCCTCACCTCCTCTTCATCCCCTTCCTCTTCATCCTCGGCGCCTGCGTCGGGTCGTTTCTGAACGTCGTCGTCTGGCGGCTGCCGCGCATCGAGATCGAAGAGGGCGATTCCACCTTTCGCGCGCTGATGCGCACCGTCGAGGGCTTGTCGAATCCGCCGTCGCATTGCCCCAAGTGCAACACGCCGATCCGCTGGTATGACAATCTTCCGGTCATTGGCTGGATCAAGCTCGGCGGAAAATGCCGCGCCTGCCGGGCCGCGATCTCGCCGCGCTATCCGATCATCGAATTCATCACCGGCGCGCTCTTCGTCTTCTATTACGTGATGTTCTTCATCGTCCAGATCGGCCCGTGCGCGCCGCGGCCGATGATGGTGCCGCACGAGACGCTCGGCACCATGAAAATGATCGTCGCGCCGCTCGACTTCCGGCAGCTCTGGCCGATGTACCTGCTTTTCATGGCGATGATCGCCGCGCTGCTCGCCGCCAGCCTGATCGACGCCGAACTGTTCATGATCCCGATCGAAATCCCGTGGGTGATGGCCGCGCTCGGGATCATCGTTCACACGATCATCGACAAGCCGTCGATGCCCGGGGCGCTGAACGTCGTGCCCACCGCCGGCGCGTTGGCCGCGGGCGGCACGATCGGCCTGCTCATCACGCTTGCGCTGTGGAGAATCGGCGTCATCCCCGTCAGCTTCCCGCAAGGCGAGCCGATGCTCGACGTGCCGCCGAACCCCCCGGCCGCTTCGCCGCCCGACGGTGTGATCGATTACCAGCACGTTGAGCCGCCGCCGCCTTCGCCAGCGCCGCCGATGACGCGGGCGGAATTGAACCGCGAGCTGCGCAAGGAGATGGCCTTCCTCCTTCCGCCGATGCTGATGTCCGCGGCTTTTTACTTCATGGTGACGCAGATCGCGTCGATAGGGCAGTGGTGGAACGCGCTGGTCGTGCAGCACTATTGGCTCAGCGGGCTGCTTGGCGCGTTGCTGGGGGCGCTGGTCGGCGGGTTGGTCGTGTGGGTCACGCGCATCCTCGGATCGCTCGCCTTCGGGCGGCTGGCGATGGGGCTCGGGGACGTCCACCTGATGTTCGGCGTCGGCGCCATCATCGGCGCGGGATGCGCGACGATCGCCTTCTTCCTGGCGCCGTTCTTCGGCATCTTCCTCGCGCTCTACATGTTCGTCACCGGCAAGAAACGTGAGCT
>JAXDMN010000082.1:0-6481 GCA_034666045.1 Phycisphaerales bacterium | reverse complement strand
GCATCCTGCGCATTAGCCGCCGCCGCAGGCGCCGTCGCCGCCAGCGCCGTCAGCGCGGGATGTTCCGGCGGCTTGGGCGGCGGCGCATCGGGATCGATCGGCGGGTAACGCGTCGGCCAGGTTGGCTTGGCCGTGCGACGCTGCAATCGTTGGTACGTCGTGGTCGCGCGTTTTAATTCGCCGCTGGCGACGTGCAGGTCGGCGCTGATTTCCGTCGCGTTCCGCCCCGCTTCCGCCATCTCCGCGCAGAGCGCGCAGCTGGTCGGGTTGATCCCGACGTGTATGTGATTCGCGAACCCGCGCGCGCGTGTCGCGGCGATGTTGTACTGATCGGTCAGCGTCGTCACGGTCATCGTGAGACGACTGACGACACGCCCCTGCGCGTCAATCTGCTCGACGAGTTCCTTGTCCTTCCGCTTGATCTCGTCAAATTCCGCCTGCGTGATCCACTTCGTGCCCCAGCGCTTGTAGCCGGTGCGATGACGCTCGAGCACCGCTTCGCGCCGGGCGAATTCGCGGAAGCCGTCGGCGTAGATCGGCCCATCGCGCCACCGCGGGTTGTCGGCGGCAAGCTGAAGCAGGCTGCCGAGCAGGTTGCTCGCCTCTTCGTCAGGGGCGGAATTGCGCGCGAAATGCTGGGAGATGTCATTGATCGCGCGCGGCAGGTTCCCCTTCTGCACAAGGTCGAGCAGTGCGCGATTGAGGATCAGCGGCCGCGTGCGCTGCTTCGCCGCGGTTTCGTTGTATGCGCGATTGAGCAGCGGCGTGGCCATGTCGAATTTTTCCTGCCGCATCAACTGATAGGCCTGAGCGTGCAGCTCTTCAGGTGACGGCCGGGTGGTGGGAACAGCGGCGCGCGTCGCGGGCGCAAGCTGAGCCGACGCCAGCGGCGCGGCGAGAAATACGGCGAGCGCAAAAACACGAATCATTCGATCGGCCCCCTTTTTGGCCTTCGTGCGCGCATTCTAACACGTGCGGGCCCGGACGGCGACGAGAAAACGAAATCGTCAGCCGGCGGCGGATCAGGCGGGTAATGGCAGTGGGGACGCGGGCTCTTGCGGGCGGCGAGCAATCAAGCGCGTGCTCCAGCCCATCACGCCGCCGAAGATCAGGTGGGCCGAGAGCGTCACCACGACGAAGAGCGCCGTCACGTTGATCCCGAAAAATCTTCCGTACGGCGAGAGGAGCAGCGCCATCTCGATGGCGGTGGCGACGAGCACGCCCCACCACCACGAGCGCCGCGCCGGTTGTCCGATCAGCGCCACGTACATCACGCCAAAGGTGACGCCGTTGCTGAAGTGGTAGATCCAGCCGACGACGTGCGCCGAAAGCGGATACGCCGACTGCTCGAGCGGCTGATTCAGGATCATCGCGCCGAAGCGCGGGAAGACCTTGAACAGCGGCATCTGCGGGACGATGTCGCTCAAGCCCCACGCGGTGGAGAAGACGAAGGGCAGGCGGAAGACGTCATACGCGATCGCCGCGAGCAGCCCGGCGACGGATCCGATCATGACGCCGCGCCACAGCGTGCCGTCGCCGCGCGTGCGGTCCCAGAACGCCAGCGCGTAGAGCGCGACTGTGGATGGGAACAGGACCCAGAAGGTGAACAGGCGCATCGAGCAGAGGCCGTACATCTCGACGAGCAGGCACCAGATGCTGGTGGCGGCGAGGAAGAAGATGATGGAACGCCAGGTGGCGTTCCAGTGGTTTGGGTGTTGGAGGTTGGTCAAGTGATCGGGCATTGGAATCGTTCTGGTGATTGATGAGAAGAACGTGGGCCTTCGGCCCGACCGCTACGCAAAAGAAAAAGTCATCACCCACTCATCAATCACCACCACTCGCATCATAGCATGACAACAAACTTCGATCTCACCTGCTGTTTGACATAGGTGCGCGTGATATCCGCCAAGCCGGCCGATTCATCGGCCGGTCCCCGCCCCTCATGCTCAAACTTCCCATGCGTCGCCAACCACCGCTGCCCACGCTCAAAGAAATCATCAAACGACTGCGGCGACATCTGTTTCGCAAAATAGGCATCCCGACGGACCGGAACGAGCCGGCAGATCGGCTCCCCCTTCTTGATCGTGATGCGTTTCTCCGCGCGATCGAGCTCGATCACCGCATGCCACGGGTAACTCGCCGGGTACCAGTCGGTCTCGATCAGCGCGGTCATCGCCCGCCATGGGCGATGCAGGTTCGGAACGTCGGTCATCAGCAGTTGTTCGTTCGCGTCCGTCTGGAGAAACAAAAAACTGCTGAGCTTCACCTGGTTGGCGATCTCGCGGTAGACGTTGTCGGTGATCACGTGCGGGATCTTCTGCCCCTTCTCCCAGAACCACGCGTAGCGCTGCTCGAGCGGCTGGCCGTCCGATTCGTCGGTGGCCGCGTAATTGAAATCGCTGTCGATCACCACGTCCTTCTTGATTTCCCATCGCCCGCGGTTTTGGACAAAGGTGACGTCGAAATTCGCGAGAATGTCAAAACCGAAGGCGTTGGCGGCGCGGATCGGCGGACATTCCTCGGGCCAACCCTTGCCCGGGCCGCGCTTCACGTAGACGTCTTTGGCCGGGACGGGATCGAACAGGTCCTGGCGGAACTTGAAGTAGTGGAGCATCGTGGCGCATGAGGTTAGATGCAGTCGGGGCCGCTTTCAAACGCCGGGTGCGGCCGGCGGTTGATGCGCCGCGTCGGTCGCGGTGCGGCGGTTGACGGCGCGCGCTCCATCTGCATATTGTCCGGCCTCCTAGGCGCCCGCGCTTCGTCCACGAAACCGAGCACCGGCCCCGTCGTCTAGAGGCCTAGGACACGGCCCTTTCAAGGCCGCGACACGGGTTCGAATCCCGTCGGGGTCAGTCGTTCCCTTCTTGCAGGGCAACCGCAAGGCGCACAATCGCTCGGCTTCCGCCGGGCGATTTTCGTTTCCATCGATGGTTCGGGGCGGTTCACCGCCGGCCGGGTATCTCGTTTGCTCGTACCCGAGCGGCCGGGGGCGTGCCTCGGCCGATGTCCGGACAAATCCAACGGAATGGTGCCTGTCATGGCCACGACCAACAAAAAGAATCAGCAGCAATCGAAACAGAAAAAAGAGGCGCCCCTGCGCAAGCGCGTGGAAGCCACGTTGCAGCGACTCGAGCGCAAAGACCCGGGGCTCAAGAACCTGTTGAAGAAGGCGTACGGCTACGCGGTCTTCCCGGCGGTCGGCAAGGCGGCGCTGGTCGTCGGCGGAGCGTACGGACGCGGCGCGGTCTTCGAGCGCGGCAAGATGATCGGCTATGCCACGATGGCGCAGATGACGATCGGCGTGCAGATCGGCGGCGATACGTTCACGGAAATTCTCATCTTCCACGATCGCGAGGCGCTCAAGCGCTTCAAGTCCGGCCGGATGGCGTTCGCCGCCAACGCGTCGGCGGTGCTCGTGAAAGCGGCCGCGGCGGGAACATCAAACTTCAGCGGCGTCACCGCACACGCCTATTCCGACGGCGGAATGCTGCTCGAGCTGTCGCTCGGGGGACAGAAATTCAAGTTCCGCGCACTGGGCGAAGAGCAGGACGAAGAGAAAGACGCGAAGAACAAGAGCGAGGACGAAGACGAGTCCGAGGAAGAAGAGGGAGAAGAAGGCGGTATGATGAGCCGTGCGCTGCAAGGCATGCGCGGCGCGACGTCGAAGGTGACGGACCTGGCGAAGGAACATCCGATCGCGGCCACCGTTGTCGGCGCGGGGCTGGCAACTGGCTTGGCGTTCCTCGCCATGCGGGCATTGCGCGAATCCGGCGTCGGCGGCGGCGCAAGTGCACGGGAGGACGATGATTCCGACGAGGAATCGGACGAAAACGACGAAGAGACCGAAGCGCGCGGCAGCGACGATCGCGAAGACGACGATGAATCGGAAGACCAGAGCGAAGAAGAAGACGATGACGACAGCGAAAACAATCACGCCGGCATGAAGCGGCATCAACGCCGCTTCCGCGCGTAGCCGCATGCTCGAATCGCTTCAAAAGATCGCGTCGAAGTTCTTCTCCCTTGCCAGCAAGGAAGTCGAAGTTCTCGAAGAACTGCACGGCGAAGTGCAGGCAACGCTCACGCGCCTCGAGGCGGACGATCCGGGGTTGAAAGAGCTGCTCAGCAACGCGCATGCGTACGCGGTTTTCCCCTCGGTCGGCAAAGCGACCGCCGTCATCGGCGGCGCGTTCGGGAAAGGGGAAGTCTTCGAGCGCGGGAAGATGATCGGCTACGCCGCGATCGCGCAGCTCACGCTTGGCGTGCAGATCGGCGGACAGACGTTCAGTGAAATCATCGCGTTTCAGGACAAGGCGGCGCTCGACCGCTTCAAGCAAGGGCGATTCGCATTCGCGGCGAATGCGTCGGCGGTACTCGTTAAAGGCGGCGCCGCCGCGTCCGCGAACTACGAGCGCGGCGTGGCGGTCTTCGTCTCCTCGGAGGGCGGCATGATGCTGGAGGCGGCGATCGGCGCGCAGAAATTTTTCTTCCGCCCCGCCGTCATCGGCCGCGTCGCGGCAAAGCCGTCGGCAAAAAAGTCGCCCCAACACCCAACTGCGAAGAAGAAGAAAAAAGCGAGGCGAGCTCGGCCGGCGCAGACAACTGCATCGCCAAAGGCGAAAGCGAATCCCGCATCCCGTCCACGGTCGCGCAAGAACCGCGCAGCGAAAAAAAATCGCTGACCTTAGCCGGCTCAACCGCACTCCCTGGCTTGCACGCACGCCTCCGCCGCTCTCAACGACGATCCTGCGATCCCATAGCACGCATTTTGCAAGAACCAACTTCAACCAGAAGGAGCGGAAAAATGGTTGCTCAATCAGGATATGGAAATTCGGTTGCGGACGATTTGGCTTCGGACCCGATGGTGCGGCGGGATCCATCGCTGACGCGTGATCTCGCGCCCGCATCCCGTCGCGATTCGCAAGTCCGCCGCGCACCGAGCTCGTCGGGACTCTACGACGTTCTCGACCTTATTCTCGACAAGGGAATCGTCATCGACGCCTTCGTGCGAGTCTCGCTCGTTGGCATCGAGTTGTTGACGGTGGACCTGCGCGTCGTGATCGCGAGCGTCGATACCTACCTGCGCTACGCAGAAGGGGCGGAGCGATTGCAGATCTACGATCGCGCCGGCTCCAAGCGCTTGCCGGACGTCGTGGGCGGTGGAATGAAAAAAGAGGCGCTGGACAAGGGCGCAAAATCCGTCGGCCGCGCGCTTGGCGGTGGCAAGGATGACGAGGACGAAGAGGATGACGACCGCGGCGAGAAGCACCGCGGCATCACCGGGACGCTGACACGCGGCATGCGCAACGTTGTCGGCTCACTGGTCGGCGGCGGGGATGATGACGACGAGGAAGAGGACAAGGGCGAGCGCCCCAGCAAGCGGCGTCATGCCCGCGAGGGCGACCGTCGCAATGGCGGCAGTTCCAAGTCCGCCGGAGCGCGACGATGACGCCACGAGCGCGTACGAAAACGCGCGGGCCCGCGCAAAATGCAGGTCAATCGGAAGATCGTTCAAGCAAGCCTGCGGCAGGCGTCGCCGCACCCCGCCGTGGTGAAACGTATTTTTACGGAATCATTCGCTGGCCCCTGCCGAGCGATGAAAACGTCCTCGGCGTTGGCGTCGGCGATCCGCCACGCGCGCTTCGCGCGGTTCGATTGCGCTCCACCGCCGCGCTCGTGAGTGACGTATCAGCCGCAGAAATGTCCGGGCAAGGATTGCGCGGTATGCGCCGCGACATGAAAGCACACGCCGCGGCGCTGAATCGCATCGCGGCGAAAATGACCGTGCTGCCCGTGCGTTTCGGCGTCGTTCTGCCGGACGACCGCGCGCTGATCAGCCGATTCATGACGCCGCAATACGAGCGGCTCGACGCGTATCTCGATCATCTGGAGGGCGCGGTCGAGATCACGCTGCGCGCGACGTCGGTCGAGGAACAGGCCCTGCGTGAGGTCATCGCCGCGCGGCCGGAGCTCGCGGCATCGGGCGGCGGCCGCCGCGGCGCGTCGCTCGCGAATGAATCCCGCATCGAAGCCGGCCGACAGATTGCCGCGGCGATCCAGGATCTGCAAGATCGCGACGCGCGCTGGATTGTCGAAGCACTGGCGCCGATGGTCCGCGACCTGCGCATCGGCAAGCCACTGCGCGATCTGATGGCGCTGAACGTCTCGTTTCTCGTCGATCGCTCGAAGCTGAAAAAATTCGATCGCGTGTTGGAGAAGCTCAACGCCGAGGTGGGCCATCGCATCGAGTTTGATTGTGTGGGGCCGCTCGCGCCCTATTCGTTCGTCGACCTGCGACTGTAAACCTCGCCCGCCGCAGCCTTATTTTTAATCCTCATCGACCGCGTCGGTGACTGCCTGGCGAACATGCGAGACGATCCGCTTGACCTTGCGGCCCAGGCGGTCGGGCGTGAGCCCTTCGCGCTCCGCCTCGCGCGCGGCGGCGCTGGTGACTTCGCTAATCGCCCGGCTAAAGACGTTTTCA
>JAXDMN010000081.1:0-4869 GCA_034666045.1 Phycisphaerales bacterium | reverse complement strand
AATCGCAAATTGCAAATTGCAAATTGGCAATCACCGCCCGGCGAGCTGTCCGCCCTCAACGATGACATCACGCTTGGCGTTGCGCTCGTCCTTCGACACTTCGCCGTCGTGGAGATGAATCACCCGGCTGCATCGATGCGCGACCGTCGGGTCGTGCGTGACGAGGATGATCGTCTTTCCGAGCGAAACCAATTCGTCGAATAACTCGAGGATCGCCTGCCCGGTTTTGCTGTCGAGCGCGCCGGTCGGTTCGTCGGCGAGGAGGATGAGTGGCTCGTTGATCAGCGCCCGCGCGATGCAGACGCGCTGCTGCTGCCCGCCGCTGAGCTGCATCGGGCGGTGGTCGCTCCGATCCGCCAGGCCGACCTTTTCGGCGAGCTCCATCGCGCGCCGGCGTCGCTCGTTGGGCGGGATGCCGAGGTAGAACATCGGGACTTCGAGGTTCTCCAGCACGGTGAGCTGCTGAATGAGGTTGAAATTCTGGAAGATGAACCCGATGCGGCGCGAGCGGATTTCAGACAGCTCATCGTCCGGCAGCGCGCTGATGTCCTGTCCGCCGAGGATGTATTGGCCGATCGTCGGCTGATCGAGGCAGCCGAGCACGTTCATCAGCGTGCTCTTACCGGACCCGGACGCGCCCATGATGGCGGTGAACTGTCCTTCCTCGAAATCGAGGTTGATCGCGCGCAGCGCATGCACCTCGACGTTCGTGCCGGGCTTGCGATAGATCTTGCTGAGGTTGCGGACGGCGGCGACGGAAGGCATCGTGGTGCTTGTTGTACCATCATAGTCGGCCGAAGTTGCGACATCTTTCCCGTCGCTGTTCGCGGCCGGATCGACCTGCCGATAGTCTCTCCATAGTGGTTCTTCCCCTGCTCGTGAGCTTCCTCGCGACCCTCGCCGCCGCTGTAATGGCGTATGGGACCGATCCGCGCTGGATCGCGCATCCGTGGGGGCTTGGGCTGATCGTCCTGTCGCGCCACCTGCAATGGCCGCTTGTTGCGGTGTCGCTGGTGCTCTGCCTGGCGCTGCTCGGGCTGGTGATTTCGGGGAAGCGGCGCGCGTGGTGGCTGATTGCGCTCGCGCCGATGCTGGCGCTGTTCGTGCATCGCTTCATGACGGCGCCGACGAATCGATATGCGGTGCTCGACGAGCCGGCGTTCGTCGCGGCGGCGGATGCGAAGCACGTGCGCGACGAAGATTTCGTGGTCGGCGTCGTGTTCAACGATCAGACCTACGCCTACCCGTACGCCGCGCTGTGGGCGTCCCCGGTGATCGTTCAATCGGATCGGCAGCGGCGAATGTTGCTGATTTGGTCCGCCTACGCGAACGCGGCGACGCCGCTGGAAGTGTCGCGCGACGTGAAGGCGCGCGATCTCGACATCGTCTGCGATCCGGCGGATACGCTGCTGATCCACAACGGCCGCACCGGGGAATTCGTCGTCGGGCTCACCGGAATGACCACGCGCGGCGCGAAACCGGCCGGCGTCGAGACGATGCTCCCGGCGACGAATCAAACCTGGAAACAGTGGCGCGCCATCCATCCGGA
Organism: Phycisphaerales bacterium; assembly: GCA_034666045.1. Classification (GTDB taxonomy): domain Bacteria; phylum Planctomycetota; class Phycisphaerae; order Tepidisphaerales; family Tepidisphaeraceae; genus JAICTV01. Next base: position 3,320 of record JAXDMN010000081.1, on the reverse strand, counting down.
TACGCGCGTGCTCGCGGCGGCGTCCTCTTCGAGCGGTCCGGTCGCGCCGCTGACGCCGCAGTTGCCTGCGCCGAACGCGAAACTCGCCATCGTGATCGTTTCGCACGGCGACGTTCGCCTCGCCATCCGCAGCGACGACATCGGCGCGGCGCCGCTGAACCTGAAGATCGGTGACGTGCCGGCGGTCGTCTTTCGCGATCGCATTACCGGCGAGATCCGCGCATTCGATCGCCGGCTTGACGGTGACCTGATTCCGCAATTTCGCCTCCCGCGCGACGCAAAACAGAAGGAGAAGGGCGTCGCGGTCGTCGACGCCGACACGAACACCGGCTGGTCCGCGCGCGGCGTCGCCGTCGACGGCAGCAAGGACTGGCGCGGCAAGAAGCTCACGCCCCTCGACGTGCGCGAAGACCTTTACCTCGGCCCCGCGCAATTCTGGTACGCAAACCTGCCACTCTATTCCGCATCGGCGCCCGCACCCGCGACCGCGGGCCGATGATCCGTCGATCCCGCTTTTCTTTACTCTCCCCGCGCGTATGCTACCGCCCTTTTGCGACCGGCCTCAGGGTGACCACGCGCAAACGCAGGGAAGAAGATGGACGAACTGAGCCTGTACTGGAAGAACGCCACCGCGGATGCCGTCGGCGAGCGGCACGGCGTCAGCGACAAGGACCTGAAAGCGCTCGCGCCGCGCATCAAGTCGATTCATCAGCAGATCACCACCGACCGCAAGGCCGGCAAGCTGCGCTTCCGCGACCTGCCGTACGACGACGACATGGTCGCCGCCGTCAACAAGGAGGTCGAGCATTTTCGCGATCGCTGCGAAGTGCTGGTCGTCCTTGGCATCGGCGGCAGCGCGCTGGGGAATATCGCGCTGCAAAACGCGCTCAATCCCTACACCTACAACCTGATGTCGGACCGCACGCGGACCGGGCCGCAGGTTTTCGTGCTCGACAATGTCGACCCGGATCAGATCAAGAGCGTCGTCGACCTCATTACGCCGAAGATCAAGAAAACGATCGTCAACGTGATCAGTAAATCGGGCGAGACGGCGGAGACGGCGTCGCAGTTCCTGCTCTTCCGCGACCTGCTCCAGCAAAAACTCGGGAAGAAATACACAGACAACATCCTCGCAACGACCGATCCGAAGGGCGGCACGCTCCGCCAGATCGCAAACGCCGAGGGATATCGCACGCTTGAAGTTCCGGAAGGCGTCGGCGGGCGGTTCAGCGTGCTGTCGGCCGTCGGATTGTTCAGCGCAGGCATGTGCGGCATCGACATGGAAGCAATCCTCGCCGGCGCGCAGGCGATGGATAAGCGGCTGAAGGACGCCGACGTCTTGAAGAACCCGGCCGCGCTGATCGCCGCGATCCACTACGCGCTCGATCGCAAAGGGAAGCACATCTCCGTGATGATGCCGTACTCGACGAGCCTCTATTCCCTGGGCGATTGGTTCCGCCAGCTCTGGGCGGAATCGCTCGGCAAGAAGGACGGCCTGACGAAGAAAAACATCTTCGCCGGGCAGACGCCAGTGAAAGCGCTCGGAACGACGGATCAGCATTCGCAAGTGCAGCTTTACCGCGAAGGCCCGCACGACAAGCTGATCACGTTCCTCGAGGTCGAACGATTTAATCAGAAGGTCGCGATCCCGGGTGGACTCAAGAACGCGCCGACGCTCGACTACCTCGAGGGCTCAAATTTCCAGACGCTGATCAACAGCGAGAAGCTCGCGACCGAGTACGCGCTGCTCGAAAGCGAGCGGCCGACGATGACGGTTCTCTTCCCGCGCATCTCGCCGGAAACGGTCGGGCAGTTCCTTTATCTGTATGAATCCGCCGTCTCGTACATGGGCGCCTTGCTGGAGATCAACCCGTACGATCAACCGGCGGTGGAGCTGGGCAAACAGGCCACCTACGCGTTGATGGGCAAGGGGGGTTATGCCGATCTGGCGAAAAAGATCGAAGTCGTGCGGAAGCGGGACAAGAAGTATCTGGTATGATTCGGACGTCGTCGTCGTTACTGGCAACTGACAACTAACAACTGATCACTTTTCACCTACCACATGCAATACGGCGTCATCATGGCTGGCGGGGCGGGCACACGATTGTGGCCGGTTTCGCGTAATAATCGGCCGAAGCAGCTCATCAGCGTCGTGCGCGGCAAGAGCCTGTTGCAGCTCAGCTACGACCGCCTGCGCGGCATGCTGCCGCCGGAGCGGATTTTCGTTTGCACCGGGGCGCAGCACGGCAAGATGGTGCTGGAGAACCTGCCGGAGCTGCCGAAGGAAAATCTCATCGGCGAACCGGAAGGTCGCGACACGGCCAACGCGGTCGGCTTCATGTCGGCGATCCTTGCCAAGCGCGACAAGGACGCTGTCGCCGCGTTCGTCACCGCCGATCATGTCATCGAGCCGATCGACACGTTTCAAAATGCGGTAAAGACCGGCTTTGATGTCGTGGCCGAGCATCCAAACGCGCTGGTGACGTTCGGCATCGTCCCGACGCACGGGCACACCGGCCTTGGTTACATCCATCGCGGCGAGCCGCTCCCGGTGAAGGGGAAGCAAAACGCGGGCGCGTACAAGGTGCAGGCGTTCAAGGAAAAGCCGGATAAGCCGACGGCCGATCGCTATGTCGAGTCCGGCCGCTACTACTGGAACAGCGGGATGTTCGTCTGGCGCTGCGACACGGTCTTCAACGAGCTCGGTCTGCACCTGCCGGAAAATCACAAGCTGCTTGCCCAGATCGCCGACGCCTGGGCGACGCCGCGGCAGGATGAAGTCCTGAACGCGACGTACCCGAAGCTGAAAAAAATCAGCGTCGACTACGCGATCATGGAACCCGCGTCGCAGCACAAAGGCAAAGCGCAGGTCGTCGTCGTCGAGATGCCGGTCAAGTGGCTCGACGTCGGCTCCTGGCCCGCGCTGGCCGAGACGCTGACGATGGACGACCACGACAACGCCTGCGACGCCGCCGCGTGCGTCCTGCTCAACTCCGACGGCAACATCATCATCAGCACCGACCCGGAGCATCTCATCAGCACGATCGGCCTGAGCGAGATGATCATCGTCCACACGCCGGACGCGACGCTCGTCTGTCCAAAGGCGGAAGCGCAGAAGGTGAAGGACCTGGCGGAGAAGGTGCGCGAGAAATTCGGGGACCGCTATCGGTGAGAACGCTGGCGATCGATTTGGGGTCGCGTCGCGTCGGCTTCGCGCTGAGCGACCAGGGCGGGCGCTTTGCGACGCCGTACGAAGTGTTTCAGGTCACATCGCCGGCGCAAGCCGTGGAACGAGCCAATCAGATCATTGAAAGGGAAGG
>JAXDMN010000080.1:0-5515 GCA_034666045.1 Phycisphaerales bacterium | reverse complement strand
ACCGGGCCGGCGATTTCCTCCCGCTGCGGACGTGGCTGCTCGCGAAGCTGCTGTGGGACCCGTCGCAGGACCAACAAAAGCTTCAGCAGGAATTTTTGGACGGCTACTACGGCGCGGCAGGGGCGCACCTGGCGAAATATCTCGAGATCGTCAACGCGCCGGCGAAGAACGAGAAATTTTACATGCGATGTTACAACACGGAGACGTCTTTTCTCTCCGACGACGCGATTGCCGCGGCGACCAAATGCTTTGACGACGCGGTCAAAGCGGTGGCGGGCGACGCGGAACTCGCGCGTCGCGTCCGCCGCGAGCGGCTGGCGCTCGATCACGTCCGCCTACTGCGTTACCACTTTGCGGGCGCGGTCAAACGTCACACCGATCCGGAAGCCGCGCGGGCCGAGTATGTCGCGAAAGTCACTGAGTGGTCCGCGGTGGCGAAAGAACTGGGCGTGGCGAACTTCAGCGAAGGGCAAGGCATCGCGGCGTACATCCCGACGCTCGCCGGCAGAGCGGCGCAATTCATCCCGCCGGTCATTCCGCCGACCGGCGCGAAGCTTCCCGACGGACAGTTCGAAATCCAGGAGGAAGCGTTTCACCTGCATCGCCCGCCGGATGATGCGATGCTCGTCGATGACCCGCGCGCCTCGAATCAGCGGGCCGCGCGCATGCCCGCCTCGTCCAGCCAATGGGCGGTTCAATTGCACCTGACCGACCAGACAAAATTCATCGGCAAGGGCCCGTGGGAATGCTACGTGTTCGTGCGCGTCGAGCGCAACGGCAACCCGCAAGCGCGCGGTCGCGCGTTCATCTACGGCCTGCACGACACCACGGGCAACGCCTTCATCGCGCGCACGTCTGTCGATCTCGAGCAGAGCGGCGATGACGGCTACCACGCGTACGGCCTGACCGTCGATGAGCTGCGCCCCGGCATGTACCTCTGGGTCTCGCCGCCGGCGAGCGACAAGAAGGTGAAGGCGGTTTACGTCGATCGGATGTTCATTCGCAGGCAGCAGCGGCCGTTGTGATGTTTAAATGATGTTCGACCCAAACGATCTTCGATTCCTGGAGCAGATGACGCGCGACGTTGTCGAAGCGTCGCGCGTCCGCCCCGGCGAGCGCGTCGGCGGATCGCCCGCGAATACGCAGGGCCACACGCTCATCCGGCCCGGCGGACGCGGCGCGTATCCGGCGATGTGGGTGCGCGATTTTTCCATGTCGCTCGACAGCGAATTTATCACGCTGGACGAGGCCGCGGAACACCTCAAGTTCATTGCGAAGTCGCAGAACGGCCGCGCACAGCGAAAACTCAAGAGCGGCGCGATCATCCCGCCGTACGCGATTCCCGACCACATCAACTTCGACGGCGGCGCGGTTTTTTATCCGGGCACTTACTCCGCCGGTGAAGACCAGGGCGGCGAGCCGTACGGCGTACTGCCGCCCGCGGATGATCATTACGAGTACATCCACATTGCCCACCACCTCGCCGTCGCCGGGCGGCAGGCGGAGATCGACTTCAAAAGCCTCACGCACGCGTTCGACGCCGTCGACGTCGACGCGGCGACCGGCGGAATGGTCAGCACGACCGCCGAGCAGCGCGCGGTTGGATTCGGATTTTGTGACGCCATTTTTCTGACCGGTTCACTGCTCTTCCCTTCGCTGCTGCGCTGGCGCGCGTGCCGCGAGATGATGCGCATGCTGCCGGAGGATGGCGAGCGCTACAACCGCATCGCGGAGGACATCGCGACCCACCTGGCGCCGGTCTTCGCCGATCCAAAAGGCAGCGGCTGGCTGCTCGCCGCGACCGGCGTCGGGCGGCAGCCGGACGTGTGGGGGACGCTCTTTGCGCTCTATCTCCAGGTCCTGTCGCCGAAAGATGCGACGAACGCGCGCAATGTGGTCATCGAAGCGGTGAAGGCGGGCACGATCACGCTCGACGGCGCTGTCCGTCACGTCCCCACAACCGCCGACGCGTCGCCCACCAGCGCGTGGGAAAAAACCGCCGGCGTCGCGCTCAACACGTATCAAAACGGCGCGTACTGGCACACGCCAACCGGCTGGCTGCTCAACGCGCTTTATCGCCACGATCCGGTGCTGGCGCGCAAACAGTTTTCCGAGTACATCGCGCACCTGCGGAGCCAGGATTTCCGCAAGGGCGAACAATTCGGCGCGCCGTGGGAATGTTTCGGCCGGGACGGCGCCGCCCGGCAGAACCCGATCTACATGGCCTCGGTCGCCCTGCCGCTATCGGTCATCCGAAAAATCGAAGGAACCTGAATGACATCACGAATTTTCCTCGCCGCCCTGCTCGCGTTCACGTCAACGACGTTCGCACATGCGCTGAAACCGAAGGGCGAGCCGGCGGCGTCCCTGACGATCGTGCAGGAGGCGAAACCGCTTTACACGATCGCGCTGCCGCCGCAGCCGACATCGGTCGAAAAGAAGGCGGCGGAGGATTTGCAGCAGTGGGTGAAAGAGATGACAGGCGCGACGCTGTCGCTCGGCAACTCTGACAAACAAATCCGCATCGCGACCGATAAATCGCTCGCCCCCGAAGCCTACCGCATCGCTGTCGACGGCAACCACCTCGTCCTCACCGGCGGCGTCGGCCGCGGCGTCGTCAACGCGGTCTACGCCCTGCTCGAAGAGGATCTCGGCTGCCGCTTTTACACGAACGACAGCATTGTCCTGCCGAAGAGTAAGACGCTCACGTTCGCACCCGTCGCCCGCACGGTCGCGCCAAAGTTGATCCTCCGCGACCCGTTCTACAAAGCTTCCTTCGATCCCGTCTGGTCGCTGCGCAACCGCACGCAATCCCCAGACGCGCACGTCCCCGAAGAACACGGCGGCAACATCGACTACGGCGGCCTGTTCGTCCACACGCACGCGACGCTGCTTCCGCCGGACAAGTACGCCCACGATCACCCCGACTACTTTTATAAAAACGCCGCCGGGCAACATTCCGCCGCCCAGCTCTGCCCGACGCATCCGGAGACGATGCGCATCGTTACCGAAAACGTGCTTAAAGCGCTCAAGGACCACCCGCACGCCGAGATCGTCAGCGTGTCGAAGAACGACAACGACGGCTCGCAGATCTGCACCTGTGACCGCTGCACGAAACTTCGCGCCGACGAGGGCGGCACCGACATGGCCAACCAGCTCGTGCTGGTGAACCACGTCGCGGAGGCGGTCGAGAAGCAATACCCCAACGTCCTTGTCGACACGATCGCGTATCTCGAGACCATCAGGCCGCCGAAGACGATTCGCCCGCGGAAGAACGTGGTCATTCGCATCTGCAACGACACGGTTGGCGCGTGGTCGCGACCGTTCACGAAGGCGCGCGAGCTCCCCGTCGCGCAGATCATGAAGGACTGGTCGGCCGTTCACGATCGCTTCTCGATCTGGGACTACAACGTCAACTTCAGCCATTTCTTGGCGCCCATGCCGAACATGGACGTGATCGCGGACAACCTCCGCTTCTGGGTGGACAACAAAGCGGTCGGGGTGATGACGCAGGGTGGGTACCAGAGCACGAGCGAGCGCGACGAAATGCGCTCGTGGGTGATCGCGAAGCTGATGTGGGATCCATCGCGTGACGTGAACGCGCTCATTACCGATTTCAACAATGGTCACTACGCCGCCGCCGCGCCGATGCTCAATGAGTACGAGGCGCTGCTTGCCTCTTCACGAAAAGAGCACGAGTCCGTCGCGCAACATCCCCCGGGAGGAATTCGCTACCCGATGGATATCGCGTTCCTCTCCAAGGATTTCCTCGAGAAATCGACGGGGATTTTCCAGCGCGCGGAGAAAGCCGCGGGGAAGGACACGAAACTTCTTCACCGCGTCGAGCGCGCTGAGCTTCCGATCCTTTACGTGAAGCTCGCGCAGGGTCCGGTCACGCGCGATCTTCTCGACCGCTTCGAGCAGCTCGCCCGCCGGGAGAAGGTCGACTGGCTCCTCGAATGGTCCGTCCGCCTTGACGCGCAGCTCGACACGTGGAAGAAATCGCTCCCGGCGACGACGCAGCCCGTCCCTATCTCGCGCGGTGAACCTTCCGGCACCTATCAAGCCTTCCCCGACGCGACGCGCCTGAAGAACGGCGACATCGCCGCCGTCTTCTACGCCGGTTACGGGCACGTCTCACTCGCCGCGGACGATTTTCCCAAGGGCGGGCGGCTCTGCATGGTGCGCTCAAGCGATGAAGGCAAGACCTGGAGCAAGCCGGAGATTATCTACGACGATGATGACGACAACCGCGACCCGCACATCGCGCAGCTCGATGACGGCACGATCGCCGTGACGTTCTTCTCCTGGCGTTACAAACCGGGCGTCGCGCGCGCCAAGTCAGGCGACAACTTCACCTGGAAAGCGTTTCGCGAGAACGCCGAGAACACCGGCGTGCAGATCATCATGAGCCACGACGGCGGCAAGACCTGGGACGCGAAGGCCCGCTCGCTCTTCCCCGACTGGGTCTGCTCGGCGCCGGTCCGACAGTTTTCTGATGGCACGTGCGTGCTGGGCCTGTACGGCCAGAGCAAGACCGACGGAAAAATTTCCGTCGGCGGCAGCGCGCGCTCGACCGATCGTGGCAAGACGTGGGAGACCCCGGTCGCAATAAAAAATCCGCCCGGCATCTCGCTCGCGGCCGAGACCGACATCATCCAACTCAAAGACGGCCGGCTCTTCGCCGCGCTGCGCGACAGCAAGAAGAACATGCACTACGCGATCAGCCCCGACGTCGGAAAGAACTGGTCCACCGCGGCGGACATCGGTTTCCCGGGTCACTGCCCGCACCTCACGCGCCTCAGCACCGGCGAAATTTTAATGGCGACACGGATCCCGCAGACCGAGCTGCGCATCAGCCGAGATGAAACCCAAACCTGGCAGGGACCGTTCGAGATCGACCACGTCATCGGAGCGTATCCCGCGACGGTGGAGTTGAAGGACAAGTCGGTGCTGATCGTTTACTACACAGAGGGCAAGGACAGCCACATCCGCGCCCGCCGGTTCAAACTGACCGATTCCGGGATCGAATTCCTCCCGCTGGAGAAATAATTTGAAGTTTTTCCTCGCCGCGCTGCTCGCGACGTGCAGTTTCGCCCTCTGCCAGACGACCCAGCCTTTCGACGGTCGCCATTGGAACGTTTCGACCGGGAACCTGTCCGTCTCCTACATCCAGGCGTCGCCGATCGGCGCGCACCCGCGGCCGGGCGCGACCGAGGCGCCGCCACCGGTCGACGCCATGAAGCGGATGAAGGCGGACGGCCTCACCGCGTACGAGGATTATGTCGCCTGGGGCGCCGTCGAGCGCGAGCCGGGGAAATGGGATTGGACGCAGCACGACGCCATCCGCAAAGCCGTCAAAGAGGCGGGCCTCAATTACGTCGTCTATGTTTGGGCCCATTTCCCGCCAACGTGGCTGCGCGACAGTCAAAAGAGCGAGCGCACGCTCATGCGCTGTCTCGAGCACGACAAGGAGACGAATTATCTCTCCGTCTTCGACCCGAAAACGATCGAG
>JAXDMN010000079.1:0-8871 GCA_034666045.1 Phycisphaerales bacterium | reverse complement strand
GCATTGTTGATATAGGCGCTGCTGAAGTCGATGCCCTATTCATCCGGCGATTGCGTCAGCCGACGGCAATCGCCGAACACGCGAAGTCAACCTTTCTTGCCTTAGCAAGCGGGCGCGATCTAGTGTCGCCGCTACGCCGAGTGCTTCCCGAATTGAAGCAGCAGATGGAGGAGCGCCGCAAGGAGACACAGATTCTGTCGTCGCTCGTCCACGTCGACGTTTTGAAGAATAGAAACCGAACGCTTCGTGCAGCGCTTCGCAACGTGGTGGGGTTTCGGAAAGACATTGCCGCCGCCGCTTCCGATTACTCCAAGAAATTGGCAGCGGCGCTGGAAGCGCACGGCGACAAGAAACTGGACGATCTCCGTGAGATTGGGCATCAATTCATCGAAGGCCAACTAGACAGGTTTGCAACGCTCTCTAAGTCAAAGCTTTCTGTGCTGGAGACCATGTGCGCAACGAGTGGCATCGACATTCGAGCGGTTAGCCTCGATATGAGCTTCGAAGACTTTTGCTGGATGTCGGTCTATCAGAAGCAACTCGACATATTGGTGGAGACTCTTCGGCTGCCAACGCGGTTGACCGAGTTTGATGTACCCTCGGGGCTTCTTCCGCATTGGATCGTGAGACGGGAAATCTTTCATGCGCGCCGCGCCTCTGGCAGAGCGGCTGGGTCTGATCTGGGTGACGATCACCTCGCTGCGCTGGCGTGCTACGCGGACCTAACGATCGTGGACAAAAGAACCCACGCCTACCTTGAGCAGGGCCTAAAGAGGTCAACGTCGCTCCACCAATGCCTCCGCGAAATTGCTCGCGTTCGAAGCACTAGCGATCTTGCCCGGCTTCTGGATTCGCCCGTTCGAATCTCCTAGCGTCCATCGCGCGCCTTCTCTGATTGTTCCAGCCTCTCGTCCGCCGCTTTAACCGCCTTATCCCATTCTCGATCGGAGGCTCGACCGGCGGCCCGCACACTCCTGGATTTGTTATCCAAATTCATTGCAACTACCATGTTCAGAGCTTGTGCTTTGATGTGGTCCGCCTCTTTGTCGTCGATATCCCATTCGGCGGGAATAGTTCCATCCGCTCGCTGCTGCTGGAGCGTCTTTGATCCGTGCCACACTTGTCGCAATGTCATCGGAAACGTGAGGCTCGGGTAAACCACGTCATCCGTCACAGAATAGTCGGCCAAATAGTAGATCGTCCCAACTTGGCGCGCCAGAACAGACACTTGGCGCTGAAGCTCGCCCGCCTGTAGTAACTGCTTGGTCCCCGGCTTCTCTGCGAGTTCGAGAACTTCCCGCAATTGCGCGCGATCAACCTTTAGCAGGCGTTGCACTACGTCATCAACGCTCGCAACCTGCTGTTCAATTGTGGCGCATTTGCGCTCCACCTGTGCCGCGCGTTCCTCGGCGCCCCCCAGCCTCACCAGTAAATCAGCAACCCGCTGATTCGCCCTTTCCACCTGTTTGTTGGTCGCCCAGAACATGACGAGCATGCCGACGACGGACAATGCGGCTACCCCTAGCCCAAAAAGACCGCCCCACGTCCTGATCGAGTCGAGCCACTTATGGGCGCGCGACGACGGCGTTTTATCGTGATTCATGGCCGAAATGGTATGACGCCTTCTCGCGATCGCAACTTTCTGGTGCGCTCGCTTCCTCTCTGCAACATTTGGTGGTTTCTTCCTCATCAGTGATGATACGGAAAGGTTCCGTCAAGGCGATATTCTCAGAGTGGGAAGTGAGACAGTGACCCGCCTCGAGACGTCCGCACTCAGTAATATCCTTGGAGGCTCAATCATGAACGCAAACCAGCTTATGTCGGCCGTAGAACACTTCCGACAGCTTGATCCCGAGATGCCATCGCAGATGGTTCTGTGCTTCCTCATCGTTGCTGAGAACCCCGGTATTACGCTCACGAAACTGGGTGAGCGAGCGGGCATCGTTGCGTCGTCGGTCACCAGAAACATTTACTCGCTATCGAGGATCAAGTCGAAGGGAATCAGTGGTCATGACCTCGTCGACGTAGAACTCAACCCGGAATCGCGGCGTGAGAAGTTGGTATCGCTCTCTGCCAAGGGCAAGCGGTTTTACGGGACTCTCATGGCGCTGATTAGCTAGGAGAACGGAAAAGGGGACCTCCGGACATCCAGAATATTGGCGACTCGCGCGGAGCGCCGAGCGGCGAGTAGGATATTCTGGATGTCCACTTTTCTCTCCCGTCATGGCGGCCAATTGAGATGAGCCGCTTGCTTTTTATCTTGAGGATCCTACCACGCCGGCATCGTGCGCTTGGCGTCCTGTTCCCAGATGTCCAGTTGCCGGACAGCGGCGTCGTACCCCTTCAGATGGTGGCGCACTTCCACGAGATCAATGAAGATGTCCGTCGCCGATCTCGCGAGTCTGTAAGCATGACCGTAACTGAAGGAGACGAGGCTCTCTCGCCACAGCGGATCGCTCAACCCTAAGCCGACCTCCGGCGTCGGGCCGGGGTGTACGAGCGCACACAGTGTCGGGTAGATTTGGTAATACTCGTCCAAGCACTCCGGCCCGATCGCCTTTGCGCGGCTACGTAGGTTGCCCTCGCCCGACCAGTGGCTTGGCCACTTCGGCTCATCCACGCCATTCGCACCCCAGAATTTGAGAACGAGGTCACGCATTGAGGCATGCCCCTTCCTCCTAGCCTTCTCGTCCAATGCTTGCAAACCTGCGATGATTGGTTGGATGTCGGCGTCGGTCAACAACGAATTAGAATCGCCCCTGCGATCCACGACCTTCTTGCCGGTCATGTAGCGATCCACGTCTGAATATTCGCGGAATCGGTGAAGGTATACCTCGTCCGGCTTCGACTTGAACCACCTCAAGTCGAGGTAAAGCTCGTAGATCGCACGCGCCCCAGCACCCACGGCCTGCACGTCCATGTCGCTGTTTAACTTGTCGAAGGTATGGAGCCAGCGGAGGAGGCGAATGAACGTAACCTTGTAGGTGTATCTCGCCTCCGGATGGCGGCCGGACGGACGTTCATCTGGTCATCGGCGGCCTGTATGACTTGCACCTCGATAAGCTCGTGCCGCACCCTCTGGATGAGGTCATACATCTGGTTGCAAAGCGGCGTCAGTGCAGTCTCTGGCATTATTCCCCCTTGGGCGGGCGAAGGGGATTGTAGTCCGGTGCGCCGCCCACGGGACACCATCGTCCCAAGTTTTCGCCTCCTCGCCTCCTCCTCTTGGACTCTCCTCCTCCACTCCGCTCTTCCTTCCCCTTTCAAGCCCGGGTCGCGCCGCGGCTTTCGAGGCGCCAGCGGCGCGCCGCATCGCGCGGCGGGCGCTCCGGGACCGCTCGACGGCTTCGCCAGGAACGCCGCGACCGCCACGCCGGGCGTGCGAGGTCCTGCGGACGGCAGTGCCGTCCGCAGGATTGCTGTCCGCAGGACCGAGCGGAAGCCCGGCGACGCAACACCGCGAGAAGGTTTTCATAAGAGGAAGCATTAGGAGCCGCTGGCCGCGGCGGTACTTCGTGCGGCTGCGGCGCACATGCGTGAGTACACGCATTACGGGCAGGATGCCCATGCCACGATGAGGAACGAGCGGAAGCCCGGCGACGCAACACCGCGCGACGGTCTTCATAAAAGAAAGCGACCGGAGGAATGAACCGCTGGCCGCGGTGGGTTGCATCTGGCTGCGCCAGATATGCGTGAGTACACGCATCTCGGGCAGGATGCCCCAAGCCACGGTGAGGAACGAGCGGAAGCCCGGCGACGAAACACCACGAGATGTTATTCATTAAAAGAAACAACTGGAGGAACCAACCACTGGCCGCGGCGGGTTTCGTCAGGCTGCGCCTGACATGCGTGAGTACACGCATCTCGGGCAGGATGCCCAAGCCACGGTGACTTGAACCGCCCGGTTAGGCCCGATATCGTTCAGGCAGACAACTTAAAACCCCCCGCGTGCGGCCGAGTACCCAAGTGGACTAAGGGGCTAGATTGCAAATCTGGTATTCGTGGGTTCGAATCCCACCTCGGCCTTTGTTGTTTCTCGCCCGCTGCCGCGCTCCCGCGCTCCCGCCCCCCTCTCGGCCTCTTGGCCAACGCGCGTTAGCCCGACCTCCGGTTATAGTGCCGGGTGATGGTCTTTTAATTAAAATTAACTTCGCCGCCGTCCGGAGGAGACTTGACGCGATCGCGCAGCCGCGGGCAGTCCAGGAGAATCTTTTTCGCCATCGCCGCGATCCTGATCGGCGGCGCGGCGCTTTTCTGTTGGATCGCCGGCGCGTGGCCGTTTGCGGGCGCGGGCACGGACGAGAACGACAAAGACACGCGCACGGAGATCGTCTTCTGGGGGCATCCGCAGATCGGCGATGAGATCTACACGCTGCTGCACGCCTTCGAGCGGAAGAACCCGCAATACAAAGTGACGATGGGATCGGCGGTCGCCCTGGACATCACCGGCGATTCGCAGCGGCTGCTCTGCACGATCGCGGGCGGCGTGCCGCCGGATGTGGTGTGGTTCGATCGTTTTGCGATCGGCGAATGGGCGGGGCGCGATGCGCTGACGGATTTGACGCCGCTGCTGGCGGCGCAGAAGAAGGATGATCCGTATCGGATCGACACGTCGCAGTATTTTTCCTGGTCGATCGAGGAGGCCAGCTATCGGGCGCCGGGCGCGGGCGCGCAGACGGCGTCGAAAGTCTTTGGGATTCCGAGCGAGGCGGACGTTCGCATTTTTTATGCGAACGCGAATCTGCTCCGGCAGGCGAACCTCGTCGATCCGAAAAGCGGCGAGCCGGTGCTGCCGAAGAACTGGGATCAATTAAGCGATTACGCGAAGCGGCTGACGCGCTACAAGGTGGCGAACGATCCTTCCTCAGGCATCGAGCGGCTCGGCTTCGCGCCCAACGTCGGCAACTCCTGGCTCTATCTCTACGCCTGGCAGGCGGGCGGGGAGTTTTTAGATTCCACGCGAACCAAGTGCACGCTCGATGCGCCGGAGAATGTGCGGGCGCTGGCGTGGATGTCGAAGCTGTACGATGAGCTGGGCGGCTACGGGCAGGTGGAGTCGCTGAAACAATCGTTCGGCGGCGGCGCGGTCGATCCGTTCATCCAGAACACGATCGCGATGAAGATCGACAACGACCGTTTTCTCCGCTTCATCGCCGACTGGCGGCCGGACATGGATTTTATTGTCGCGCCGCCGCCGATGCCGCAGGACCAGATCGACGCGGGGCACGGTCCGATCTCGTGGTCCGGCGGGTTTGCGTACGTCATCCCGCGCACGGCGACGCAGAAAGAAGGGGCGTGGCGGCTGATCCAATACTTGGCGAGCTGGGAAGCGGTGCAGTTGCTCGAGCAGGGAAAGCGCGAGCTGAAGCAGAGCGAGGGCAAACTGTATTTGCCCGAGGGTTCGGCCAATCGCGTTTTTTATGAGCGGCTGGTCGATGAGCACGTGCTGAACAACCCGCAGGTGCCGATCCGTTTTCGCGAGGCGTACCAGGTGACGCGGAAGCTGATGCCCAAGACGCGCATCCGGCCGGTTTCTCCCGTCGGGCAGCTTTTGTGGAACCAGCACGTCCGCGCGATGGACGCGGCGTGTAATCACGCGTACGCCGATGAAGCGAAGCGGACCGGCGGGAGCGAGGCGCAGATCGCGCTGCGCGAGATGAAGGGGGATGTGCAGCGGCAGTTGGATGAGCTGTTAGCGCCGCCGCCGCCGCACAAGGTGAAATGGGCCGGGTATTTTTATGCGTACGCCGCCGTCGTCGCCGCGCCGTTTGCGTTGATGCTCTTCGTCTACCGCAAGCGGCGGAAAGAATACTCGTATCGATCGCGCGAGGTGGGATCGGCACTGTTTTTCGCGTCGCCGTGGATCGTTGGGCTGATCGTCTTCGTCGCGGGGCCGATCCTCTTCAGCATCGTCTTCAGCTTTACCCGCTACGATGTGCTCTCGCCCGCGCGCTATGTCGGGCTGGCCAATTATTCGGAGCTGTTCGCGAACAAAACGTTTTATAAAAGCGTCGCGAACACGATCTATATGCTCGCGCGCGTGCCGCTGGCGATGGCGGTGTCGCTCGCGGTCGCGCTGCTGCTCAATTGCACGATGCGCGGCATCGGAGCGTATCGCACCGGCTTCTATCTCCCGGCGATCATGCCGCTCGTCGCCGCGTCGCTGCTGTGGCAATGGGTTTTTAACGGCAACTACGGCGTGCTGAACTCGATTCTGTCGTGGCTCTTCTCCACCGCGCCCTTCGAGTGGATCGCGCACGCGATATCCCACTTCACCGCCCAACCGTTCCGCTTCACGCCGCCGCTGTGGCTGCAGGATAAAAACTGGAGCAAGCCCGCATTGATAATAATGTACGTCTGGACTGCCGGCGGCGCGATGATCATCTGGCTTGCCGGCCTGCAGTCGATCCCGCCGACGCTTTACGAAGCCGCCAGCGTCGACGGCGCGGGGCCGTGGCGGCGCTTCTGGCACGTGACGGTGCCGATGCTCAGCCCGTACATCCTGTTCAATGCGATCATCGGCGTCATCGCGACCATGAAAATGTTCGAGGAGGCGTTCATCATGACGCCGCAGGCGCAGCCGGTCGATTCGACGCTCTTCTACGCGTACAACCTGTTCAAGCAGGCGTTCCAGTTTTTCCGCATGGGGTACGCGAGCGCGCTAGCGTGGATTCTTTTTCTCATCGTGCTCGGGCTGACGGCGCTGCAACTGCATTTCAGCAAGAGATGGGTTCACTATGACCGCACCTAAGGTAATGACGAATGACGAAACCAGAAATCCGAATCAAATCCGAATGACGAATGACGAAATATGAAGAGGAAGACCTTTCGTCATTCGGGCTTCGTCATTGATTCGGATTTCTGGTTTCGTCATTCGGGTTTCTCTCGCGGATGCCAATGACAACTGACCAATGACCGGCCTCGATCCCATTCTCGCGAGACAAGTCGCCGGCCCGGCCCCGGCTCCCGTGCGCGCGCCGTCGCGAACTGCGGACGATGCGCCGCAGTCGCCTCCGCCATCGCGAAGATCCGCCCGCTTCGCGCGCTACCTCGCCACCCGCGCCTGGCTGCACGCGACGCTCCTCTTCTTTGTCGCCATCTTTCTCTTCCCGTTCATCTACATGTTCGCCACGAGCATGAAGACGGATGAAGAGCTGATCGAGCGAAAGTATTTCCCGACGGTCCCGCGCTTTCGCGCCGAGTCGCCCCACGTCCGCGAGATGCCGCCGATTTCTCGACCGGCCGAAGCGCCGCAGGCCGCCTGGGACGCCGCCCTTCCTGAGCTATCAAAAATCACGCGAGACGCGGTGAACGCCGCCCCGCTTCCGGCCGGCGCGGAATACGTCGGCGCCGAAAAATACCGCGACGCCGCCACGCTTTTTCTCCTCCACCGCCTCATCCCCCGCCTCAGCGAAGACGCCTGGCACGCCCCCCCTGCAAAGCTTTTGGCGAGTTACAAGAACGGCCTCACCCCCGCCGTCATCGACGACGCGTTAACGGATCGTCTCGCCCGCCTCGAGCTCCGCGGCCTGCAAATTCGAACGCTCGACGCCCACATTTTTCCGGTCGCCCTCGGCCCCGACATCGCCCGCACGTGGACAATCGAATCCGGCGACGCGACGCTCATCCCCGCCAAAGATTCCTCGATCCTCCGCTACCGTTTCTCCTCCCCCGCCGACAAGCCGATCACCCTCCGCTGCGATTTCGATTTCCCGACCAAGCCGGAGAATCTGCATAAGCTCATCTTCGCGATCCAACCGGACGATTCCTGGCACAAAGTGGACGCGACGTTCGATCTCGACGGCGTGCATTGGGTTTCGCAAAAGACGAAATACCTCGGCACGACGCGCAAACAAACAATCCTCTTCCAGCCGCCGACCTTCGATGACACGACGGATCGGAAGAAGATCTGGGTACCGCTGGAAGCAAAGGATGAAGGCGGAAGGATGAAGGATGAGAAAGGCGCGAAGAATTCCTCCGCCTCATCCCTCATCCTTCATCCTTCATCCTTCTCTTCCGCCACCCTCCGAATCACCCTCTCCCCCTCCTCCACCCCCGCCGCGATCTGGGGCAAGGCGAAACGAAATTACGACCGCGCCTTCGAAAGCGTCCCCTTCTGGCGTTACGTGCGAAACTCTCTCTTCGTCGTCATCCTCGCCACCCTCGGCACGCTCTTTTCGTCCAGCTTCGTCGCCTACGCCTTCGCGCGCCTGAACTGGCCCGGCCGCACGTTTTCTTTCGGGATTCTTTTAGCCACGATGATGCTCCCCGCGCAGGTAACGTTCGTCCCGCAATTCATGATCTGGAAAACCGCCGGCCTCTACAACACGCTCGCCCCGCTGTGGCTCCCCGCCTGGTTCGGCACCGCCTTCTTCATTTTCCTGATGACCCAGCACATGAAGACGATCCCGAAGGAACTGGAAGAAGCCGCCCGCATCGACGGCTGTTCCGCCCTGCGCACCTGGTGGCAGATCATTCTGCCGCAATGCAAACCGGCGTTGGCCGCGATCGCCATCCTGACCAGCATGTCCGCCTGGAACGATTTTTTGTCCCCGCTTTTATATCTCCGCGATCAGCAAAAATTCCCCCTCAGCCTGGGCCTCTACGCCCTTCGCCTCGACACCCCCGAAGGCGGCACCGATTGGACGCTGGTCATGGCCGGCAACGTCATGATGACCCTGCCCGTCGTGGTGATCTTCTTCCTGTTCCAGCGCTATTTCATTACCGGCATGACGATGAGCGCGGTGAAAGCGTAACGGCCAGCACTTCAGTGCTGTCCTCTACACACTTAACCGCGGGGCTCGCCCCGCGCGCCTCCTCAGTCCTGTAGTCCCATTCCGCCCGCGCCCCATCCCCGTCCCTGT
The DNA here is from genome assembly GCA_034666045.1 of Phycisphaerales bacterium. GTDB lineage: Bacteria > Planctomycetota > Phycisphaerae > Tepidisphaerales > Tepidisphaeraceae > JAICTV01. The sequence goes on along the minus strand of JAXDMN010000079.1, from coordinate 7 downwards.
TGCGATT
>JAXDMN010000078.1:0-2848 GCA_034666045.1 Phycisphaerales bacterium | reverse complement strand
CACCAGTCGCGTCTTGAAATCCCATCGCTTCAGCTCGTACGGCCCGTTGGTGACGATGTACGGCGGGCGGGTGAACTGGCCGTCGTAAACCGTCCGGCCGGTCTTCTGATCGACGCGCGCGAACTTGTCCATCGAGCGCTTGTGCAGCGGCAGGAACGTCGGGAAGGCGCAGAGGTCGTAGAAGAACGGAACCGGGTCGTTCAGCGTCACCTTCAGCGTCCGCACGTCGGGCGCTTCGATGCCGACCGAGTTGAAATCCGCCGGCTTGTTGGCGGCGAGGTCGGTCATGTATTGCTCGGCGCCCTTGATGTAGAAGAGCAAATACGTGTACTCGCCGGGCGACTCGAGCATCCGCCGCCACGCGAAAACAAAATCCGCCGACGTCACAGGATCGCCGTTACTCCACTTCGCTTCCGGGCGGATGTGGAAGGTGTAGACGCGCTTGTCGTCGCTGACATCGGCGCCGGATGCGCAACCGGGGATTGGATCGAGCGTGATCGGTTCGTAGGTGTAGAGACCTTCCCACATCGCGTGGGCGATGCGGATGTCCTGGAGGTAGGACATCTGGTTCGGGTCGAGCGTGATGATGTCGCCGCGGTTGACGAAGACGAAATCCGCGCGGCCGGCGGTTGCGGAGCCGGACCAGGCCATCGCCGCGGCGAGCAGGATGAGCAGCGCCAGCGGGATGGACAGGAGCCGGAGCATGGTGGGACGACTTTACCGCGCCGGCTTCTGGGGTGTTGTGCCGCCGGCGCCTGTGACGCCGGGCGCGCCGGGGCCGCCTGCTCCGGTGTCGGTTCCTGCACCACCGGCGGCGGGCGCTTTGGGAGCCGCAGGGCCGGGCGGCGTCTTCGGGGCTGGCGGCGCTTTCTCGGCCGGCGGCGCTTTCGCGGGCGCGGTGGTCGGCGGCGGCAGAACGTGCGGGGCGTTTTCTAGGATCTTGACCGGCTGCGTGGACGCGCCGGGGATCAGCACCGTGCCAGTCGTCGGCGCCGACGCCGGCGCCGGGGCCGGCGCGTTGCCTTGGATGGGGGGCGGCGGCTTGAGCGCGCCGAACTGCGGCGTCGCCGCCAGGCCCTGCTGAACCGCGCCGGCCAACCCGCTGATCTGGCTGGGCGTCGCCTGTGTCGGGTTGTAGTTCGCCGCCGCCTGGATCGGAGCCGCCTGCGCTGACGCGACCAGCGTCGCGGCCGCGAGGCTGGCGCTGCGGATCGTGCCGGCCAGTTCGATGCGATCGAGAGAATTCGCCGCCTGAAATTGCTTGGCCGCCAGCGCGACGAGATCCGAAATCGCCTGCACCGCCGCGAACTGCTGCGTGCCGAGCGTCGGCCAGGTCTTCGGATCCGTGAGGAATCGCGTGCCGGTCGCGTCCGCGCCGGGCGCGGGCGGAACACCCTTCTGATACAGCGGGATGCGCGCCTGGAGCAGGTTCAGGACGTAGGGCGCGATCGTTCCCACTTGCGCCGGCGTCACCTTCGAGAAGTTCACCTGGTTGAGCACGTCCAGCGTGAGCGCATCGTACGCCTCGACGACGATTGCGCCGGCGACCTGCCCCTGCGAATGGCGCTGCACGGTCGGGACGATCGCGTCGGCCAACGACTTATTGAATCCGCCGACGGCCATGCGAAGCTGTGCGGGGATGATCCAGCGCGCCGCCTTCATGCCCCAGAGCACGACCGCTTCGGACTTATCGTTGAGGAAGATCAGCGCGATCGGCGCGAGCTGTGTGTTGTTGGCGGCCCGCGCCACTTCGGCAGCGACGATGGCGGCGTTGAGCCGCACGCGCGGGCTGTCGTGCTTCGTCAGCGGCATCAGGTGCGTGCTGATCGACTGCGCGTAGGTATCGAGAAACGCCGGCGACGCCGCGACGCCGCCCGGGAGGGCCGTTTCGTTCAGCAGCCAGACGCGTGCGCGCGACTGTTGTCCGGGATCGGCATCGGCCAGGATCGAGACGACTTCCTTGACGCGTTGATCGACCGCCGACCGGTCGGTCGCGCTCATAGACGCCGCCTGCTTCGTCTTGTCATCCATCGGACGCAGCGAAACGGTGCCGCCGGGTGCGGCCGGCGCAGGCGCGGGCGGCGCGGGCGCTGGCGGCGCGGGCGCTTGTCCGCGCGCATCGACAGCGGCGATCATCGCAACGATCAGGACGGGCAAAGCGGGGATGAACTTCCAGCGGGCAAGCGCGCCAGCGAGGCTGCGGATCATCAGGGGTTTCTCCAGCGCCACGAAGCCATCCAGGGGGCCAATCAATTGTGCCGTGCGCTCATCGACGAATAGTCGGCAGCGGTGCGTCGGGAAGCTCGGCGTCCGCCGACCCCCCGGGCTTCGCGCGTGCCGCCGAACGTGCCCAAAAACACGGCTTGATTTCGCCGGCCCGCACGCTGCGGCGGGAGCGCGGAAAACTAGCAGAGGCCAGCAGTAGTGTCAACAATTCACATGCGCCGCAACCGCGTCCGATAGCAGAATGAACCGGACCGGCGACTCGATCCTTCCGCGGCGGCTTGACGGTGGTTACCACGTCGGAATAATCGCGCAGCGTCACCCGATGACATCCGCGACCGTTTTTCTCCGCGTCGCCCGCATCTGTTGGGCAGAGGAGCTGCAAGAGTGGAGCAACCGCCGCCGCCGCGATCCGAGCCGGTGCCCAATCCCGCCGTACGACGGCTCAGCCTCTACCTGCGGCAGCTCGAAGCCTTCAAACGCAAGGATCGGCGAACCGTCTCCTCCAAACAGCTCGGCGAAAGTCTCGGCCTGACTGATGCCCAGGTCCGCAAGGACTTCGCTTATTTCGGGCAGTTCGGGCATCCCGGCATCGGCTACCGCGTCGATGACCTGATCGCGCAGG
>JAXDMN010000077.1:0-8882 GCA_034666045.1 Phycisphaerales bacterium | reverse complement strand
ATCCGCCGATCTTCATCGGCGAGGTGCTGCTGCTGGTCGGATTGTCCGCGTTTTTGATCACGGCCGGCTGGATGCGCGTGGTTCGGCTGCCGCCGGCGCTGGCGGCGTTGCCGCTGGTCCTCCTCGGAGCGATCCGCCTGCTCCCGAGCCTGCCCGAGTACGGCATCGAAGCCGCGCGCGACGCGGTCGTCTGGGCGTACGCCGCCTTCGCGATCACCGTCGCAAGCCTGATCGTCTCTCGGCCGGAGCGGCTCAAGACTCTGATCGCCCGCTATCAACTGTTCACGAAGATTTTTCTGCTGGGCATCCCGATCGCGTTCGTCGTTTACCGCTTCGCCGGCTCCTATCTCCCGCAATGGCCCGGCAGCTTCTCGCCAGTCATTCAGGTGAAGGAGGGCGACGTCCTCGTCCACCTCGCGGGCATCCTTGCGTTCTGGATGGCGGATGCGAAACGCAACGTCCGCCTGTTCTGGGCGATCGCGTTGACGGTGAACATGGCGATGATGGGCGTGATCGACCGCGCGGGCGTCGTCAGCTTCGGCGCCGTGATGATCATCTGCCTGCTCGCCAAGCCGTTCCACGGCGCCGCCTGGCGCACGATCGCGATGCTGCTGCTCGGCGTCGTCCTGCTGTGGGCGTCCGCGATCAAGGTCGAAGTGCCCGGCGGCAAGGGACGATCGATCTCCTGGCAGCAGTTCTACGTCAACTTCGTCTCGATCTTCGGCACCGCGGAGGGCGGTCTCGAAAGCAATAAAGAGTGGCGGCTGAACTGGTGGGGAGACATCGTCGATTACACGGTCAACGGCAAGTATTTCTGGCACGGTAAAGGTTTCGGCATCAACCTGGCCGACGACGACGGTTACCAGGTCCAGCGGAACAACCGCCTGCGCAGCCCGCACAACATTCACATGACGGTGCTCGCGCGCATGGGCGTTCCGGGCGCGGTGGCGTGGGTGGTGATGCACGGGGTCTGGCTCTATTGCATCGGCCGCGCGTATCGCATCGCGCGGCGGCGGAAAGAAGAGCAATGGGCGGGACTCTTTCTCTTCCTCTTCGCCTACTACGCCGCGTTCATGATCAACGGCTCGTTCGACGTGTTCATCGAGGGCCCGATGGGCGGCGTGTGGTTCTGGACGATCTTCGGCACCGGCGTGGGCGCACTGTGGTGCTATCGCTACCGCCGCGACCTCTTTACTGACGATTCAACCGATCCGGACGACAACGGCGGGCAACCGCAGCAGCAGACGAATGAAAGTGCTCCTCGCACACAACTTCTACCAGCAGCCGGGTGGCGAAGACCAGGTCTTCCACTCGGAGCTGGCGCTTCTAGAATCGCGCGGCCATAAGCCGGTCCGATTCGAAATGCACAACGATGACGTGCGCGGCATGGGGCGGCTAGCCCTGCTGGGCGCGACCGTGTGGCACCGCGCCGCCGCGCAGCGCGTTGCGGAGCTGGTTCGCGCCAACGACATCGACGTCGTGCATTTCCACAACACGTTTCCGCTCATGTCGCCGGCGGTCTATTCCGCGGCGCGGGCCGCAGGGGCGGCGGTAGTACAGACGCTGCACAATTTTCGGTTGCTCTGCCCCGGCGCGAACCTGTATCGCGACGGGCAAGTGTGCGAGAAATGCGTCGGCAAGGCCGTGCCGATCGCTGGTGTGATTCACAAGTGCTACCGCGACAGCCGCGGGGCTTCGCTCGCGACGGCGGCGATGCTCACGACGCATCGCGCGCTCGGCACGTGGCAAAACGGCGTCGACGCCTACATCACGCCGACACACTTCGCGCGCGACAAATTCATCGCCGGCGGCTTGCCGGCGGAAAGAATCATCGTCAAGCCGAACTTCGTCGATCCTGATCCCGGTTTCGCCGCAAAGGGTGGGTCGGGCGGGTATGCGATCTTTGTCGGACGGCTGTCGCATGAAAAAGGATTGGACACGCTGCTCTCGGCGTGGGCGCATCTCAACGGCACGGTGCAATTGAAAATTGTCGGCGACGGGCCGCTGGCGGACGATGTCAAAGCCGCCGCCGCGCGCGATCGTTCGATCGAATGGCTCGGCCGGCGCGGGATGGACGAAGTGTTCGATCTCATTGCCGACGCGCGCGTGCTGGTCATGCCGTCGAACTGCTACGAGACCTTCGGCCGCGTGGCGATCGAAGCGTTCGCCAAGGGCACGCCGGTCATCGCGTCGAATCATGGCGCGCCGGCGGACGTGGTCGACGAAGGCCGCACCGGCCTGCGCTTCAAGCCCGGCGACGGCGCGGATCTCGCCGCGAAAATCCGCCAACTCCTCGCCGACGACGTTGTGCGAACCGCGATGCGCGCCGAATGCCGCCGGGAGTTTGAAGCGAAATACACCGGCGCCGCGAACTACGAAATGCTGATGTCGATCTACCAGCGTGCTCGCGCCGGCCGCCCGTGCCACGAGCCCGTTGCCGCCGCCGTCTCGCCGGCATGATGACCGATGCCGCAAGCTTTCATCACAACTTCCTGGGATGACGGCCACCCCTGCGACATGCGGCTGGCGGAGATGCTCGCCCGCCACGGATTGACCGGAACTTTCTACATTCCTCGCTCGATTTCGACCGGCGTGATGCCGATTTCCGAGATCCGGACTCTCTCATCCAATTTTGAGATTGGCGCGCACACGCTAAACCATGTCTTTCTCGCCAATGCCGATGATGCGACCTCTCGCGCAGAAATCGCCGGCTCCAAGATGTGGGTCGAAGACGTCACCGGCCAGCCCTGCCCGATGTTCTGCCCACCCGGCGGTCGCTATAAGTCATGTCACCTGCCGATGTTCCGTGAGGCAGGCTACACGGGAATCCGAACCGTCGAGTTCCTGTCGCTGGATTTCCCGCGCGTCCGCGGAGGCTTGGCGGAAATGCCGACCACACTTCAGGCGTTTCCCCATCCTGCCGCGAATTATTTGAAAAATCTCACAAAAAGGGGCGCGGTCGCCAACTTTTGGCTTTACGCGCGGCATGGTCATAGCAGAAACTGGGCCGTCCTCGCCCGGAGGCTTTTACAGCGCACGTTGCGCGTGGGCGGGGTGTTTCATTTGTGGGGCCATTCCTGGGAGTTGGACGAGGGCGCACTCTGGTCGCCCCTGGATGACGTGCTGAAAATGTTGGGTGAAGCGCGCCAGCAGGCCCCGTGTCTGACCAATGGCGAGCTTTGCCGCCAACAGCAGCGGCAGCTTCGCGACGGCGACATGGGTGTTCGCCGGCCGAGCGAAGTCATCGCATCGTGACGACTCATTTCCGGGCTGGCCGCGCGACGAAACGCAGCAGCGACAGAAGAAGAGAAGGATGGAAGTCATGCTCGACCGCAGGCACGGTCAGCGTTCGCGCGATCACCACGGAAACGGAAATAAAACCGCCCGCGCCGTCTCATGCGCCATCGAGCCACTCGAAGCTCGCTGCATGCTGACGCTCGTCGGGCTCACCGGCGATCTCACACAAAGCGCCAACGCCACCACTGTCGCCAACATGATCAAGGGGTGGAACCCGGACTACATCGTCTCGGTCGGCGATAACTACTACGCCGCCGACGGCGTCATCGACAACACGATCGGACAGTACTACCACGACTACGTCTCCCCCTACACGGGCGCGTACGGCGCCGGCTCGCCGACCGGAAACCGCTTCTGGTCCGCCGTCGGAAACCACGAGTACGAGCACAGCTCCGGCGCGGCGAACTATTACAGCTTCTTCACCTTCCCGAACAACGAGCGCTACTACAAGACCACCCAGGGCAACGTCGACTGGTTCTTCGTCAACTCCAACCCGGAAGAGCCGGACGGAAACACCGTCGGATCCGTCCAGTACAACTGGCTTCAGTCGCAGATGGCGGCGTCCACCGCAACGTTCAAGTTCGTCGTCTTCCACCACCCGGCGTACAGCTCCGCGGACAGCTCCGAGGCCACCAACATGCAGTGGCCCTTCGCGACGTGGGGCGCGAGCGCGGTGTTCAGCGGACATCACCACATCTACGAGCGGCTCAGCGTCGGCGGGATTCCATACTTCATCAACGGTCTGGGCGGCGCATCGATCCAGGGCTTCGGCGCGATCGATCCCAACAGCCAGGCCCGATACGAGTCGCAGCACGGCGCGATGCTGCTCGACATCCAGCCGGCGTCGGTGAACTTCAAGTTCTTCAACCGCACCGGCGTGCAGATCGACACCTTCACGATTACGGCCAGCGTCACCGGGCCCGCCGCGCCAAGCCAGCTTATCGCCGGCGCTGTCTCGGAAACGCAGATCAACTTGAGCTGGGCGGACAATTCGACGACGGAGACGAATTTTATTCTCGAGCGTTCGCCTGACGGCGTCAGCAACTGGGCGCAAATCGCCACGCCAGCCGCCAATGTCACCAGCTACAGTGACACCAGCGCAAGCCTGCTGCCCGGCGTGACGTATCACTACCGCGTCCGCGCCGCCGGCAGCGGGCAGTCCGCCAATTCCAACACCGCCAGTGCAGCCACGCTCCAGCCCGGGTACGTCAACTGGATCCCGCGCGGCGCGACGTGGAAATACCTCGATTCCGGCGTCGACCAGGGCGCCGCGTGGCGCGACATCGCGTTCACCGATACCACCTGGCTCGGCGGACGTGGACAGTTCGGTTACGGCGACGGCGATGAGAACACAGTCGTCTCATTCGGCCCCAACGCCTCCGACAAGTACATCACGACCTACTTCCGCAAATCGTTTACCGTCGCCGATCCATCGCGGGTGTTTCAGCTCGACCTGAGCATGCTGCGCGACGACGGCGCGGTGGTGTATCTCAATGGCGTCGAAGTCTGGCGCGACAACATGCCGGGAGGCGCGGTCTCCTTCGGGACGCTCGCGGCCTCCGAAATCGTCGGCGTCGCTGAAACGACCTGGCTCGGGTTGAGCATCGACCCCGCGCTGCTCGTCGCCGGCGCGAACGTGCTGGCCGTCGAGATCCACCAGGACAGCGGCGCAAGCGCCGACTCGAGCTTCGATTTCACCCTGGCCGCGCGGCTCGCGCCGGCGCTGGCGCCGCCCAGCGCGTTCCGCGCGACCGCCGCCGCTTACAACCTCGTCAACTGCCGCTGGATCGACAACGTTGTCGGCGAAGACGGGTTCAAGATCGAGCGGTCGACGGACGGGATCAACTTCACGCAAGTGGGCACGGCCCTCGCAGGCGCGACGACCTGGGCGGACACGACGGTCGCGAGTAATCAGCAGTATTGGTACCGCGTGCGCTCATACAACGCGACCGAGAACTCGTTTACCGGCGGCGCGGCGACGGTCACGACGCCATGGCTCGCGCCGTGGAGCAACGGCGACATCGGCGCCGTCGCCGCCACCGGCAGCGCGACGTACAACAGCGGCGTCTACACCGTGAAAGGCTCTGGCCTGGACATCGGCGGAACCGCTGACGAGCTCCACTATGTTTCGCAACCGTGGAGCGGCAACGGCACGATCATCGCGCGCGTCAACTCGATCACAAACACGAACGCCGGCGCCAAGGCAGGCATCATGTTCCGCGAGACACTCGCCACCGGCGCAAAGGAAGTCTCCGTCAGCCTCACGCCCGCCGGCACGATCGTCGTCCTCGGGCGCGGCACGACCGGCGGCAGCACGAGCGGCCCGCCGGCCGTCACCGGCATCACCACGCCGATCTGGCTCAAGCTCGTGCGCAACGTCAACCTCTTCACCGCGCAGTACTCGACCAACGGTACGACGTGGACCACGATCCCGGGCGCTTCGTTCACCCTGACGGCGGGCGTCTTTGTCGGCTTGTGCGTGACGTCGAAGAACGACGGCGTCCTCGCCACCGGCACCTTTGACAATGTCAGCGTCAGCGCGGCCACCGCGCTGCGTGCAGAGGTCGCGCAACCACCGACCGTGAAGATCAAGGACATTCCGCCGGGTCACACCAAATGGAAGAAGGAAGTGCTCGACTTGCTCGCGTAGTGACGATTCAGACTGACGTGCGTCAAATCGGCTTGCCGAATAGTTCCGCGCGCGGCACGCCAACGCCGTCGCGCGTCACGTAGAACGGCCGCTTCTCGACTTCGTAGCTCAGCTTCGGCGAAATGCCGACCGCGCGGAAAATCGTCGCGTGCAGGTCCTCGATCGTGATGCGCCCCTCGATCGTCTTGCACGGCCGCTCGTCGGCGGTCTTGCCGTACAGAAAACCCTTCTTCATCCCGCCGCCGAACATCAACACGCTGCACCCGTCCGTGAAATGGCGGTGCATGCCGTAGTGGGCCGGCTCGGTGATGACGTCGGGCACGACGACCTGGTCCTTCACGACCGAATCCGGCCGCCCTTCCATCATCATGTCGCGCGAGAATTCGCTGGCGAGCACGATCAACGTGCGGTCGAGCAGGCCGCGCTCTTCGAGATCGAGAACAAGCTGCGCCACCGGCTGATCGATCATTTTTTTCAGCTCGATCATGCGCTCATGCCCGTTGTCGTGCGTGTCCCAGTACTTGAACGGGATGTACTCGCTCGTGACCTCGATGTATCGCGCGCCGCTCTCGACGAGCCGCCGCGCCAGCAAACAGCCGAGCCCGAATCGCCCGGTGTTGTATTTTTCATACGACTTCTTTGGCTCCAGCGTGAGATCAAACGCCTTCGCCGCGGGGCTCGTCAGCAGCCGGTGCGCGTTGTCCATCGAGCGCAGCAGCGATTCCTTCTGAAAGTCGCTGCCGAACTCACCGACCGGGCTCTCGGCCAGCAGCTTCTTGTACAGCGCGTTGCGGTTCTCGAAGCGCGACATGTCCATCCCCTTGGGCGGGGAGATCGACTTCATCGCCTCGGCAGGCTCCGGGATCAGGAACGGGCCATATTCGCTGCCGAGGAAACCGGCGGTGCGGAACGCCTTGAGCTCTTCCGTCTCCGCCGCGCCGACATCCGGGCGCTGGCCGATGTCGATGAACGCCGGCATCGCGCTCTCGCGCGGCCCGAGCGTGCGTGACATCACGCCGCCGATGTGCGGGCAGTGCACCGTCTGCGGCGGCGCGTAGCCGGTGTGCCAGTGAAACTGGTGCCGCGAGTGCAAAATGAACCCGAGATCGCCCGCCTGGTACGAACGGATCAGCGTCGCGCGGTCCATCACCTTGGCGATGTTCTCCAGCCCCTGGCTGATCTTGATGTTGTCGACGGCCGTATCGATCGCCGGGAACGTGCTGAGGACTCGCTTACTCTCGAGGCCCTTCTCGAACGCGGTGTAACGCTTCGGATCGAACGTCTCGGTATGCGCCATCCCGCCCGCCATCCAGAGCACGATGACGGCGTCGGCGGTCGGCTTGAGATTGTGGCTCGGATCGGGCGCCGTCGCCGGTCCATCCGCCAGCAACTGCCGCGGATACCCCGCCGCGAGCGTGGCGAGCGTCGCCGCGGAGGCAGTCTTCAGAAAATCTCGGCGAGACCAGTTTTTCATTTGTCGTGCCACGTCTGTTAGCGAATCAACTGAAACTCCGGCAGCATCATGAGCGCCCAGAGAAAATCCTCGACGCCTTGCGGATTCGCCGCATTGCCGCCGCCACCGGCGATGACTTCTTTCGCCGTCGCCAGTTCGCTGGCCGTCGGCGCGCGGCCGAACGCGCGGGCGTAGATCGTTGCGACCACTTCGTCCGCCTTCACGTTCTTCCGATCGACCAGCTTCTTCGCGCCGCGCGCGAGTAATTCCGCCAGCGTCGGACCGTTTGTCAGCTCCAGCATCTGCAGCGTCGTCGCCGCGGTGGGGCGGACAGTGTTCACCTGCTCGCGATTCGGTCGGCCGAGCGCCGTCGACAGGGAATCCGCATAAAGCAGCGCCGCGCGCACTTCGCCCGGCGGATCGACGACCCATGCGTCCGGCAATTTGCCCGTCAGCGCCCACGGCGCGACATTCACGCCGCCCAGCTCCACCGCGGGCGTCCAGGTTTTCTCGTCAACTGACGCCTGCCACTTCGCGTTGCTCACCAGCTCCGCGCTGCGCTTGCCTTTCACGTCCTTCGCGTAGGTGACGTCGAGATGAAACCAGACGCCGGCGGGATTCGGCTTGTCGCTCGTGTTCGTCGCGTGGATGCGGATGTTGTTCTTGCCGCCGACGAGGTGCGGTTTGAGATCGATCGTCATGGGCTTCGCGTGCGTATCGACGCCGTCGGCGATTTTCTTGCCGTTGATGTGCAGCTCGAACGTGTTGTCGACCGCGATCACGGCCGGCGCGGTTTCGATCGCCGGATCAAACTGAATCTGCCGGCGAAAGAAAATTTTGCCGACCGGCGCTTCCTTTTCCGCGCCCGCGGCGTTCCAGATCCACTTCGAACGCGCGTATTTCCGCGACGCATCCGACAACGTCGCCGCCGGCTTCTCCGGCCAGACGCCGGTCACCGTCGCAACCGAGTCGACGAACTGCTCCGCCGTCATTCGCCGCACGGCCGGACCGGCGAAGACGTACTCTTTCTGCGATTCATCCGCAGGCACCGCCGGGAGCTGGTACGCGCGGCTGAGCACGATCATCTCGATCGTCTTCTTCAGGTCGTAATGCTTGGGCAAATTCCACGCGAGCGCGTCGAGCACATCGGCGTTCCACGGCTTGTAATCCATCTCGTCGACCGGCTCGATGAGCCCGCGGCCCATGAACCGCTGCCACAACCGGTTCACGATCGTGCGCGTGAGCCGGCCGTTCCCCTTGTTCGTCACCAGATCCGCCAGCGCCTCGACGCGCTTTTCCTTCGGCAGGTCCTGCGGGATCGAGCCGAGCTGCGGATACAAAAATTTCACCGGCGCCTTCTGTCCCAGCGGCTTCGTGCAGCGCTCCATCTCGAGCGGCGAATCGGCGTAGACGCTGGCAAAGCCGAAGCTGTCGGTCAGCTTCCACTGGTTGATGAACGAATCGTGGCAGGACGCGCACTTG
>JAXDMN010000076.1:0-20332 GCA_034666045.1 Phycisphaerales bacterium | reverse complement strand
TCTCCCGTGAGAAGACGAGCGAGCGCCAGCAACTGCTGGAAGCTTGCTCCTCAACTTGCGCGCTCTTTGAAAAGATGCTCTCCCATCCCGAAATGGGATTGTCTGCTCGAAAATATTTGGAGCAGCGAGGAATCGATTCGGAATCGGTTAAGCGATTCCAGATCGGCTTCGCGCCGAACGCGTGGGACACGGTCCTGCGCAGCAACGTCGCCAATAAGTTCCCGCCGGCGCTGTTGCAGCAGGCGGGAATCGTGAAATCTCGCGAGAACGGGAACGGTTTTTACGACACGTTCCGCAATCGCCTGATGTTCCCGATCCGCGACGAAAACGCGCGGATCGTCGGCTTCGGCGGTCGCGTAATGCCGGGTTCGGAAGATCCGGCGAAGTACCTGAACAGCCCGGAAACACCGCTGTTTTCGAAGAGTCGCTGTGTTTTCGGTCTCGATCTGGCGCGGCAGCGCATTGTCGAGACGCGGACCGTCGCGGTCGTCGAAGGGTACACCGACGTGATCATGGCCCACCAGTTCGGCGCGACGAATGTCGTCTCGATCCTGGGGACGGCGATGACCGAGCAGCACGTGAACATCCTTCGGCGATTCGCCGACCGGATCGTGCTGCTGTTCGACGCCGACACGGCCGGCGAGACGGCGGTGTATCGGACGGTCGAGCTGTTCATGACGCAGCCGGTCGATTTCGCGATCGCGTCGATGCCGGAAGGGGTCGACCCGGATGAATTTCTGCTGGCGCACGGCGCCGCAGCGTTTGAAAAGCTTCTCGCGGACGCGCCGCCGGTGTTGCAGTTCCTCGTCCGCCAGTTCCGGCGGCGGTGGAATGCGAACGACGGCAACGTGCCGGAACAGGAAAAAGCGCTTGCGTCCTTTATGGAGCCGTTCCTCAAGGCGAAGTCGGAACAGGCGATCGATGACATTCGCTGGGCGGCGGTGATTTCCACGCTCAGCACCGAAATCGGGCTGCCGACCGAGGAATTGCACCGCCGGTATGGCCGTGCGGCGAGAAAAATGTCCGGTCGGACGGCTCCAGTCGCAGATAAGAGTGATGGCGGCAACACGGTCCGTCCGCCCCGCCGGCAGGCGACAGCGCAGGAGATGGCCGAGCGGCACATCCTCGGGGCGCTGCTGAGCGAGCCGCAGCGATGGCATCACGTGCAGCAAAGCGTGCACGTCGAAGATTTTAGCGATGAGGCCCGCCGGCGATTGGCCGAGGCGTACTGGGCTCATCAACGGGACGAGGGAGAGCCGGTATTTAACGAGTTCCTGAGCCAGCTTCGAGCCCTGCAGGGCCCCGAGCCGCTCGCGGAGCTCGCGATCGAATTATTGGAAGAGGCGGAAGCGCTTCCGGGTCTGGACGACGCGCTCACCGGCGCGCTCCTACACTTGGAAGAGATTCGCAGCCGCCGCGAGAATCAAAAACTTACCGCCCAGTTGCAACGTAAAGACGAGCATCTGGGGGAGCAGGATGAAGTATCCCTGCTGAGGAAACTTCAGGAAAAGAGCCGTCAGCCCAACTTGCGACGGGTCGGATCCTGATTGTCCCGCGGTGTTTGTTCGACGCCTCGGGGTGCACATGTTGTTGTAGATCGGCACGGATGTGGCTCGCGTTGCAGGGATCGGGAATGCCCCCGAGTTCCTTGGCCCTGAGCCGCCGTTGCCAACTAGGCCCGCACGATGCGGGTGGATTGGTCAGATAGAGGTATGAAGGACGCAAGCGTCATCGAAACGCCGCTCATCGGCTCCGGCTCGCAGGAAGAGGCTGACAAACGGGTCGGCATCCTGCTCGAGATGGGCACTTCGCGCGGGTTCCTCACCTATGAGGAACTCAACGAAAAGCTGCCCGACGAAGTCGTTTCCCCCGACAAGCTCGACACGTTGCTCATGCGCATCGACGAGATGGGCATCAAGCTCATCGACGAAGCGGACATCGGCGACTACGTCAAGCAACCCAAACCCCGCGCGCCGAAGAAAGCGCCGGCCCCCGAAGAAGTCGTCATCGAGGACATCGATGGCGAAATCATCGACCTCAACATCGACGAGGAAATCGCCGAAGCCGCAACCAAGCGCATCGACGATCCCGTCCGCATGTACCTCACCCAGATGGGTGAGATCCCCCTGCTCACCCGCGAGCAGGAAATCGCGCTGGCCAAGAAGATCGAAATCACCCGCAAGATCTTCCGCTCGAAGGTGCTCGAATCCGACTACTGCCTCCAGGCGGCGGTCGACATCCTTCAGCAGGTCGATGATGGCGATCTGCCCTTCGACCGCACGATGAAGATCAGCACCGCGGAAGATCAGGCCGACAAGGGAACGATCGGCCAGCGCATCCCGACGAACCTCAACTCCGTCCGCAGCATGCTCTCGCGCAATCGCGACGAGTGGGACAAGCTGCGCGAGATGAAGAACAAGCAGCAGCTCGCCGACCTGATGCTGGCGATCCGCCGCCGTCGCCGCCGCTGCGTGAAGCTCCTGGAAGAGCTTTCCCTGCGCACGAGCAAGGTGGCGCCGCTTCACAAGAAGCTCTCGTCGATCTCTACGAAGATGATCGAGCTCGAGCAGCGCATCGAAGAGCTCCGCAAGATGAAGGAGCCGGGCGAAGACCTGGAAGTCTGCTGCGAAGAGCTCAGCGGCCTGGAAGATCTCGTGCTCGAAGACGCGCAGAACCTCCACAAGCGCGTCGTTCAGGTCCGCAAAATCTTCAACAAGTACGAAGACGCGAAGCGAAAACTCTCCGGCGGCAACCTGCGCCTGGTCGTTTCGATCGCGAAGAAGTACCGCAACCGCGGCCTGTCGTTCCTCGACATCATCCAGGAAGGCAACACGGGTTTGATGCGCGCGGTCGACAAGTACGAATACCGCCGCGGCTACAAGTTCAGCACCTACGCGACGTGGTGGATTCGCCAGGCGATCACCCGCGCGATCGCCGATCATGCCCGCACGATCCGCATCCCGGTGCACATGATCGAGACGATGAGCAAGCTGCGGAACATTTCCAAAGCGCTCATGCAGGAGCTCGGTCGCGAGCCCACCATCGAAGAAATCGCCAAGCGCGCGAAGATGTCCGTTTCGGAAACGCGCCGCGTGCTGAAGATCAGCCGTCACCCGATCTCGCTCGATCGTCCGGTCGGCGAATCGGAAGACAGCTACTTCGGAGACTTCATCGAAGACGAAAAAGCGGACAATCCCGTCGAGTCCGCGACGCAGGAGATGCTCAAGGACAAGATCGAGCAGGTGCTCAAGACCCTGACCTACCGCGAGCGCGAGATTATCAAGCTGCGGTACGGGATTGGTGACGGATACACCTACACGCTCGAGGAAGTCGGTCGCATCTTCAAAGTGACGCGCGAGCGCGTGCGTCAGGTCGAAGCGAAAGCGATCCGCAAACTCCAGCACCCGGTGCGAGCGCGCAAGCTCGAAGGGTTTTTGCCGGGTGGGGTTACGCGGTAAGTCACTTTCGAAAACTCAGAAAACAACCTGGCATGGTCACCTCTGGTGACCATGCTGTTTTTTCTTCCGGTCGTATCGCGCGTAAGGAACCTCTTCGAGAAACGCTTTGAGCTCCACCGCGCGAGCGATCGCGCGATCGCGATCGAGATAAACGCGCGTATGCGGGTAGTCGCGACAATCTCGCACCAGTCGCGCCTTCACCGCTTGATCGCGCGTGTAGTTGAACGCGCGATGCGCTTGCAGCACGTCGCGGAGACATCCGTCGAAATAATCCCTTCCCTTTTTGTCGCGCCAGAACGGGACGTGGTGGACTTTTATTTCCTTCATGACCAGCCATGCGACGGAACCATGAAGCTTGCGCATCATCTCGCCGAGCTGTTCACCGTCCCGTAGGTAGCCTTGGAAGTGGTAGTGGTTGTTCATCACGGTAGCGATCCACGGGACGAAACCGTGCCGCTCTGTGTAGCAATGAAAGCGGTCCCAGAAAATGTTCTTCGCAGCTTCGGTTGTGAACGCTGGGTATCCGTCGCGCACTTTCGACGTGATGAAGTAGACCGTGTTGTCGCGATACCAATGCTCGTAGCGGTGCTGCCCGCCCCAGAACTCGCGGGAGGTCGCGGAGCTCTTGCGCATGGTGGGACATGGTCACCAGAGGTGACCGCGCCGGGCAAGAAAAACGGATTTTAGTGACATCTGCCATCGTAGAATTTGCGTTCGCGTGATTGCGCCACTGGACAAGCCCCCCTTCTATTTCCCGCTCCGACACGGGCGCTACGACGTTGCGCCGGGGTTGAACCGTCTCGGGAGGGATTTGGGAACAGGAGACGCGGATCGGCACCTCTTTCAGATAGATCGAACCTTCACGCACTTTCGCACTGAAAAAATCGCCTCCCGCGCCGATCGTTTCGACAAGTATTTCTGCACCTCCGACCTCGCGCCGGGAACGCTCGCTGATGTCGCGAGCTTCATCATTCACCGGCTTGCCAGCGAGCACCCGTTGCTCTTCCGTGAAGAGCGCGCCGGTGAGGCGACTTGTCTCCACTGCGCGCTCACGAACGAAACGCTTGTCTTCGATAGGGACATGCAATTAGTCAGCGGCACTTATACTGGAGCGCTCGACGCCCTCGCCTGCCAGGTGCAGGAGGACCTCGCCATCGTCAGCACCGCGTCCGAGCGCGGGCACTGGCTCAGCGCAGCGCACGTCTGCTTCCCCAACGGCTGGGCGCCGGGTGAGAAGGTCGGTCATTCGTTCGCGGTCGTGCATGAGCCGGTCGCGGGGATGGGCGAGATGAATCGCCGCGGCGAGGAGTTCGTGAGCATCATGACCGGCGCGGCCGACGGGCTGGTGCGATTCGCGTGGGGCGTGACGTTCGACGATCGGCTCAACCATCACCCTGACAAGCCGCGAAGCGCGTTCGATCCTGAGAATCCGCAGGCGTTTCTCCGCATCGAGCGTCAAACCATCTGGGGTTTTCCAGCGCGCGGCGCAGCACTCTTCACTATCCGGACGTATCTGTACGACTTGAGCGACCTGCGCCGCGACCCCGCGACGCGCGAACCGCTCGTCGCCGCGCTGCTCTCGATGTCGCCGGAATCGCGCGCGTACAAGGGCCTCGCCGGTCACTTCGACCCGCTTGTGCGGTGGCTCTCGGAATAAACGAGGAGAAGGAGGAGGAGGAGAACTATTCTTCCGCATCCGGCCCGACGTCATACCGCGCGCCGGCGGTGGCGTCGGCCGAGCGCGACTTGATCAGGTCGAAGACGATCGAGGCGTCGGAGTAGGTTTCCCAGTAGGCGACTTTTCCTTCGCGCGCGATGCCGAGGAACGCCGCCGGGACTTCCCAGTGGTTTTCTTCCGAGATGATCCCGTCCGGCGCGTAGGTGCCTTCCGACCAGCCGAAGACGCCGACGCTTTCGCCGTCGGAGATGACGCGCTGCACGCGGATTTTGAAGTCCGGGTGGTTCTTGAACTGGGCGTTCCAGGTGTCGCGCATGAACTGGATGTCGCGGAAATGGTCGCCGGAGGAATTGACGAACTCATACTCGGGCGACATCAGCGCGATGATGGCGTCGACGTCGTGCGCGTTGATGCGATCGATGAACGCGAGGATGGTCGATTTCATGTTGTCCATTTCGCGCGAGGCCCCCGCCGCCAGCAACCTCAAACTCTACCCCTGCGTCCGCCGCGCGGCAAGCCTGAACCGAGATAGTGTCAGTAGACGAAACATCGCTGATTTCCGCGCAATCCGGGCGGTTTTTTGCACGGAGATGCGGAATCACGCCCGGTGCAGCACGCGCAGCCCGATGATTCCGCCGACGATCATGAGGATGCATACAACGCGTGGCCAATCGCGCGGCTCGTTGAATTTGACGATCCCGACGATCGCGGCGCCCGCCGCGCCGATGCCGGTCCAAACCGCGTAGCTCGTCCCAAGCGGCAACTTTTTCATCGCCTGGTCGAGCAGCACGAAGCTGAGCAGCATCATGAAGACGGTGAATGCGCCGCCGCGGGTGAGCGTGAAGCCGTACGTCTTCAGCCCGGCCGCCCAGACGATCTCGCAGATGCCGGCGGCGAAAAGAAAAATCCAAGCCATACTGCGGCATGATACGCATTTTCGCAGCCTGTCGGTGCCGCGCGGGCAAGATGGCGACACTTTGCCGGCGAGTTCCCCCACTTCAGGGATATCGCGGCCCGCGCATCCGCGGTTATGATTCGCGTCAGCGATGGTCGCCCGCCCCACTACATTAAAAGTTGCGCCGACAGAAACGGGTTGCGTGATCCGCGTGGAAGGCGACGGCACGATGGGCCAGAGCCCCGCCGCGCGGGAGGTCGCATTGAACACGCTCGGCGCCGACGCGAGCGCCATCGTCGTGTTCGACCTCGCCGCATGCGATTATCTCGACAGCACGTTCCTCGGCTGCCTGATGGACGTCTTCCGCCGATTCGGGCGAACCCAGCCGCAGCGATATTTTCTTGCCGCGTCCGCCGACCAGCGCCGGAAGCTGCTGGGCCCGACGCACATCGACCGCCTGATCCCGATGATGGACGCCGCTCCTGCGCCGTGCGGGCCGTGGGTCACGCTGCGCACGCAGGACTTGTCGTCGCGCGATCTGACGCAGCACGTGATGGAATGTCACCAGGCGCTGGCGGATTCGGAGTGCCCGATGCGCGGCGTATTCGCGAAAATCGTCTCTCGGCTCGAGCGCGAGCTGGCGAAGCAGGCATAACTCGTCCTCAGCAGCACGATCACCCTGGTATTCACGTCATGCCGAATGCATTCACGCCGGGCGGCGTTGAGTTGTCCGAGAAAAAGCTGCGCGACCTCGCCGCGGCGCTGCATGGTCCTGACCCGCTCGGGCGACGAAGCGCGCTGCGCGTGCCGGTTGAAGGATTCGTGACGATCATCCCGCTCGCGCCCGGCGGCAGCCGCGCGGCTGCGCAGCGTCGCGTCGGCGTGTACGACCTGTCGCGCAGCGGCATCGCAGTCGTCGACGCCGAGCCGATCGCGGCGGGGAGTCAGTTCAATGTGCAGTTCGCAAGAGAAAACGGCTCGCCAATCGAGGTGCTCTGCACGGCGCGTCACACGCGGAGACAGGGTGAAGCGTTCATCACGGGCGCGGAGTTTGGTGTGTCGTGGTTGTCCGTGCTGAGCGCGGCAGTCGCGCCGGGGTAGGAATCGCGTCCTTCGTGCAAGGGACGGAGCGGGACTCCGTGAGTCTGATACGCGACGAAGTCGCGTCACATCCCCCCACCACCACCCGCGAAGATCGGAATCCCGCGCCAGATCGCGACCTCGAGCAGCCCGCCGATGAGCACCGCGAGGCTGACCAGGATCGCTGCCAGGACGTGAGTGTCTTCCACGCCGATCGGCACCTGCATCACGCCGCCGATGATCGCCAGCACGAGTCCGACCGCGCCGAACACGACGGGGATCGGCGACAGGATGAACGCCGCGCCGAAGCCGAAGCAGCCGCCGAGGAAGATCAGCGTCCCGATGACCGTCCCGGCGATGGCTAGCGCCCCGCCGACCTTGACCAGCGAAACCCCGGCCCGCGACGTGCCCGGCGAAGCATAATTCATCGAATCTGCCATGGCGGCGGATGATACGACTGCGGCGCGGGGCTGCCAAGCTTGCGAATTGGAGAAGACGAGGATGGAGGATGCAGGATGGAGACGAGCGATCGGATGGTCTTCGCCATCCTCCATCGTCAATCCTCTATCTTCACTTTTACTTCAACCCGGCCGGGCGCACGCCACCCATCGCCGGCGTGGTGACGCGCGGCGACTCCACCGGGCGGCGAATCTGCGGGACGCGAAAGCGCATCTGGCAGTAGCGGCACGTCACGTTGGAGCCACGCACGTCGTCCGCGAGGGTAAGGATCTTGCGGCAGCGAAGACTCGGACAAATCACGTGAACGGCCATGCGGTATTTATCGGTGCGCGGCCCGCGAAGCTTCACGTGAGTGCGGCAAGTTTTGCGTGAGTCCAATAAATATTGCGATAGCGCGTCACAACTGCGGCGGCGGCGTCTCGACGTTCGCCGCGGGCGCTGGCGCGGGCGCGGGCGACGCTTGCCTCTCAGACGTGAACGCACGCTGCAACAGCGGCGACAACTCCTCCGGCTGCAACTGCGGATTCACCTTGAACGGCGTATACAGCGGGTCGCCGATGAACGAGATCATCCAGCTCGTCATCGGAACCGTCTTCCAATACACCTCGGCCAGCGTCAGCTTGCCGGTCAGCAGCAGCGGAAAAAATTCATCGGGCGACGGGATGGCGGACAGGTACGGCTCGGCCACCGCGCCCAGCGTCGAGGCGATGCCGTCATTCAGCAAGCCGGCGACCCAGCCCTTCTCGTTGTCGGTGCGCAGGCTGAGCATCTCGAAGCTGGCAACGTGATAGCCGACCGCGCCGACGTTGAACTGGCACGCCGGCACGTATTTCCGCACGCTGTACCAGCCGCAGTAGAGCGCGACGTCCTTCACGCTGTTGGGGGGGAGCACCGGGTGACGGCGGTCGAGCGTCAGCGGCATCTTCGTGTTCGTGCTGACGATCTGCGCCAGCCGGAGCAGCTTGTCGTCGAACGCGCGGTAGCCGCCCTCCTTGTCCGGCTTGCCGTCGGGCTGAAGTCCGCCCATCGAGTCGATGACGAATCGGCCCTTCAATCCGTCGCGCTCGGCCTTCAGCGAGCCGAGCACGATCTGCGTCGCGGTGCCCTCCTGCGGCCCGTCGAGCCGCGCGACCATCAGCACCGGAGGCGTCTGCCCGCTGAAGCGGACGTTGAGCGGATTGATCTGCCACTTGGCGTGGTTGTAATACTTCCACCACAGCAGCGCCAGCTCGCTGTCGAACGCCGAAACGGTGCCGTCGGTGTTGAGGTAGTCGATGTGCGCCTGCACGGAATCGAGGTGTCCGAACAGGCCGAAGTTCGCCTGGATGATTTCACGGACGCGCTTGCGGGCCGCGGGGTCGAAGCGTTTATCGTGCAGGTCGGCGACTTCTTTTTTCGCCTGGTCGATCTCCGCGCGCCGCGCTGGCCACTTGGCCGCCTCCGCGGGCGCGAGCATGGCGCGGATGTCGGTGTCGCTGAGCTTGTCGGCAACCTGCGCGTCACCGCCGAAACCCTGCGTCAGCCGCACGAGCCGCGGCAGCAGCTCGTCATGTCGCGGATCGTCCGCGCGCGGCAGGCGGCGCGCGACGCTGATCAGCGCGTGGTTCGCCCGATCGGACAGATCGCCCGGATCTTCGCCCACCTTGGGAATGAACGCGGGATCCAGCTCCGCCGCCGCTTTTTCCGCCTGCTGCACGAGCGGCAGGATCTTCTGCGCGGTCGCCGCGAGCTCTGTTTTCAGTTCCGCGACTTCACTTTGTTCCTGCGGCGTGAGTTGTCTCGACCCGATGCGGATCGGCACGCCGAAGAACGTCACCACGCAGCGCACCTTCTTTTCCAGCCCGTTGTCGCGCAGAAACGCGCGCACCTGCGGCACGACTTCTTCTTCAAATTTCGCGAAGGGAATCTCCTCCCCCGCGGGCAGATTCAGCTTGATGATCCGCCCGTCCGGAACCAGCCGCGCCTTTGCATAAAACTCGGCGGAGCTGACGCTGGCCGGGATGTTGCCATTGACGATGAGAACCAGTTCGTCCGCCGTCAGCGCAGCCGACGCCGCGCGCGGCAACAGCGCGATGAATGCGACAACTGGGAAAAGAAGAAATGCTCGCCGGAAATGGACGTACGAAATCACTAGGCAAATGCTAGCCCGGCCGCGCGACAGTGACAATTCGCGAACAGATTACGTTCCCGGTCCGCTCGCAAACGGGGTCGACGGAATCCCTTCCGCCCCGCCGCCGCTCGCCGCTTGCTCGGATTGCACCTGCGCCTGCTCGATCATGCTGACCAGCGCCTTGATTTCGCGAATCGATTCCGGGCTGCCCCACATCAGCACCCAGTCAACGTGCCAGTTGCAGCGCTCGAACGAGCACCCTTCCAGGTGATACACCGTCTCGCGAAGCACGAGCGTGCAGGCGACGAACTGGCAGCGGATGAACGCCTGCCCGCTGATGTAGACGGTCTGATTCCGGAACGTTTCGCCTTCGTGCTTGGTCAGCAGCATGTGTGGTCTCTCCGGCGGCTTTGGCGCGTGAAATGAGGTTGAATTTCCTGCCCCCAAACGGTCGGCAGGCGGCGGGGCATGGTTACACGCCGTGCGATTCGTGTCAAACCCGCCCATTGCCAGAACCGGGCAATGGGCGCAACAATTCCCTTATGACAACCGATCCGACCCCAACCTCGCCCTCCCCCGCCAATCGAACCTCCGATTCAACCGCCCCCGGCGGCGCGGCAGACCGGCCGCATCGCGGCGGCGGCGCGAAACGCGTCGTCAAATGGATTTTCCTGATCATCCTGCTCGTGCTGATCATCGGCGGCGTCGCGCTCTACATGAACCTCAACGGCATCGTCCGCAGCACCGTCGAGAAACAGTCGGCCAGCTCGTTGCAGGTGCCGACGAAGCTCGAGTCGGCGAACGTTTCGCTGTTCGGCGGAAATCTGAGCCTGCGGAATTTCCACGTCGGCCAGCCGCAAGGATTCGCCGCGGCGGACATGATGTCGCTCGGCGGCGTCGACGTCGACGTGAAGATCAGCGAGCTGCGGCAAGATCCCGTGCGCGTCCGGCAGATCACCATCCGCGATCCGAAGCTCCTCATCGAGATGAAGGGGCGGGACTTCAACATCAAGAAATTCATCGACCAGCTTCCGCCCGGTGAGGACAAGCCGGTCGACGACAAGCCGCCGATGAAATTGATCATCAATGATCTCCAGGTGCAGGGTGCGCAGGTCATCTTCCGCCCGGACGTCGCGGCCCTTTCTTCGCTGCCCGGCATCGGCGAGCAGCTCAAGGGGATGAAGCAGGAATATGCGCTGACGATCCCGCCGCTGGCGATGCAGAACGTCGGGACCGGCGAAGGGAACCAGAACGGCGCGCAGATCAAGGAGATCGTCTCACTGCTGGTCACGCAGCTCGCCGCCAAGGCGACTGAATCCGAGCAGCTTCCGCCCGAACTGCGGCAGGTGCTGAGCATGAACGTGGCCGACATCACCAACCTCGCCAAGCAAAAGCTTGGTGAAGAAGTAAACAAGCAACTCGGCAAAGTGAGTGAAGATTTGCAGAAGAAACTCCCCGGCGGCGCCGGGCAGGCGGTCGAAGGAATTCTCAAGGATCCCGGCGCGGCGGTGAAGGACCCAGGCAAGGCGATCCAGCAGGGACTCGGCGGATTGATCAACAAAAAGTCTCCGACGCCCGCGCCCGCGCCGACGACCACGCCCGCGCCCGCCCCCGCGACGCCGCCGAAGTGAGTCGGTAGAATCGCCCGCCTCATGGAGCGAGGCATGTGGGATCATTACGAGGTGAACGGCGTGTTCGACGAGATGTTCGCCGAACGCGGCTCACCTCGCGCGCACTACGCCGCCGTCGCCCGCCGCCTGGCGAAATTGAATCCCGCCGCCCTCGACCGCCGCCGCCGCATGGCGGACGTGTCGTTTCGCAACCAGGGCATCACTTTCACCGTCTACAGCGATCCGCGCGGCGTCGAGAAAACGTTCCCGTTCGACCTCGTCCCGCGCATCATCCCGGCCGGCGAGTGGGAAACGATCGAGCGCGGGCTCAGCCAGCGCATCACCGCGCTGAACCTCTTCTGCCAGGACATCTATCATGACCAGCGGATCCTCACCGAAGGCGTCATCCCGGCGGAATTGGTCTACGGCGCGAAAATGTTTCGCCGCGAGATGCTCGGTGTCGACGTGCCGCGCGACGTCTACATGCACATCTGCGGCACCGACCTGATTCGCGACAAGAGCGGGAATTATCTGGTCCTCGAAGACAACGGCCGCACGCCGAGCGGCGTGAGCTACGTCTTGGAGAATCGCGCGGTGCTGAAGCGGGTCGCGCCGACGTTCTTCGACGCGTATCGCGTGCGCAGCGTCGAGGATTATCCGTACAACCTGCTGCAGTGCCTGAAATACGTCGCGCCGAATCGCATCGACGATCCGAGCATCGTCGTGATGACGCCGGGCATCTATAACTCGGCGTACTTCGAGCATTCCTTCCTCGCACGGCAGATGGGCGTGGAGCTGGTCGAAGGATCCGACCTCGTCGTCGACAATAATTTCGTCTACATGCGGACGACTTCCGGATTGCGGCGCGTCGACGTGATCTATCGCCGCGTGGACGACGATTTTCTCGATCCGCTCTGCTTCCGCACCGACAGCACGCTCGGCGTCGCGGGTTTGATGAACGCCTATCGCATCGGCAACGTCGCCCTCGTCAACGCCGCCGGCACCGGCGTCGCGGATGACAAGGCGATCTATCCCTACGTGCCGGAGATGATCAAGTTTTACCTGCGCGAAGAGCCGATCCTGAACAACGTCCCGACCCACATCTGCGCCCGCCCGGACGATCGAAAGTACGTCCTGGAAAACCTCGACAAGCTCGTCGTGAAGGCGACCAACGAATCCGGCGGCTACGGCATGCTGATGGGCCACCAGGCGACGCAAGCGGAGCGCGAGGAGTTCGCCACAAAGATCAACGCCGACCCGCGCAACTTCATCGCGCAGCCCGTCGTCGAGCTGAGCCAGCATCCCACCTTGTTCGACGATCATTTCGAAGGACGGCGCGTCGATCTGCGTCCGTACATTCTGTTTGGCGAGAAAGTCGTCGTGATGCCGGGCGGACTGACGCGCGTGGCGCTGCGGAAAGGGTCGCTCGTGGTGAACAGCAGCCAGGGAGGTGGGTCGAAAGATACGTGGGTGCTGGAAGAAGAGGATGAGCATCCCGCGCAGGCGCAGACGCAAACACAGCAGTCGCAAACGCAGTAGCAATCATGACCACAACGCAATCGCATCTTCCGCTCGCACCTATTTAGCCGCGTGGCTTGCGACGCGCGTTTGCGGTGTGCGCGCGTTATGTCGTCGTGGGGTCGCGCGTCGCAAGCGACGCGGCTAAATGTTTGGCGCGTGAACGGTTTTGTTAAATAAAATCGCTAGTTTCGACGGTCGCAAAAATGTCATGACGACAGACACCACAAAATTCTTCGTCACCCGCCCCCCGCGACCGATGCTCTCGCGCGATGCGGACAGCGTTTACTGGATGAGCCGGTACGTCGAACGCGCCGAGCATGTGGCGCGAATTCTCCTGATCAACACGAACCTGCTCATGGACGTCGGCGAGCTCGCGCCCGACTTGCAGGAGCGGCAGTGGCAGAGCGTGATCACGATCATGCGTTCGCCGCCGCTGCCGGAGCCGACGCCGCCGGCCGATCCGCCGGCGGAGAGCACGCCGCTCGCGCCGAATTCATCTTCCGCATATCGCGTCGCGCATCACATGGCGTTCAACGCGGAGAACCCGAACTCGCTCTACAGTTGTCTCAGCCGTGCCCGCGAAAATGCACGCGGCATCCGCGAAACGATTTCTCATGAGATGTGGGAATGTCTCAACACGCTCTACTGGGCGTTGCGTGATGCACCGGCGCGGTTCGATGAGTCGCCGGAGGATTTTTACCGGCAGGTCATCACCGGCTCGATGCTTTTCCAGGGGCTGGCGGACCAGACGCTTCAGCACGATCAGCGCTGGCACTTCACGCAGCTCGGGAAATTCCTGGAGCGCATCGATGTGACCGCCCGCGTGCTCGGCACGCGCTTTTCGCTGCTGAAGGGCGCCGAGGCGAAGCTCGAAGCGCCGATTCGAAATATCCACTGGATGGCCGTGCTGCGAAGCTGCTGCTCGATCGAGGCGTATCGGCGGATGCACATCGGCGACATGGACCCGGTGCGCGTCGCGTCGTTCCTGCTGCTGGAGGAAAATTTCCCGCGGAGCGTGCGCTTCTGCGTCACGCAGGCCCACGCCGCCGCCGCCGCGATCCGCGCGGAAGTGAATCCGCGCGGCATCGATCCGGCGGAGCGCGCGCTCGGTCGGCTGAAGATTCAGCTCGAGTACGCCGAGGCCGGCGAAATCGTCCGCCCGGGCGTCGGACACTACTGCGACCGAATCCAAAACGACGTCGCCGAGGCGGCGCTGGCGATCCAAAAGACGTATTTTTTGCATTAGCGCCCGCAACGACGAAAGATGTCATCCTGAGGTACTCCGAAGGATCTGGCACCGAGCGACTGGGAACGCAGATCCTTCGGAGTACCTCAGGATGACAACAAACGAGGTATCGTGCTGCTGAAAATCACCCACACCACCGACCTGACTTACAGCGACGCGATCAGCGAATCGGTGATGGAGCTGCGCATGACGCCGCGGCAGGAGCAGGATCAGCGGCGGCTCAGCTTCAACCTCGCGATCGGGCCGGCGACCGTGCCGTCGACCTACTTCGACTGGCTCGGCAACACGGTCAACGCGTTCACGATCAACGACTTTCACGATCGCATCAAGATCGTCACGACCAGCGTCGTCGAAACCGAGCGCCCGGTCGCCGATCCGCGCGAGTTGCCGGACACCTGGCCGATCACGCTCGCGCCGACGGATTACCGGCTCTACGATTTCTTGCAGTTCGGCGGCCCGGTCGATGACGCGCCCGGCTTGCCGCAGCTCGTCGAGCAGCTCTATGCGTTCGACGGCATCAAGCTCGGCGAGCTGGCGGCGCGGATGATGACGTTGATCAACAACAAGTTCACCTACCGCCCGGGCGTCACCACCTCCGCGAGCCCGATCTGCGAAACCCTCGACCACGGCTGGGGCGTCTGCCAGGATTTCACGCACCTGATGATCGGCATCGCCCGCGCGATGAAGATCCCCGCGCGCTACGTCAGCGGCCTGCTGCATGCGCAGGCGGAACGTTTTCGTGGCTACACGCAGACGCATGCGTGGGTCGAGCTCTATTTTCCGTCGAAGGGGTGGATCGGCTTCGATCCGACGAACGTCTGCAACATCGGTGAGAATTACGTTCTGGTCGCGTTCGGGCGCGATTACCGCGACGTGCCGCCGAACAAGGGGATCTATCGCGGCAGCGCCACCGAATCCATCGAGGCGGCGGTCCACAGCGAGCTGCTGCATTCGATCCCGCCGGAGTTGGCGACCGATCGCACGCACCAATTGAACGTGCCGACCTTTCCGGGCAGGCACACGCCTTATCGCGACCAGGTCGTGCAGCAGCAGCAGGAGCAGCAGCAGCAATAGAAAGCCCCAGGGATTGCAATCCCCGGGCTTGGCATGCGGCGACAACCAGCACTTAAGCCGCGCGGGGGCGCGGCGCCGTTGCTTCGCACGGACGCAGATCCCGCAGGTATTGCAACGCGCTGGTGCTGAAGACCAGCAGCGCGATGGACATCATCGTCCCGATCGTGCCGAAGGCGACCATCGCTTTGTCGCCGGTCATCCTGCCTTCGATCCAGCAGAAGAGCCCGTGGCCGAAGGTGATGACCTCGGCCATCGCGAGGGCTCCGAAGCTGAAGAGGGCCAGCGATCGGGCGCGCGGGCTTTGCCATTGCAGGGCCAGTCCGCCGAGGAGCGGGCCGCTGGTCATGACCGCCTGCCAGGTCATGATGAACCATCCGACGGCGCCCCACTTCCCGAGTTGGAAGCCGGGCATGACCGTCACGTCGAGCATCAGCATGCCGCCGCCGATCAGGATGTGCAGCATCGCCAGGACACGAATGGTGATGGGCGGGGATTCGATTCGCCAGGCGCCGCGCGAACGATAGGAAAGGATCGCCATGATTTATGCCGCCACCGGTACGCAGGGTACCGCGTTTGGAGCCGGCACGATCGCGGGCGCGGGCGACGCGGGAGTCGGCGGCGCAAAGACCGCATCCTCCTGCTCGACCTGCTCGGCCGTGCACTGTTCCGTCCACACCTTGAACCGTTCGAGCTTGGCCGGGCCGAAGGAGGTCGTCAGCGCGACATCGGTTGCGTCGCGGCCGCGCGCCATGAGGACACGTCCGATGCGCGGCGTGTTGTGCCGCGCGTCGAGCGTGATCCACTGCCCGCCGAGGAAAACTTCCATCCACGCCGAAAAATCGCCCGGCAGCAGGCACGGGGCGGTGCCGATGTCGCCGAGATAACCGGTCGCATAGCGCGCCGGGATGTTGAGCGCGCGCAGTAGCGCGATCGCCAGGTGCTGATAATCGCGGCAGACGCCCTTCTGTTCGTACCACGTGTCGTACGCCGTCTTGTTGTGACGCGCGAACTTGTAGCCGAACGCGACATTGTTGTGCACCCAGTCCATCACCGCCTGGACGCGCTCGTGCGTCGCGGGCGTCTTGCCGAAGAGATCCCACGCCATCGCGCCGAGGCGGTCGACCTCGCAATAGCGGCTGCCCATCAGGTAGCGAATGAGATCGTTGGGCAGCTCATCGACCGGATGCAGGCGCAGCCCGTCGATCTTCTGTTCCGGTTCGCCGCTATCGAGGACGACGTTGTCGTACCACACCCGCAGCTTGCCGGCCGGCGCCATCAGGCGCGCGGCGCGGTTGCCAAACGTGTCAGTAAAGGTGTCGAGGTTGATGTGCGGCTCGACGTGCAGCCGCTCGGATCGCTGCAACAGGTGGGCGCGCACCGGATGGGTGTGGAGCATCAGCACCATGTGCGTGGCGCCAGTTAGATCAAACTGCAACTCGTGGCCGATCCGAATCAACATCGCGCAAACACCCTCCGGGCGGGCCGAACAAACCCTCCGCTGCAATTCTTATCGGCTGGCGAATGGCCGGTCGTGATTCGCGCATTTTTTGCCGCGGATAACGAAGTTGCGGACGGTGGAAGCCGATAATCAGATGGATAGGATGCTGCAACGGCGATGACTTATTGTCTTGGGATTATCACGAAGCACGGCCTGATCATGGCATCCGACTCGCGTTCCAACGCGGGTTATGACCAGGTCAACACCGTCCGAAAAATGCACACGTTCGTCCAGCCGGGCGAACGCGCGTTTGTCGTCCTCACGAGCGGCAGCCTGTCGCTGACGCAATCGATCATGACGCTGCTGCGGCGGGATTTTGATGCGGGCAAGGGGCTGGCGGTGGCGCCGACCATGTACGACGCGGCGCGCGTTGTCGGGCAGCAGGTGCGGCGCGTCTCCGAAATGGACCGCGAGGCACTCGAGCGCGACGAGTACCGGTTCATCGTTCACATGCTCATCGGCGGACAAGTCAAAGGCTCGCCGCCGGAGCTTTACATGATCTACCCGCAGGGGAACCCGCTGGCGGCGACGGAAGAATCGCCCTTCCTGCAAATCGGCGAAACGAAGTATGGCCGGCCGATTCTGGATCGCGGGATTCGCTTCGATCGCACGACGCTGGAGGAGGCGGCGAAGTACGCGCTGCTTTCGCTCGATTCGACGATGAAGTCGAACGTGACCGTCGGCCCGCCGATCGATCTGCTCGCATACTCGATCGATGAATTGAACGTGACGCGGCAGCGGCGCTTCATGGCGGACGATGCGGATCTGGCGAAGATCCGCAACCGATGGGAGCAGGCGCTGCGGCAGGGAATTTCCAAACTTCCGGAGCTGCGCTTCCGCCCGCGCGGGAAGGCGGCGACAGCGGCGCCGCAGGAAGAGACGATCGAGCTGGTGGAGCCACCACCGGGTGGGACGAGCGAGAGCATCGCGGAACCGCAACCGCAGATGACACCCGCGCCGACGACACCGGGGAAGTCTCAGCGGTCTGCGTGATAAGACTTGCGAATTGGGTTTTTTACACCAGCGTCACAACCTGCACGTTCGACGGAACACCCGCGGGTTGATCGATCGCTTCGGCGCCGACTTCATCCGTCCACACCGTGAATTTTTCCAGACGCGCGGGACCGAACGTGGTGCTGATCGCAACATCCGTCGCGTCGCGGCCTCTTGCCATCAGAATCCGCGCGATGCGCGGCGTATTATGCCGCCCATCCAGCGCGAACCACTTGCCGCCAATGAACACCTCGAGCCAGGCGGAAAAATCCATCGGCGTCGGATTTACCGGCACGCCGATGTCGCCGAGGTAGCCGGTGCAATAGCGCGCCGGCACATTCAGCGCGCGGAGCAGCGTGATCGCCAGGTGCTGGAAATCGCGGCAGACGCCTTTCTTCTCGTTGCAGACGTCCATCGCCGTCTTCGTCGAACGCGCAAACGGATAGCCGAACTCGACATGATCGTGCACCCAGTCCAGCACCGCCGCGACGCGCTCCCACGTCGCCGGCGTTTTGCCGAATAAATCCCACGCCGTCTGCGACATGCGATCGACTTCGCAATATCGGCTGGCGAGCAGAAAGCGAATGCAATCGTCCGGCAGCTCTTCGATCAGGTGCAGCTTCGCGCCGTCGATAGTCGGTTCGGCTTCGCCGGAATCTTCGATGACGTTGTCGCCCCAGAAGCGCACCTTGCCCGCTGGCGCGATGACGCGCGTCGCGACGTTGCCAAAGCTGTCGATGAAGTTATGCGACGCGAGCGCGCCCGGCTCGATGAGAAGTTGCTCCGGGCGTTGCAGGCGGGCGGCGACGCTGCGATGCGTGTGCAGCATCAGCAGCATCGGCGTGACGCTCGGGACATCGTACTGAAGGTCAAAACCGATTCTGACAAACATGCAACGCGCAAACGTAGCACCGGCGAGCTCAGGCGGTCAACATGTTTTACGTCTCAGACTTTTCCCACACCGGATCGCCCGCTTCAGCGGGCGCTTTCGCCCTCGTCGCGGCGCACGTACACCGTTTCATGTCCGACCACCGATTCCGCGATGTAATTAATTTTTACATAGCGCTCGATGTCCTGATGCGCGCGACGGTAGTTCGCGGCGCGCGCGGGGCTTGCGCGCAACTCGGGTGAACGCTTGGTGACGTCGTCGATGCGCGCCCCGAGATCAGTCGAGAGGAAAACATACTTCGGCCGCAGCCGCTCGAAGTCATCGAGGATCATCCGCGAAAATTCCTGCGGGGCGGCGTCGTGGTTCATGAAGAGAAATGTCAGCGGCACGCGCGACCCGGGTTGCAGGCCGGTTTCGACCAGCGTGCGCGCCATCCAGTCCTGCCAGAAGCGATCGCTCGGCGCGGCGTGGACGAGGAGATATTCGCTCGCCGCGGTCAGGTGGGGCTTTTCGTCCGCTCTCGCGATCAGCATCGCGCCGAAGATCAACGATGCGACCGCCGCGGGGAGAACGGCGGCGGCGATGCGCGCGAGCGGCTCGCGGCGCGGGATGGCGGCGTAACAGAGCGCGGCCGGCGCGGCGAGCGGGAGAAAGTGATACGGATACATCCGCCGCTGCGCGATCGCGCCGAAAAATTCCAGCGCGAGCCAAGCGATGAGAAAGATGACGATCGGCCGCGCCGGTTTCGCCGCGGTCGCGTCGCGTCGGCCGATCCAGCCGCGGACGAGCATCGGGAAGCCGATGATCAGCAGCACCATCACCGGCTTGAGCAGATCGATCATCTCGAACGGCGTCTCCGCCGCGTATCGCGCGATCTGACGATAGAGGCCCGGCATGTCACGCAGAACATCGGTGCCGACCAGGTAGATGAGCACGACCGCCGCCGGAATCGCGAGGCCACATGCCGACGCCAGCGCGTGACGCAGCACTTTCAGGGGCGAACGATATGAGGTGAGCAGCGTCGCAATCGCGAACGCGGCGAGCACGGATCCGCCGGTCGGTTTCAACATCGCGGCACAACCGGCGGCGAGTCCGACGACGAAGGCATCGCGGGAGTCGCCTTTCCCGCTCAGCGCTTCCATCGCCGCACCGGCCGCGAGGATCGCGAAGAAGGTTTGCATCGTCTCGAGCTGGAATCCGCCGTAGACCGCGACGTAGAAGTTGAAGTAGACGAGCGCGAACAGCATCGCCGGCAGTTTCGCCGCCTCGCCGAGATGCCGCCCCGCCGATCGCGACAGCAGCAGCGCGCCGCCGATGCCGAGTGCCGTTTGCGTGAGAACGTACCCCGCCCATGCGTTGCCGAAGCAGCGATACGCGAGGCTCGTCATCAGCCCGACGCTTGGGAACTTGTTGTCGATGACGTCGTGACAAAAGCGCCTCCCCTCGCAAACAACCCGCCCGAGATAGACGAACATCGCGCCGTCGTCGTCGAACGGCTGAGACAGGTACGCGAGGCGGCCCACCAGCGCCGCCGCGAGACAGACGCCCATCAACAGCCACCGCGCAATCCCGCTCGATGACGTGGCCGATTCGCGCGCGAGCTCATCGCCGTGAGCGGAAGCTCCGGTCTTCGCCTCCGCGCGCGGAATCGGCATCGCGATCGTGGTCACCCCCTGTTTATCGGCATCTTCGCGTGGCGTCGAAACGCGGATGTGACTACAATCGCTCAGCAGATGCAGACCTTCCCGCGTTTTCCGCAGCTTTAGCGTCGCGACACGCTCCGTGTCGTGCACGTTCCCCGTTCGCACTGATCGCTCTCCG